>NZ_CP109445.1:1013571-1351428 GCF_036227245.1 Streptomyces sp. NBC_01477
GATCAAGATGAGCTTCGCCGCGCTCGCCTTCGGCACGCTCGTGTGGTGGATCGCCGGATACTCCCTGGCCTTCGGGCCGGACGTCGGCGGCGCCGGGCTCATCGGGAACCTCGACCACGCCTTCCTGCACGGCATCGGACTGGCCACGCTGTCCGGGCACATCCCCACCTACATCTTCAGCACCTTCCAGATGGGCTTCGCGATCGTCACCGTCGCCCTGATCAGCGGATCCATCGCCGACCGGGCCGCCATGAAGGGCTGGCTCGTCTTCGTCGTCCTGTGGCTGCTGATCGTCTACGTGCCTGTGGCCCACTGGGTGTTCGACCAGGACGGCTGGATCGTGCGGCACCTCGGCGCGCTCGACTTCGCGGGCGGTCTGCCGGTGGAGCTGAACTCCGGGGTCGCCGGCCTCGCGGTGGCGCTGGTGCTGCGCGCGCCGCGGGACTTCGCCCGCCGCGAGGAGCGTCCCAACAACATCCCGCTGGTCGTGATCGGTGTCGCCCTGCTCTGGTTCGGGTGGTTCGGCTTCAACTCCGGCTCGGCCCTGACCGACCAGGGGACCGCGGCCGCCGCCTTCATCAACACCCAACTGGGCGCCGCGGCGGCCATGGTGACCTGGCCGCTGGTCGAGAAGTGGCGGACGGGGACCGTCACCACCATGGGCGTGGTGTCCGCCGCGGTCGCCGGCATGGTCGCGATCACCCCCGCATGCGGCGAGATCAACCCCCTCGGCGCGGTCGTCACCGGCCTGGTCACCGGCGCGGTGTGCGCCTTCGCCATCACCCTGAAATTCCGCTTCGGCATCGACGACACGCTCGACGTGGTCGGCGTGCACGGGGTCGGCGGGATGATCGGCCTGATCATGGTCGGACTCTTCGCCACCGCCCGGATCAGCGGCAAGAAGGGCCTCTTCTACGACGGCGGCTGGGGACTGCTGGGCCATCAGCTCGTCGCGATCGTCTCCGTCCTCGCCTTCTCCTTCATCCTCACCTGGCTCATCGCGAAGGCGGTCGACCTGACCGTGGGCTTCCGCGCCGCCGAGGAGTACGGCAGCGTGCCCGGGGCCGAGCAGGAGCGCGCCTACGACTTCCAGACCGCCGAACGCCTCGGCGCGCTCGTCTCGGGCAAGCGGGTCGGCAGTGACGACGAACTCGTCCGGCAGATCGCCACCTTGCTGCGGACCCGCAAGGACGCCGGCTGAGCGTCCCCGCGGGGCCGCTTCGCGGGGAGGCCCCGCTATCCCAGGCCCTCGGTGAACCAGCGGGTGAGCGTCGTCGGATGGGTGATGGCCGTGCCGACCACGACGGTGAACGCGCCTGCGGCCAGAGCCGACCGGGCCTGCTCGGGGGTGTGGACGCGGCCCTCGGCGACGACGGGCACGGCCAGGTCGGCGCTCAGGCGCGCGACCAGGTCGAGGTCGGGGCCTTCGGGGTGCGGCCCCCGGCCCGTGTAGCCGGACAGGGTGGTGCCGACCAGGTCCGCGCCGAGGGCGGCGGCGGCGACGCCCTCCTCGTAGCTGGAGACATCGGCCATGAGCAGGCGGCCGGCCCGGTGGACGGCGCCGACGGTCCGCTCCAGGGTCTCTCCGCCGGGGCGCGGCCGGAAGGTGGCGTCGACGGCGACGATGTCGGCGCCGGTCGCGGCCACGGCGAGGGCGTGCCGCTCGGTCGGAGTGATGTAGACGCCCGATGTGCCGTCCTTCCACAGGCCGATGAGGGGTACGTCGGTGACCGCGCGGATCGCGCGCAGGTCGTCCAGCCCCTGGGCGCGGATGCCGGCCGCGCCGCCCTCGATCACGGCGAGCGCCGTCTGCCGCATGATCAGCGGATCGCGCAGCGGCTCCCCGGGGTAGGCCTGGCAGGAGACGACCAGCCGGCCGCGCAGCCCTTCCAGGACGCCGGCGCCGGTAGCCGTACGGTCGTCGGCGCCGCTCACACCAGCACCTCCCGTCCCAGCAGCGCGGCACCGTACAGCGCGGCGTCGTCGCCGAGCGAGCCCGCCCGCAGGGGGGTGCCGGCGACGGCGGGGAGCAGGTGGGAGGCGACGGTGGCGCGGAGCGGGTCCCACCAGGCGGGGCCGCAGCGGCTGACCCCGCCGCCGAGCAGGACGAGATCGGGCGCCAGCACGTTGACCAGGCCGCCGATGGCCTCGCCCAGCGCGGTCGCGCCCGTGCGCAGGACGGCGAGCGCGACCGGATCGCCCTTCTCTGCCAGGGAGTCGACCCTCGGAAGGGTCGCGTCCGGCGCGTCCGCGAGCCGGCGGTAGGCCGCCGTCATCGCGGGTCCCGAGGCGGCGGCCTCGGTGTGGCCGTGGCCGCCGCACGGGCAGGGCAGCCCGGCCGCCGCGGGCACCGGCAGGTGGCCGGCCTCGCCCGCGGCGCCGCCGGCGCCGTGGTGGACGCGGCCGTCGATCAGGACGCAGCCGCCGACGCCGGTGCCGACGGTGAGCAGCAGGACGCAGGCGTGCCCGGCGGCGGCGCCCCGCCAGTGCTCGCCGAGCGCGTGGGCGTTGACGTCGTTGTCGACGCCGACCGGCAGCCCGAGCCGTGCCGAGAGCAGCCCGCGCAGGTCGGTGCCGCCCCAGCCGGGCAGCGCGGAGGTGGCGGAGCGCACCGTGCCGGTGCGCGGGTCGATGACGCCTGCGCTGCCGACGCCGACGGCGTCCACGGGCCGGCCGAGCTGGGTCACCGCCCGGGCCGCGGTGTCGAGGACGGCGGCGGGGCCGCGGTCGGCGGGGGTGGGCAGGGTGATGCGGTCGAGGAGGTCGCCCTCGGGGGTGATCAGGGCGGCGGAGGTCTTGGTGCCGCCGATGTCGACGCCGGCCAGCAGCGTCATCGCAGCCCCGCCTGCTCCAGGATCGCGGCGATGCGGTCGGTCTCCTGGCCGGTCAGCGGGCGCATGGGCGGGCTGACGGTGTTGCCCGCGATCACACCGAGCACGGTGAGCGCGGTCTTGAAGGCCCCCAGGCCCGCGGCCGTGCCCGAGGCGGACGACGGGTCGGCGACCGCGACGATCTCGAAGAGCCGGGCCAGCCGGTCCTGTTCGGCCTTGGCCGCGGTCCAGTCGCCGCGGGCGGCGGCGTCGTGCAGCCGCCGGTAGCCGTGCGGGTCGACATTGCCGAGGCCGGGCACGGAGCCGTCGGCGCCGGCCAGCAGCATCGCGTCGACCACGACCTCGTGTCCGGTGAGCAGCGCGAAGCCGGCCTGGTCGCGCAGGTCGAGGGCGAGTTGGCGGAAGGACACGTCGTCGCCGCTGGAGTCCTTCACCCCGGCCAGGACGCCGTCGGCGGCCAGGGTGCGGACCAGGTCGCGGGAGAGCTTGCTGTGCACGCACACCGGGATGTCGTAGGCGAGGACGGGGACGTCGCAGGCCGCGGCGATCAGCCGGAAGTGCCGGTCGATCTCGGTGGGGTGGGTGCGGGTGTAGAAGGGGGCGGTCGCGACAACGGCCGCCACTCCCCTGGCGGTTGCCGCCCCGGCGCGTTCGATGACCTTGTTGGTGGTGGTCTCGATGGCGCCCGCCAGCACCGGGACCTGCCCGGCCGCGGTCTTCACCACCACGTCCAGGACGGTGTCCTGCTGGTCGTCGGTCAGATAGGCGACCTCGCCCGAGCTGCCCAGGGCGAACAGCGCGTCGACACCGCCGTCGAGGAGGTGGGAGACGACGCGCTCCAGCGAGGCGGTGTCCACCGTGCCGTCGGCGGCGAGCGGGGTGACGACGGGCGGGATGACCCCCGAGAAGGGGGAGGTGCGGGGCTTCACGAACTGCTCCTCGTAGCGGGCTGCGCGGCGGTGGCCGCCGGCGCGGGAATCTGGGGGTGGACGCAGTGCCAGCGGTGGGCGCCGTCCGCGGTCGGCTGCGGGAAGGTGTCGGCGCAGGCGTCGTCGGCCTTCCAGCAGCGGGTGCGGAAGGGACAGCCGCTCGGCGGGCGGGTGGCGGAGGGGACGGGGCCGTTCAGCACGATCCGCTCGGTCGTCTCCAGCAGGCTGGGCGTGGCGGAGAACAGCGACTCGGTGTACGGGTGGGCCGGCGCCCGGGAGACCTGTCCTGCGGGGCCCTCCTCGACGATGCGGCCGAGGTAGAGGACGGCGAGCCGGTCGGAGAGGTGCCGGACGGTCTGGATGTCGTGCGAGATGAAGACCATGCCGAGGCCGAGTTCGGCCCGCAGGTCCATCAGCAGGTTGAGGACCTGGGCGCGTACGGAGACGTCCAGGGCGCTGGTGGGTTCGTCCGCGACGATCAGCTCGGGCTCCAGGGCCAGCGCGCGGGCGATGGCGACGCGCTGGCGCTGGCCGCCCGACAGCTGTCCCGGCAGGGCGTGCAGGGTGTGTCCCGGCAGGCCGACCAGGTCGAGGAGGTCGGCGACCCGGCGCTCCCGGTCGCGTACCGTGCCCCGGCGGTGGACGTCCAGCGGGTCGCGCAGGATGCGGCCGACGGGCATGCGCGGGTTCAGGGCGGTCGAGGCGTCCTGGAAGACCACCCCGACCGAGGACCCGAATTCGGCGCGCCGCCGGGCGGCGGGCATGCCCCACAGGTCCTCGCCGCGGAAGAGCACCCGGCCCTCGGTGGGCCGCTGGAGGCCGGTCAGCACCCGGGCCAGGGTGGACTTGCCGCACCCCGACTCGCCGACCAGGCCGACGATCTCGCCGCGCTGCACGGTCAGTTCCGCCGCGGTGAGCGCGTGCACGGCGTCGTGCCTGAACAGGCCGCCGCCGCGGACCCGGTGCCGGACGTGGACGTCTTCGAGCCGGATCATCGTCCGCTCCTTTGCAGCAGTACGGGCTCCGCCGGGTGGTGGCAGGCGAAACCGTGCCGTCCGGCGCCGTCTTCGGGCGGTCCTGCGGACTCCCCGGGGCGCCCGGCGAGTTCGGGCACCTGGCTGCGGCACACCGCGGTCGCGGCCTCGCAGCGGGAGGCGAACCGGCAGCCGGCGCCGAAGTGCCGGGGCGCCGGCACCACGCCGGGCACCTGGTGCAGCCGGTCGGCGCCGGACTCCAGCGAGGTGACCGAGCCGAGCAGGCCGCGGGTGTAGTGGTGGGCGGGGTCGGTGAGCAGCGCCCGCGTGTCGCCGGTCTCGGCGACCTGCCCGGCGTACATCACCGCGACGCGGTGGGCGAGGCCGCCGACGAGCGCCAGGTCGTGGGAGACCAGGATCATCGCGAAGCCGAGTTCGTCGCGCAGCCGGACCAGGAGTTCGACGATCTGGGCCTGGACGGTCACATCGAGCGCGGTGGTGGGTTCGTCGGCGATGAGCAGCCGGGGGCTGCGGGACAGCGCCATGGCGATCAGCACCCGCTGCCGCTGCCCGCCGGACAGCTCGTGCGGGTAGCTGCGCAAGGTGCGGTCGGGGGACAGGCCGACGAGGTCGAGCAGTTCCGCGGGGCTCTGGGTGCCGCCGCGGGATGTGAGCTGCTTGAGCTGGCGGCCGACGAGCACCGACGGGTTCAGCGACGACATGGCGTCCTGGTAGACCATCGCGATCTCGGTCCCGGCGAGCGCGCGGCGCTGCCGGGGGGCGAGGTCGAGCAGATTGCGCCCGCGGTAGTCGATGCGCCCGCTCACCTCGGCGTTGCGGGCCAGCAGGCCCATGACGGCCAGGCTGGTGATGCTCTTGCCGCAGCCGGACTCGCCCACCAGGCCGAGGGTTTCGCCCTCCCGGACGGTCAGCGAGATGCCGTCGGCCACGGGGACGTCGCCGTAGCGGTCGGGGAAGCGGATCGACAGGTCGCGGATGGCGAGCAGTTCAGGGGCGCCGGCCGGGACGGGCCGGATCGCCGGCGGGTGGGTGGTCATGCGCTCGGCGAGCAGGACGAGGCTGCGCTCGACGGCGGCCCGGTCGTCGTCCGCCGGGCGCTTCCCGGGCGGCGGCTCCGCGTCGGTCGCGGTGTCACCGGTCCGGCTCGCGGGCGGTTCCGCCGCGGGCCGCGCGGCATCGCCGGCCGCGGCGATGGCGGTCGCGGCGGGGTCGATCCGCTCGGCCCGGGCGGCGCCGGGCGAGGCGGAGGCGTCGGTGAGGCCCTCGGAGAGGATGTTCAGGGCCAGCACGGTGACCAGCAGCACCAGGCCGGGGAAGAAGGTGGCCCACCAGCCGCCGGAGAGCAGGATCTGCCGGCCGTAGGAGAGCACATTGCCCCAGCTGGGCTCGGGGTCCTGCACACCGGCGCCGATGAAGGAGAGGCTGGCCTCGAAGATGATGGCCTCGGCGACCAGGACGGTGGCGAACACCATGACGGGCGCGGCGCAGTTGACGGCCACGTGCCGCAGCACGATGTAGCCGCGGCGGGCGCCGATGACCTTCTCGGCGGCGACGTAGTCCTCGCCGTACTGCGCGAGCACATTGGCGCGGACGACGCGGGCCAGCGAGGGCACGTAGACGAAGGCGATGGTGAGGATCAGGACGGGCACGCTGGAGCCGAAGACGGTGACCAGCACGGCGGCCAGGGCGATCGGCGGAAAGGACATGACGACATCGAGGATCCGCATGACCGTCTCGTCGCCCCACTTGGGCGAGGTGGCGGCCAGCGAGCCGAGGACCGCGCCGGCGACGACCGCGACGGCCGTCGAGCCCAGGCCGATGACCAGGGAGTAGCGGGAGCCGTAGACGACCCGGGCGAAGATGTCGCGGCCGAGCCGGTCGGTGCCGAACCAGTGGTGGGCGCCCGGGGACTGGACGGGGATGCCGGTGGTCAGCGGGTTGTCGGCGACCAGCGGCGCGCACACCGCGGCCAGGATCACGACGACCAGGACGGCGAGCGAGATGCGCGAGGCGAGCGGCAGCGCGCGGAAGCGGATGCCCGGGCGCGACAGTTTGGCGACGACCCGTTGGGGGCCAGTGAACAGGAACATCTCATACCGTCCTGATGCGCGGGTTGACCAGCAGGTACAGCAGGTCGACGACGACGTTGACGACCAGGAAGGCGAGCGCGATCGTCAGGACGGTGCCCTGCACCAGGGCGACATCGCCGCCGGTGACGCCCTCCAGGATGAGCTTGCCCATGCCGGGGAGGTCGAAGATCGTCTCGATGACGACCGCGCCGCTGAGCAGGTAGCCGACCTTGATGCCCAGCACGGTGAGCGGGGTGACCAGCGCGTTGCGCAGGACGGAGCGGACGACCAGCAGCGGTGGCAGGCCGTTGCCGGTCGCCGTGCGGACGTAGTCGCGGTCCAGCTCGGTGACCATCGAGGTGCGGATCAGCCGCGCCAGCGAGGCCGCGACCGGCACCGCGAGCGAGATCGACGGCAGCGTCATGCAGCGCAGCCAGCCGGTGAAGGAGTCGCCCGGGTTGACGTAACCGCCGGTCGGGAAGAAGGAGTTGTCCAGGGCGAACCGCTGGATCAGCAGCACGCCGAGCCAGAAGGACGGCACCGCGACACCGGCCATCGACACCGCGCGGAAGACGTGGTCGGGCCAGCGGTCGCGGTACATCGCGCCGACGACACCGAGTGCGACGGCCAGGACGACCGCGAGCAGCAGCCCCAGCAGGGTGAGTTGCAAGGTGAGCGGGAAGGCCACGGCGATGCGGTGGGCGACCGGCTGGCTCGGCGGCACGGTCACCCCGAGGTCGCCGTGCAGCAGGCGGCCGATGAAGTGGACGTAGCGGACGGGCAGCGGGTCGTCGAGCCCGTTGGCCCGGGCGAACGCCGCGCGGGCCGCGGCGGTCGAGTTCTCCCCCAGCGCGTTGTAGGCGGGGTCCGCGGGGGAGAACTGGAGCACGACGAAGACCAGCAGGGTGATGCCGAGGATCATCGCCGGCATGATCGCCACGCGGCGCAGCGCGAGCCGGAGGAAAGCGAACATCGGTTGTTCCTAGCGGTAGGTCCTGGACGACTGGGGGTGCCGGGGCCGGCGGCCGGGGAGGCGGCGCGCCGGCCCGGCGGCTCAGGCCGGGGCCACCCCGAGGAAGGACAGGCCCGTCGTCGGCACGGGGCTGAACCCGGACAGCGCCTGGCTGTTCCAGGCGGTCGGCAGCTTGCGGTGCAGGATCGGGTAGAGCGGCGCCTGGTCGGCGACGATGTCCGTGACCTGGGCCCACAGGCCGGCCCGCGCCTTGTCGTCGGCGGAGCGGGCGGCCTTGTCCAGCAGCGCGACGACCTGCTTGCCCGCCGCGGTGCCCGACCAGCGGTAGCGGGTCTCGGGCCAGGTGCCGACGTAGAACCAGCGCATCAGCAGGTCGACGTCGTTGCCGAAGACCGACGGGTCGCCGGGCGCGACCAGCAGGTCGAAGTCGCCGGTGTCGATCTTCGCGTACTGGGCGGAGGACTGGCCGATGCTCAAGGTGGTGCTGACGCCGACCGCGTCCCAGCTCTCCTTGACCAGCGGCGCGATGTCCTGCACCCAGGAGGTGTCGGTGGTCAGGACGGTCACCTTCAGGCCGCTGACGCCGGCGGCCTTCAGCAGCGCCTTCGCCTTCACAGGGTCGTGGCCGTAGACCGTGGCGGCCTTGACGTAGTCGGGGTGGCCGGGCTGGAGGTAGCCGGTGGCCGCGGTGGCCTGGCCGGACATCGCGGTGGCGATGATCTTCTCGGTGTCCAGCGCGTAGTGCAGGGCCTGCCGCACCCGCTGGTCGTCGAAGGGCTTCTTGGCGCAGTTGAACATCAGGAAGAGGTTGCCGAAGGACGCGGCCGACTCGACGGTGGACTTGCGCTTCAGGCCGGACATGTCGATGTACGGCACGTCCTCGATGGCCGCGACCCGGCCGGACTGCATCGCGCTGACCCGGGCGGAGGCGTCGGAGAGCAGATTCCAGGTCATCGACTCGGCCTTGGCCGGGTACCGCCCGTTGTACTTCGGGTACTTCCGGAAGACGATCTTGTCCTCGCGGGTGGCCGACACCAGCGCGTACGGCCCCGAGCCGACCGGTTTGGCGTCGAAGGCCTTCTGGTCGGCCTGCACGATCTTCTTCGGTACGACCTTGGCGACCGATATCCGGGACGGGAAGAGCGCGAAGGGGTACTTCAGCGTGAACTCGACCGTACGGGGGTCCACCGCCCGGGCGGAGTCGAGGAAGGGCAGGAACTGCGCCATCAGGGACGCGTTCTTCGGGTCCAGGATGCGCTGGAAGCTGAAGACGACGTCGTCGGCGGTGACGGCGGAGCCGTCGTGGAAGGTCGCGCCCTCGCGCAGGGTGGCGCGGTAGGTCGTCGGGCCGATCTTCACCGGCATCGCGGTGGCCAGCGCGGGCCGGGCGGTCAGCGTGACCGGGTTGAGGTCCACCAGTCCTTCGAAAATGTGCCAGTTGGCCGCGACCGGGGTGGCGCCCGAGGAGGTCATCGGGTCGAACCCGGTGGACAGGGCGTACGAGATGCCCGCGGTGATCGTGCCGCCGGCCGTTCCGCCGCCGCCGGAGCCGGAACCGGAGCCGGCGTTCGTGGTCGAGGAGGGTCCGCCGCACGCGGCGAGGGTGCCGGTGAAGGCGGCGGCTGCGCCGACCGCGCCGGAATAGCGCAGGAAAGCGCGGCGATCGACTCTGGCGGGTGTCCGTCGAGAAGACACGGGAACCTCCGGGGCAGGAAGGGATGGACGGTGGGGAGCGGTGCCGGGCCGGGCCCGGGGTGCCGGACGGCCGTGGCCGCGCCCGGCGGTACCGGGCCGCCGGGCGGCGCCGCCCGGCGTCTGCCGAACAGCGGCGGGTCGGCGAGAACAGCACCGCGAACACTCTGTGCAACATAGGACATCAGATGTCTGATGCCTGATAGGGTGGACCGTAGCCGTAAGGACGAGAGGGGTCAAGGGGTGGATGCAAGTCGTAACTCCAGCAAAGGGCGGGGCAGCCGCCTGCTGATGCACGAGGTCAGCGAAGGTATCAAACGTTACATCCTGGACAACGGACTCCGTCCGGGCGACCTCCTGCCCACGGAGAACGAGCTGTGCGAGGCGCTGGACGCGAGCCGTTCCAGCGTCCGCGAGGCCGTGAAGACCCTGGACGTCCTCGACATCGTGGAGGTGCGCAGGGGCCACGGCACCTACGTGGGGCGGCTGGGGCTGTCCGCGCTGGTGGAAAGCCTCACTTTCCGTGGCCTTCTCGACCGGGACGACGACATGCAGCTCATGCTGGAGCTGGCGGACATGCGCGAGCTGTTCGAGCGCGGCATGGCCGACCGCATCGTGGCCGCGCTCGGCGCGGGCGACGTGGCCGCGCTCGACGCCCTCGTCAACGACATGGACACCTCCGGCAGCGGCGACGGCACCGGCTTCGTGGAGGCCGACCGCGCCTTCCACGCCCTGCTGGTCGCCCCGCTGGGCAACGAGCTGATCGGCCAGCTCTCGGCCGCCTTCTGGGACGTCTACATCGTCGTCGCCCCGCACCTGAACGGGATCACCCGGGCCGACGAGGTCGAGACGGTCCACCACCACCGCCGGATCGTGGACGCGGCCCGCAGCCGGGACGTGGCGGCCTTCGCCGCTGCCGTCTCCGACCACTACGCGCCGGTACGGCGGCGGATCGCCGAGGCCAGGACGGCAGGTCCGGCCGGCGCGGAGGCGGGAGCCGGCACTGGCGGCGGGAGCAGGCACGGGGCCCGCGAGGGCGCCGTCATCGCGCCCCGCCGGATACGGCACCGCCTTGACGCCGACGGGGACTCCGCCTAGATTCCCGCCGAGCGGACATCAGACATCAGATGTCCCACTTCGCGAGGAGCCCGGCGTGCCCCTGACCGACCTCACCCTGGCGGAATGCCTCGACTACCGGGCCGGGCAGCCCGCACCCGCCGGCTTCGGCGCGTTCTGGTCCCGGACGCTCGAAGAGGCGGGGCGGACCGCCCGGCCGCCGCGGTTCGAGGCCGTCGACGCCGGACTGCCCGCGGTCCGCGTGAGCGATGTCACCTTCACCGGATACGGCGGCGAGCCGGTGCGCGGCTGGCTGCGGCTGCCCGCCGCACCGGTCGGCCCGCTCGGCTGCGTGGTGGAATACCTCGGCTACGGGCGCGGCCGTGGCCTGCCGCACGAGAATCTGACCTGGGCCGCGGCCGGCTACGCCCACCTGGTCATGGACACCCGCGGCCAGGGCTGGTCGGCCGCGCCCGGGGCGACCCCCGACACCGGCGGCACCGCGGACGGCTCGGTGCCCGGCTTCCTCACCCGGGGCACGGACCGCCCCGACGACCACTACTACCGGCGGCTCTACACCGACGCGGTGCGCTGCGTGGCCGCCGCCCGCAGCCACCCCGAGATCGACCCCGACCGGGTCGTGGTCACCGGCGTCAGCCAGGGCGGCGGCATCGCGCTGGCGGTCGCGGGCCTCGTACCGGGGCTCGCGGGCGTGCTGCCCGACGTGCCCTTCCTGTGCCACATCCGGCGCGGCGCCGAACGCGCCGTCCTGCCGCCGTACACCGAGATCGCCGGCTACCTCGCGCTGCACCGGGACCGCGCCGAGCCGCTCCTCGCCGCGCTCGACCACTTCGACGGGCTGCACTTCGCCCCCCGCGCCACCGCCCCCGCGCTGTTCTCGGTGGCGATGATGGACCAGGTCTGCCCGCCCTCCACCTGCATAGCCGCGTATCACGCGTACGCGGGCCCCAAGGAGCTGGCGGTCTACCACTACAACGGCCACGAGGGCGGCGGCGAATTCCACCGGGCCCGGCAGCTGGCCTGGGTCCGGGAGCGGCTGGGCCAGGACCTTACCGCCGCGCTCGGCCCGGAACCGCGCTGACCCGGGCGGTGCGCCGGCCCCGGAGCCGACTCCGGCTTTCGCTGCCGTGCCAGGACCGACTACGGTGACGTCGACCGTTCACCGTGCGCGGGCCGTTCCGAGTGGAGGACCTGGTGGGCGAGGAGGCAGCCCGGTTGCCGCAGCTGCGGCTCGACGAGTTGCTGGACGAGCTGCAGGTCAGGATCGACGCGGTGCGCGGCACCCGGGACCGGGTGCACAGCCTGCTGGAAGCGGTCCTGTCGGTCGGCGGTGAACTGGACCTGCCGCAGGTGCTGCGGCGGATCGTGGAGGCCGCGGTGGTGCTGGTCGACGCGGAATACGGCGCGCTCGGCGTCATCGAGGGCACCGGGCTCTCGCAGTTCCTCACCAGCGGGATCTCGGCCGAGCAGGCCCGGGCGATCGGGCCGCTGCCGTCGGGGCACGGCCTCCTCGGCGAGCTGATCCGCCACCCGGAGCCGCTGCGGCTCACCGAGATCTGCGACCACCCGGCCTCGCGCGGCTTCCCGGCGGGCCATCCGCCCATGCACTCCTTCCTGGGCGTGCCGATCCGGGTGCGCGACGAGGTGTTCGGGAACATCTACCTCACCGAGAAGCACGGCGGCGCCGACTTCGACGGCGAGGACGAGGCGATCCTGCGCACGCTGGCGGTGGCCGCGGGCGTCGCCATCGAGAACGCCCGCCTGTACAAGGCCGCCCGCGAGCGGCAGCGGTGGCTGGAGGCGAACGCCCAGATCGTGGGCGACCTGCTGTCCGGCGCGGACGAGATGGCGGTGCTGCGCGGCATCGTCGGGCACGCGAGCCACATCCTCGACGCCGACCTCGGCGTGATCGCGCTGCCGTTCGGCGAGAGCACGGATCTGCAGGTGGTGATCGCGGTCGGGGTGGACGCCGAGGCGCACAGCGGTCTGGTGCTGCCGGTGGAGGGCTCCTTCATGGGCGCCGCCCTGGCCGCCGGGGGTTCCCTCACCACCAGCGAGATACGCAATGACCCGCGGGCCGCGTTCGGCCCGCCGCGGTGGGAGGGGCTCGGGCCCGTGGTGGCGGTCCCCATGCTGGCCGAGGACCGGGCACGCGGGGTGCTGCTGCTGGGCCGTGCGGAGCACGCCCAGCCGTTCGCGCGGGACGAGACGGCCCCGCTGGCGGCCTTCGCCGGACAGGCCGCGCTGGCCATGGAACTGGCCGAGCGCCGCCGGGCCACCGAGCAGATGGCGCTGCTGGAGGACCGCGACCGGATCGCCCGTGACCTGCACGACCTGGCCATTCAGCGGCTCTTCGCCACCGGCATGACGCTGCAGAGCTCGCTGCGCTTCATCGACCACCCCGAGGCGAACGAGCGCGTCACGCGGGCGGTGGACGACCTCGACGAGACCATCAAGATCATCCGCTCCACCATCTTCGGCCTCCGGGCGAAGGACGCCGACCGCGAGCGGCTGAGCCTGCGGGCGCGAACCGTCACCGCCGTCGAGTCGGCCGCCCGCACCCTCGGGTTCACCCCCTCACTGCGGATGGAGGGGCTGATCGACACCGACGTGCCGCAGGCCGTGGCGGAGGACGTGGTCGCGGTGCTGGAGGAGTCGCTGTCGAACGTCGTCCGGCACGCGCGGGCGTCGGCGGTCGAGGTGTCGCTCGCCGTCTCCCCCGACCTGCTGACCGTCACCGTCGCGGACAACGGCGTCGGCCTCCCCCGCCAGGGCCGCCGCAGCGGCCTGCGCAATCTCGCCGAACGCGCCGAACGCCACCGCGGCGACATGGCGGCGGCGCCCGCCGACGGCGGCGGCACCCGGCTGGTGTGGCGCGTGCCGCTCGGGCGGTAGGAGGCGGCGGTCGGGCGGTGCGTCCAGGGCGTCATGCGGTCGGGGCTCAGGCCTCGGGCGTCATGCCATCGGGCGTCGGGCCTCGGGCGGCCCCGTCCAGGACACCGTACGGCCGGGCGTCAGGCATCCGGCGGGGCGTCCAGGACGTCGTGGACCGGTCGGCGGGGGCTGGCCGGGCCTTCCGGGCCGTAGCCGAGGCGGATGAGCATCTGGACGTAGCCCCTGCCCGCGCCGGGTTCGCGCAGCGCCCAGCGGGTGCCGGGCCATTCCAGCGCCTGGTGCAGGAGCGAGGCGCGCAACTGGTGCACGGTGCCGGTCAGCAGGATGTTCTCCAGCGCCTGGCCCGCGCGCAGCCAGTCCGCGCGGCTGTCGTGCCGGGTGGACAGCACCGCGATCAGCGGGCGCTGTTCGAAGACCGCCGAGGGCCGGTCGTAGGCAGGACGCAGAGCCGCGAAGTCCCGTACGGGGAGCCGCCCGGCCGCGTCCCGCGGGCCGAGCACCGCGCCGGGCAGGCCGTCCGACGCCCCGTCCCGTACCCAGCTGCGGCTCTCCGCCAGGCGGACGGGGTCGGTCGCGGTGAACCACTCCGCCTCCGCGGTCAGTTGCAGGAGCCGCCGGACCTCGTTCACCTCGGGGAAGGCCAGTTCGGCCCCTTCCGCCACCGCCGCCTCGCCGAGTTCGGCGAGCACCTGCGCCGGAACCGTCCGGCCGGTGAAGGGCAGCCGGCTGCTGCGCCGGCGCCCTACCGCGTCGTAGAGATCCTGCCGGTGGCGGGAGGCGCCGGGCAGCGGACCCGCCGGCCGTACCGACGCCAGCAGGTCGGGCTCGGCGGGCCGGGGAAGCAGGCGTACCACCGGCTCCCAGCCGAAGTGCGCGACCGCCACCCGCAGGTTGAACACCGCCGCCCCGACCGACACGTGCAGGCCGCGGCCCACCGGGTCGGTGTGCCGTAACCCCCGCTCCTGCGCCGCCCGCACCTCGATCGTGGAGGTGCCGGGGTCGAGCCGGTAGCGCCACGGCTGCGTGTTGTGCAGGGACGGCGCCGCCACGGCCGCCGCAATCAGCTTCTCCAGAACCGCCGCGTCCAGTGCGGTGTTGTGCATTGCGCTCTCCTCGGGCCGCCGTGGCTCAAGGCTCGCCGGGCGGGGAGCGGCCCGGCAGGGGAAGGACGTCCCCGGCGGGTGGGCCGATCGGCCCTGCCGTCAGCGGCGGCCGTGTCCGGGACCGGGCGGCGGAGCCGTGCTGTTCGAGGCGATGACCGCGGCCTGGACCCGGCGCTCGACGCCGAGCTTCGCCAGCAGCCGCGACACGTTGTTCTTCACCGTCTTCTCCGACAGGTAGAGCTGCTTGCCGATCTGCCGGTTGGTGAGGCCCTCGCCGATGAGGGCCAGGATCTCGCGCTCGCGGGGGGACAGCCCGGCCAGCGCCTCCTGCTCGGGGTCCGTGCCGGAGTGGTCCGCCCGCAGGCTGCTCATCAGGCGGGCCGTGGTGGCCGGGTCGAGCAGCGACTGCCCGGAGGCGACCGTCCGCACCGCCGAGACCAGGTCGGAGCCCTTGATCTGCTTCAGTACGTAGCCGGCCGCGCCCGCCATGATCGCGTCCAGCAGCGCGTCGTCGTCGTCGAACGAGGTCAGCATCAGGCAGGCCAGCGAGGGCATGGCCGAGCGCAGCTCCCGGCAGACCGAGATCCCGTCGCCGTCGGGAAGGCGGATGTCCAGCACGGCGACGTCCGGGCGCAGCGCGGGGCCGCGGGCCAGCGCGTGACCGGCCGACTCGGCCTCGCCCACGACCGCGATATCGGGTTCGGCGTCCAGCAGATCATGGACACCGCGGCGCACGACCTCGTGGTCGTCCACGAGGAAGACCCGGATCGGGGACTCCGCGGAGAATCGCGGTACCTCACTCATGAGCGGACGCCTCACCTGTCGCCGGCCGGCCCGGTGCCGTCCCTGGTCCTCCGATCATCGCGCGCGGGTCCGTACCGCACCAGGGCCGAACGGACCCGGCGGCGCGCCGTCCGGCCCCGCGGTCCCGAGCGGCGCACCGCCGTGCCGTGCGCGTGCGGCGGTGTCACCTCGCCGGCGAGGCGGGGTGCCGCCGCCAGGGGGCCTCCTGGCCGGCCCGCGGCCCGGTGTCGTCACGGCGGCTGGTGAGGCGGTTGTCGACGGCGACGACACCGTCGATCCGGGCGGTGGCGTTTCCCGCGATGGCCACGTCGCTCTCCCGTTCCAGCCTGCCCTCCAGCGTCACGACACCGTCGTGGACCGCCACCCCCGCCGCGAGCGGGGTCAGCCAGAGGGTCCTGACCAGGACTTCCTGGATGACGTCCTCGCGGATGTCCGCGTCGGGGCGGAGGAAGACCTGGAGCACGTCGCGCCGGGTCACGATCCCGACCAGCCGCTCCTCCTCGTCGAGGACCGGCAGCCGCTCGACCCGGTGCTGGGCCATGGTGCGGGCGGAGAAGGCGATCGAGTCGTCCGCGTGGACGGTCACCGGCGGGGTGGACATCAGCCGCCCGGCCGTCAGCGCCCCGGCCTTCGCCGCGTTCCTGCGGGACGCCGGGCTCAACAGCAGCCGGTGCCGGGGAGCCGTCTCCTCCTGCCGGGCCTGCCGGACCATCAGGTCGGACTCCGAGATGACGCCGACCACCTTCTCGTCGTCGTCCACCACGGGCACCCCGCTGATGCGGTGCTGCGCCAGGAGCGCCGCGACCTGCTTGAAGGGGGTCGTCTCACGGACCCGGACGACGTCGCTCGTCATGACGTTCCCGACCTTGCGGTGCTTCATGGTGTGCTCCTGTGCATGCGTGCCGAGCGCTCGGCGTGGACGGCGTTGGGCAGGGGCCGTACGGGTGCCACGGCCCGGCCGGTGGGCTGATGGCCGCCCGCCGGCGGTGAGTGCGCGAGGGTCGCAAGGGTGCGGCGGGCCGGGGTCGCAAGGGTGCCGCGGCCCGATCGGCAGGCCGGTGACCGCCGACCGGCCGCGGGTGGGCAGGGGTCCTAACGGGCGTCGTCACCCGGCGCTCGTGTCCGCGACGTCGCCGCCGACCGGCGCGCCGGCGTCCAGATAGCGCCGGACCGCGCTCACCAGGTGTTCCACCTGGATCCGGACCGGCTGCTCCCCCGCCGGCCACGCCGTGACCCCGGCGGGGACGACGGCGAAGACATCGGCGCGGTTCGTCGACGGCAGGCTGCCCGCGGCGACCGCGAGCCGTCCGCCGCCCGTCGCGGGCGGCAGCCGGTGCCGCCCGGTGGCCAGCACCAGTACGCGGTAGGGCACCGTGGTGCCGTCGGTGAGGCAGACCTCCCTGCGGTCCGTGTCGATCGTGGCGGCGTTCGCGAGCCGCCGGCCGATCCCCGCCCGCAACTGGAGGTGCTCGGGGGGCTGCAACGTCTCGGGGCCGTAGATGCCGAGGGCGGCCAGCAGGTCGAGCTCCGGATCGCGGCGGTCCTCGCGGTCGATGACCACGATGCGGTGCCCGGCGTCCTTCAGCGCCGCCTGGAGCCGGTTGGCGGCCAGCGTGCCGGCGGAGCCGCCGCCGATGACCACGGTCTGCTCGTTCATGGGGTACGTCCTCTCCTCGGGGCGGTACCTGACCCGGTCACGCGGACCCGCCGGGCCTCACGTGTCGTCGGGCGCCGGTGTGCGGGGGCGCTCGGCGGATCGCGGACCGTCGTGGCGGGCCGCGGCGGCGTTCGTCGAGCGAACCGCGGCCCGCCGCCTTCACCTTCGCGGGTTCCGGCCGCCGCCGCAGAGGGCCGAACGGCCTTACCGGGAGGGCGGTTCGGCCCGCGAACGGCACTGCCCCGACGCGGAAGCAGGCCTGGGGACCCGGTCGAGCGGGGACGGACGAGGGACCAGTGGCCCCCACAACCGCCCGGAAGGCCCTGGCCCCGGGCGGCGGGCAGGGCGGAGCGTGGTGCGGGCGACCACCGATCCCCTGGAGACCACATGTCCGACGTACCCGCAACCGCCCGGCTCGGCCGCGAAGAGCTGGACGCCCTGGACGCCCATTGGCGGGCCGCGAACTATCTCGCGGTGGGCCAGATCTACCTGATGGCCAACCCGCTGCTGACCGAGCCGCTGCGCCCCGAGCACATCAAACCCCGGCTGCTCGGCCACTGGGGCACCTCACCGGGCCTGAACCTCGTCCACACCCATCTCAACCGGGTGGTCAAGGCCCGCGACCTGGACGCGATCTGCGTCTGGGGACCCGGACACGGCGGCCCCGCCGTCCTGGCGAACTCCTGGCTGGAGGGCAGCTACTCCGAGACGTATCCGGACGTCAGCCGGGACGCCGAGGGCATGGGCCGGCTGTTCAAGCAGTTCTCCTTCCCCGGCGGCGTCCCCTCCCACGTCGCCCCGGAGACACCCGGCTCGATCCACGAGGGCGGCGAACTGGGCTACGCCCTCTCCCACGCCTACGGCGCCGCCCTCGACAACCCCGGCCTGCTCGTCACCTGCGTCATCGGCGACGGCGAAGCCGAGACCGGACCGCTCGCCACGTCCTGGCACTCCAACAAATTCCTCGACCCCGTCCACGACGGCGCCGTCCTGCCCATCCTCCACCTCAACGGCTACAAGATCGCCAACCCCACCGTCCTGGCCCGCCTCCCCCAAACCGAACTCGACCAACTCCTCCACGGCTACGGCCACGACCCCATCCACGTCACCGGCCACGACCCCGCCACCGTCCACCAGGCCATGGCCCACGCCATGGACACCGCCCTCGACCGCATCACCGCCCTCCAGAAAGCCGCCCGCGAGCAGGGCGCAGCCGAACGGCCCCGCTGGCCCATGATCGTGCTGCGCACCCCCAAAGGCTGGACCGGACCCGCCGAAGTCGACGGCCTCCCCGTCGAAGGCACCTGGCGCGCCCACCAGGTGCCACTGTCCGAAGTCCGCGACAACCCGCAGCACTTGCGGCAGCTGGAGGAGTGGCTGCACTCCTACCGCCCGGACGAGCTCTTCGACGAGTCGGGACGCCCGCGCCCGCACGTGCTGGCGTGCGTACCGGCCGGCGAACGCCGGGTGGGCGCCAACCCGCACGCCAACGGCGGTCTGCTGCTGCGCGACCTGCCGATTCCGGCTCTGGAGCGCTTCGCCGTCCCCGTCGACAAGCCCGGCACCACCCTGCACGAGCCCACCCGTGTCCTCGGCGACCTGCTCGAACAGGTCATGGCCGACACCGCGGACCGCCGCGACTTCCGTCTGGTCGGCCCCGACGAGACCGCCTCCAACCGGCTCCAGGCCGTCTACCAGGCCTCCGGCAAGGCCTGGCAGGCGCAGACCCTGCCGGTGGACGAGAACCTCGACCCGCACGGCCGGGTGATGGAGATCCTCTCCGAACACACCTGCCAGGGCTGGCTGGAGGGCTACCTCCTCACCGGCAGGCACGGCCTGTTCTCCTGCTACGAGGCCTTCGTCCACATCATCGACTCGATGGTGAACCAGCACATCAAATGGCTGCGCACCACCCGCAGGATTCCCTGGCGCCGCCCCATCGCGTCGCTCAACTACCTGCTCACCTCGCACGTCTGGCGCCAGGACCACAACGGCTTCTCCCACCAGGACCCCGGCTTCATCGACCACGTCCTCAACAAGGCCCCCGAAGTCGTCCGGGTCTACCTCCCGCCGGACACCAACACCCTGCTCTCCGTCGCCGACCACATCCTGGCCTCGCGGGACTACGTCAACGTCGTCGTCGCCGGCAAGCAGCCCAGCTTCGACTGGCTGTCCATGGACGCCGCCCGCGCCCACTGCGCCCGCGGCGCCGGGCTGTGGGAGTGGGCCGGCACCGAGGACGTCCGGCGCGGCCCCGATGTCGTCCTGGCCTGCGCGGGCGACGTCCCCACCCTCGAAGTGCTCGCGGCGGCGCAGCTCCTGCGCCACCACCTGCCCCAACTCGGCGTACGGGTCGTCAACGTGGTCGACCTGGCCCGCCTGCTGCCCAAGGAGGAACACCCGCACGGCATGGCCGACGCCGAATACGACGCGCTGTTCACCCCCGACAAGCCGGTCATCTTCGCCTACCACGGCTACCCCTGGCTCATCCACCGGCTCGCCTACCGCCGTGCCGGCCACGCCAACCTGCATGTGCGGGGATACAAGGAGAACGGCACCACCACCACGCCCTTCGACATGGTCGTCCGCAACGACCTGGACCGCTACCGCCTCGTCATGGACGTCATCGACCGCGTCCCCGGCCTGGCCATCACCGCGGCCCCCGTCCGCCAGCACATGGAGGACACCCGCCTGCGCCACCACGCCTGGATCCGCGAGCACGGCACCGACCTGCCCGAGGTCGCCGACTGGACCTGGGAAGGCTGAGCGAGCCCCGGCCTCGTGTGCCGCGCGGCCCGACCGGGCCCGTGGGCAGGGCCGTTCGGCCCACGAGGTCGGGCCCTGGGCCCCCAGCGCCCGCACCCCCGCCGGCGGGACAGTAATGGCGTACCGGACAGCAACTCATCGAGCAGGGAGACATCATGGCCGTTCACAACCAGCCCAGGCAGCGCTCCGGATTCCACCTGCCCAGCCGGAACGGGGCGGTCGCCGAGCCGGTGAACGACACGGCGACCGCCGCCGGCGCCGCGCTCGCCGCCAGGGCACTGGCCGCCGTACGGATAGCGACCGGCTTCATCTTCCTGTGGGCGTTCCTCGACAAGGCCTTCGGCCTGCACTACGCCACCGGCTCAGGAAAGGGCTGGATCGACGGCGGCTCCCCCACCAAGGGCTTCCTGTCCGGCGTGTCCGCCGGCCCGCTGCAGTCGTTCTTCCACCACATCGCGGGACAGGGCTGGACCGACTGGCTCTTCATGCTCGCCCTGCTCGGCATCGGCGCCGCCCTCATGAGCGGCATCGCGCTGCGCGTCACAGCCGTGGCGGGCACCGTCCTGATGGCGATGATGTGGGCCGCGGAATGGCCGCCCGCCCAGCACCTGTCCACCGGCGCCCCGAGCATGTCGTCCAACCCGTTCGTGGACTACCACTTCGTCTACGCCCTCGCGATGATCCTCTTCGCCTTCGCCGCCGCCGGCACCACCTGGGGCCTCGGCCGCCTCTGGGCCCAGCTCCCCGTCGTCCGCCGCAACCGCTGGCTGCTGTAGTCATGACCGGCCCGCACGCAAGGGGGCACCGCCCGTCGGGGCGGTGCCCCCTTGCGTTTCCGCCGCCGTGCCGGCCGGTCAGCGGATGCCGGCGACGATCCGGCCGGCCTCGTCCGCGGCGAAGGTGCCGTCGCCGGCCAGGAGCAGGCTCCGTTCACCGTCCGGCAGGGCCGGACGGTGAACGGCGACCGCGGAGGTCAGCTGGTCTGGAGGGTGAGACCGTAGGCGGACAGGATCGGGTTGACCGGCTGGAACCAGGTCTCGCCGCCCGACGTGCAGTTGCCGTAGCCGCCGGAGGTCACTCCCTGGGCCTGGTCACCGCTGATGAACGAGCCGCCGGAGTCGCCCGGTTCCGCGCACACGTTGGTCTCGGTGAGCCCGTAGACGCTGCCCTGGCTGTAGTTGACCGTCTCGTTCATGCCCAGCACCGTGCCGCAGTGCCAGTGCGACGTCGAACCCGAGCGGCAGATCGAGGAGCCCACCGGGGCCACGGCGGAACCGTGGACCAGCACGTCGGAGACCGTGCCCCAGCCGAGCACGACGTTGACGGTCCACCATCCGCTGCCCACGTTGACCCAGGAGTAGTCGTTGCCAGGGAAGGTGCCGCCCTGGAAGTTGCCGACGTAGGAGCCGTCCCAGCCGTAGACGGCTGCCCCGCCCTGGGCGCAGTGGCCGGCGCTGACGAAACCGCCGTGGACGGAGAAGCCGATGGAACAGCGGATGCCGTGACTGGTGTACGGGTCACCGCCGACCGTGCCCGCGGACAACGTTGTCGGCCGTGCGGCGGCGGTGGTCTTCACCGTGACGGCCTCGGCGGTGTCGCCCCGCTCGGCGCCGGCGACGAAGGCGCGCACCGCCGGGTCGCCGGCCGCATCGGCGCGGACGTCGATCACGACCTTGTTCGACTGGAGGTCGACGCCCCAACTGCTCACTCCGGCGGGGGCCTTCTGTTTCCTGGCCAGGTTGTCGATCGCGGTCTTCGCCGAGTTGAGCTGTGCGGCGGTGCGGGCGACCACGACGGAGGCCGCGCCGGTCCTCGCCACGGTCTTCGCCGCCCGCGCGTCCGTGACGGCGACGACCAGCTTCCCTTCGGCGGGATCGAACCACGAACCGCCGTAGGAGCTTCCGGCGGCCTTCTGCGCCGCCGGTTCGAGGGCGGTGGCGGTGGCCTGCTGCTCCAGCCGCTGCTGGGCCTGGGCCTTGGTCAGGCCCAGGTCGTGGACCATCGTCGTGACCACGGCGTCGGAGGCGCCGGTGAAGGCGGGGGCCGCGGTCGCCGTCATGGCGCCCGCACCTCCCACGGTGGCCGCGGCGGCGAGCGCCAGGGACAGGCCGACCATCATGCTGACTCTGCGTTTCATGGCACTTCCTCTTCAGTGCGGGGGGTGAGACCGATGAGAGAGCGCTCTCACGTGAGGGCGGGGCCATCCTATGACCGCAGAATTGTCATGTACAGGTCGCCTCGGTGTTCCGATTGCGCCTGAACTCCTGCCCGGCGGGGGGAAGTCGTACCGCCCCGGGCCCAACTCGGCGCTGGGCCCGGGGCGGTACGGCGCGGACTCAGCTCCCGTAGCCGAGGGCGAACAGGTGGACCGTGCCCGAGGCCCCGGTCACCGGCAGCGTCACCGAGGCCACCGTCTTGGCCGGGTCCAGCGGCACCTTCACCGAGAAGACGTACGCCTTGACGTTGTCCCGGCCGCCGTCCGCGGTGTTGCGGTAGGCCGAGGCCGCCACCGTGGTGTTGCCCGGAAGGGGCTTGCTGGCATTGCCGTTGAGGGTCCAGTCGGCGAAGACCACGGTCGCCTTGGCGGTGCTGCCGTCGGTGTAGGTGACGGTCAGGTCGCCGGGGACGCCGCTGCCGTCGGTCGGCGCGTTGGTGGCGGCGCCGAGCAGGCCGAGCCAGGCACCGGAG
The DNA here is from genome assembly GCF_036227245.1 of Streptomyces sp. NBC_01477. Lineage (GTDB taxonomy): Bacteria > Actinomycetota > Actinomycetes > Streptomycetales > Streptomycetaceae > Actinacidiphila. The sequence goes on from NZ_CP109445.1 coordinate 1,036,051, forward strand.
GAGCCGGCCGGCTGCGGGATGGTCTGCCCGCCGACTTCGAGGTTGTCCGGCCGCCCCGGGGCGGTGGTCGGCCAGGTGTAGGTGATCCCGTCCGCGGTGAGCTTGCCGCCGCCGGCGACCCCCGCCGCGGCCAGGGCGTTCTGCGAGTACGCCCAGCCGCCGTCGTCGAAGCCGCCGGTGAAGCGGGTGTCGTCGGCGTAGACGCCCTCGTTCGACTCGTACGGCCACAGCGCGCCGGGCTGCGCGACGGCCACCCGCAAGGTGGCGCCGGCCAGGTCGGCGCCGCTGGTGTGGTCGGTGAGCGCGAAGGAGACGGAGTAGGCGCCCTCCGTGCCGCCCGCGGTGACCGGGACCTGCGCCTGCGCGGTGCCCGAGGCGGGCACGGTCAGCGAGCCGGACGTGGCGCCGAGGCTCACCCCCGGGTCCGCGGTGGCCGTCCAGTCCGCGGTGACGGCCTTCGCCCCGAGGTTGGTCAGCCGCAGCGTGGCGTCACCGCTCGCACCGGGGGCGATGACGAGCCCGTCGCTGGTCGGGCCGGTCGCGGCCAGCACCCGCTGGCCGCCGGTGGTGTCCGACGGCGGCGCCGCGTCAGGACCGGTCGCCCACGAGGTGTTCGGCTGCGCCCCGAGCGCGAAGTCCAGCGTCCTGGCCGAGCGGAACTGGCCGAACGTCAGCCAGGCGGCATTCCACGCCTTGCCCTTGACGTCGAGCGACTGCACGTAGGGCGCGTCGGGCGCGGCCTGCGGGGCGTTGAGCGTGACCTGCTTGCCGTTGCCGAAGGTGACCTTGGCGATCGGGAACGCCGGGCTGCCCAGCGCCAGGGTGTCCGTGCCGGGCGTCTCCGGGTACATGCCCAGCGACGACCAGACGTACCAGGAGCTCATCGCGCCGAGGTCGTCGTTGCCGAAGGAGCCGACCGGGGCGTTGAAGTACAGACCGGTCTGCGCCTGCCGCACCGCGGCCTGGGTCTTCCACGGCTGCCCGAGGTAGTCGTACTCCCAGGGGATCTCCAGGCTCGGCTCGTTGGAGAGGTCGGCGTCGGTGCCGCCGGGCTCGGTGATGCTGTCCAGCAGGCTGTCGAGGTACGAGGCGTAGGCCGCCGGGCCGCCGCGGGCGGTGATGAGCTGCTTGAGGTCGAAGGGGACCATCGGCGTGTACTGCGCCGAGGTGCCCTCGACGAAGCCGTTGGAGGTGGCGGGGGTGAAGCCGCCGGCGAAGCTGCCGTCCTTGTTGCGGCCCTGCATGTAGCCGGTCTGCGGGTTGAAGACGTTCATCCAGTCCTGGGCGCGGGTGGCGAACCTGGTGTAGTCCGCGGTCTTCCCCAGCGACTTGGCGAACGAGGCCAGCGCGTAGTCGGCGCTGTCGTACTCCAGCTGGGTGGACACCGGGCCGTAGAAGTTGCAGCAGCTGTAGTCGGTCTCGTCCAGCGGCAGGTAGCCCTTGGCGTCGCGCACCGCCTGGCCCGGGCGGTCCTGGTTGGGCGTGGTCGCCTCGTGCACCATGGCGTCCAGCGCGTGCGCGGAGTCGAAGTTGCGCACCCCGAAGGCGTAGGCGTCGGCGATGATCGAGGCGCCGGGGTCGCCGACCATGACGTAGCTCTCGCCGTTGTTCGAGGCCCACTTGGGCAGCAGGCCGGTCTGGTCGTAGCCGTTGAGCATCGAGGTGACGACGTCGCCGGTCTGCTGCGGGGCTACGGTGGCCATCAGCTGGGTCTGCGAGCGGTAGGTGTCCCAGCCGGAGTAGTTGGCGTACTGCGCCTTCTGGCCCTTCGACAGCGTGTGGACCTGGTTGTCCATGCCCATGTACTGGCCGTTGTCGTCGGAGAAGACGTTCGGGTGCAGCAGCGCGTGGTAGAGCGCGGTGTAGAACTGCACCTGCTGGTCGTGGCTGCCGCCGCCGACCGCGATGCGGCCGAGCACGTCGTTCCAGGCGTTGTGGTTCGCGGTGCGCAGCTTGTCCGGGTTCCAGCCGCTGATCTCCGAGGAGAGGTTGGCCGCGGCGTTGTCGTCACTGGTGTACGAGATGCCGACCGCCGCGGTGACCGCGGTGGAGGACGCGGTGTCGAAGGTCAGGTACATCCCGTTGGCGCCGGTGACCGGGGCCGCCGCGGCACTCTTGCCCGAGGTGCCCGAGGTGCCCGCGCGGGCGGCCGGGGCAGCGCCCGCCACCGGGTGCACGGCCGGGGACGGCGCGGCGGGGACGGTGGAGCGCTTCTCGTGCGGTGCGCCGCCCTGTCCCGCGTTCGGCGCGGGCGCGGCGGTGCGGCCCGCCGCCAGCGCCTTGGCACCGGGGTTGACCGTGCTGCCGACCCAGGTGCCGCTGGCGGTGAAGGGGCGGTTGAACGTGATGTCGAAGTGCAGCGTGTAGCGGTTGCCCGCGCCGCAGAAGTGCCCGCTGTCGACCGCGCCGCTCACCTCGTGGTTGTTCACCACCTTGACCCGGGTGCCGTCCACCTGGGTGGCGCCGCCGCTCAGCTTGAGCAGCAGATTGCCGGGCGCGCCGGCGGGGAAGGTGAAGCGGCCCAGGCCCGCGCGGGTGGTGTCGGTCAGTTCCGTGGTGACACCGGAGGCGTCGGTCACCGTGTACGAGCCGACGGCCGTCTTCTCGTCGCTGTGCGCGAACTCGGCCGTGGCCGCCGACAGATTGCCGGGCAGCGCTCCGGAGACCGGCAGGATCGGTACGTCGCCCGCGACGTCGCAGCCCGGCCCCGAGACGTGGGTGAGGCTGAAGCCGGAGATCTTCGTGCTGTCGTACTCGTAGCCGCCGCCCTGCGCCCGGTGCGGGGTGGTGTCGGGACCCCACTGCATCATGCCGAACGGCATGTCGGGGCCGGGGAAGGTGTTGACCAGGCCCGAGGTGCCGATCAGCGGGTTGACCAGGGACGCCGGGTCCTTGACCGGGGACGGCGCCGAGGCGGCCGACGCGCTGTCCAGCGATTGCAGCGGCAGGGCCGCCAGGCCCAGCAGGGACCCCACCACGGCGAGCCTCCGCATGGCGCGGCGGCCCGGCCGGGAACGGCGGGTGGAGCGAGGGTGGTCCGGGCGACGCAAGGAGATCATCGTGACTGCCTCCGCGGTTCGTGCGCACGAGTGTGCCCAGGAGGACGGATGGCGTCCTCGGGTCGGCAACGGCGCCGCGCGTTCGCGTCCTGCGGTTCAGGCGACTGGGGCGGCGATGCGTTGACAACGTTGCCAGACCTGCACGAGCGACGAGTCAAACGCCAATGCCGAGGCCATGTCAATCCCCCGCACGGCAAGGGTGGTTACCGCACCCGTACGGCCGAGGGCCACGGCGTCGCATTGTGGGCTTAATGGCTGCCAACACTAGGCTATTGGGGGGTAATTGGTGTTCCGGAGGATATATGCGGCGTTCTGCCGCCGCGGTCGGCGAGGATGCGTGCATGGACACGCTCCGACAGACCGACACCATCGACACCATCACCGCGAACACCCGCGAACTGGACGCCCTGGTGGTGCGCCACGCCCACATCACCGACTCACGCCTGTCGCTCGCCGACCTCGGCCTCTACGTGCGCTGCATGTGGCTGCAGAGCGTCTACGGCGACGACGGCGATGTCGACCGGCTCATCTGGGAGTTGGACCTGCCGCCGGAGGAGACCAGGGCCGGCCTGCGCCGCCTGATCCACGCCGGTTACCTCAGCGTCCCCAGCCGGGAGAAGGTGGAGGCCAGGCGGACCGTGCAGCAGGTCGGGGCGCTCCGGGCGGCGCTGGACCAGACCGGGCCGCTGCTGAGCGAGTACGAGCAGGCGGTGGTCGCCCGCTTCGTCCGCCTGGCCGAGGAGCGGGCCGAGCGGGCCGAGCGGACGGCCTCGCTGTTCGCGTCGTTCGAAAGGCAGGAGAGTCGGCAGCACGCCCCCGACCGGCCGTGACCCGCACCTCCGACGGCCGTGACCCGCGCCCCGGGACCCCCGTGGCGGTTTCTGACCGCCCGCCACCCTCCGGCCGCCGTCCGCGGCCGGACAATCATGGCCGGAACGGCGCCCTCCGCATCCATTCCGCGGTGACGGGCAACCGCGCGTGCGGGACTCTTCCAGCCATGCGCGAAAGATCGGCCACCCCGCGCGTCGCCGCCGGGAGCAGTATTCCGGCCTCCGGCCCCGGACGCCCTCCTGATCGGAAAACCCGTACCAGGAGCTTCCCCCGCCCGAAGAAGGAACACCGCCCCTTCCGGGGCGGGGCCGTTTGAAAGAAGTTTTGCACAACGGGACCGAAAAACGATCGTCATTATTTTACACAGCAGTCGCCCGGAGAAGCGGGCAAACTCTTTTCGTCGTGTGACGTAGGACACATGGTGCGTTTTCGGCGGTGCGCCTTTTCCGATCCCCCGAGGAGCCGGCGGGCGCAGGACCACAGGGCGAAGATCTCCGCTTTGTCGCCCACCGCTCCGAGTGCGCACGTCAAACCGCCGCGGACGGAAGACGCACCCGCACATCACCCGCACATTCGGAGCACATATGCTCCGTTTCTCGGCGCCCTCGCCAGGGCCTCGCGGACGTGGTAGACGACTCGCCGTTCCCGGCCCGAGCGGATCCGACATCTGGCCGATACGCCTTGGTGGGCTGATGTGAGCTTTCGGCCAGAGGGAGAAATACTCTTGAAATATATCCGCGCCGCCCAGCAGACTATTTCTCCAGGCCCTGGGTCTGCACCCACCGTTCAGCGCAGGGTACTTTTCCTGAAAAGTGAGGTGAATATCCATGAAGAAATTCCAGGTACGTTCCACAGGACCTATCCGGCTGACCAGCTCGGGCACCTCCGCCTACGGTCTGATCGCCAAGGGATCCGCTCTGCCGCTGTCCTGCCCGGCCCAGTGACCGACATGACGGGCGGGTAAATCCGCCGTGGCGTGCACGGTGTTCATCCGTGCACGCCACGGCGGATCTTCCGGCGGCAGAAAACGATGTCCGGAACAGTCGGCCGACCGCCAGGGGAAAAATTCCGTGGAAAGCTCGCACGTCATACTTCATCCGCTCAGCTTCATCACCGAAGGCGACGAGGTCATCGTCGGCCGGGCGGACACGGAGACCTACGCTGTTTTTCCGGCGGATGCCGCCGACATCGTCCGGCGGCTGCTCGACGGCGCGCCCCTGGACGAGGCAGCCGCCTGGTATGCCGAGGAGTACGGCGAGACCCCCGACATGGGCGATCTCGTCGAGACGCTGCGCGGCCTCGGCTTCGTACGCGAGACCGGGGAGACCGCGCCCGTCGCGCCGCCGCGCAATGTGACGCGCTTCGGCCGGCTCGCCCGACGGCTCTTCTCGCCGGTCGCGGGAGTGCTCTTCGTCCTCGTCATGGCCGTCTGCGGCTATGCGATGGTCCAGCACCCCTGGCTGCGCCCCGGGCCTTCACGGATCACCGCCGGGGACTCGCTCCTCGGCCTTCTGCTGATCGTGCTCGTCTCCCAACTGGCCGGTATCGCCCTGCACGAGACCTTTCACGTCCTGGCGGCGCGCCGGCTCGGCGTCCCCGCCAGCGTGACCATAGGGCGGCGGCTGTACTTCCTGGTGTTCCAGACAACTCTGACCGGCCTCATGGGAGTTCCGCGCTCCAAACGCATCCTGCCGTTCTGCGCCGGTCTTCTGGCCGACGCGCTCTTCGGAAGCGCGCTCCTCGGTGTCGCCTGGGCGTGCCACGGACACGGCAGCGCCGCGGCGGCAGCCGGGCACGCGGCAATGGCCGCGCTCTATCTCACCGTCCTGCGGATGGCCTGGCAATTCCTGGTCTTCATGGAGACGGACCTCTATTACGTACTGGCCCAACTCCTGCGCTGCCCGGACCTGCACGCCCTGTCGCGCGCCTATCTGCGCAACCGCTACTGGCAGTTCGTCCGGCGGCCCGAGCGGATGGCGGACCAGTCGGTTCTCACCGGGCACGAACGGGCGGTCGTGCGCGTTTACGCGCCCGTGGTCTTCGTCTGCAGTGCCGCGATGATGGTGGGAATGCTCACCTTCGCGCTGCCGGCTCTCGGGACGCTGATCCACCGGTTCGCCGTCGGCATCGCCCGCTGGAGCGTGACCGATCCGCACTGGTGGGATTCCGTTCTCACCCTGATATTCGTGCTGCTCGAACCCGCTCTGGTGGCGGCCATGGCATTTCGCGACCACCGCGGCGGCAAACGGTCCGCGGGTACCGCAGCCCGAATCGACCAGCTCGGTCCTCAACGTTAAGGAGAATGCCGTGAGCGAAGGATCCGGGCATCTGTGGGTGACGGGTGACACCCGTGCGGCGCGCGCCGCCCTGTCCCAGGCTCAGCGCCCCGATGTGACGGTGGACTGCCACCGCCGTCTGCGCGGGCCCTACACCGGTGCAGGCGCCGCGCTCCGCGCGCTGCTGCCGCGGATGAGCGACCTGGACACCGCCGTCCTCGAAGGCCACCGGAAGGAGATCCTGGCCGTCGCTCCCGAACTGGTCGGCCTCATCGGCAAGAACGCCGAGACGCTGACGGTCGCCGTCCCCACCGAGGAGCGCACCCGCTGGTTCCCCGCGAACACCTCCCGCCGGCAGAGCCACGGCATCGTCGACCTCCTGCGTGCCCTCACCGGGCCGGACGGCCAGGACCGCCCGCTGACCCTCGCCTTCGACACGGTCCACGAGGCCGACCCGACCGACGCCGAATTCCTGGCCATCGCCCTGCGCCGCCTCGACCCGTCGCGCGTACGCCTGGTGATCGGCGCCGCGGACGCGGAGCTGCCCACCGAGCTGGCCGAGGCGAAGGCCCGCCACGCGCACCAGCTGCTCGCGCCCGCGGTGGCCCGCCCGCCGCTGACCGGGGACCGCGCCGGCTCCCTCGACGCCGTGCGGGCGTACCTGGCCTCCGACGGTACGTCGGACGACCCCGCGCTGATCGCCGCCTTCCGCGACTGCGACCCGGCCGTACGGGCGCCCCTGCACGACGAGCGGGTCGAGGAACTGCTCGCCGCGGAGACCTGGTCGGCCCGCCTCGGCGCCGTCCCCTGGCACCGCAGCCACGGCACCCTGCCCATCGCCGACGTGATCGTCGCGGTGAGCGAGCCCGCCGCGTACTGCATCGGCGCCGCCTACTACGCCGCGGCCCTGCACCTGGTGGAACCGCTGGTCGAGCGGGTCGACCCGGAGGCCGATCCGAAAAGCTACTACTACCTGCGGCTGCTGGTTGCACAGTGCCTCGGCGCCCTCGACCGCCCTGGCGACACGGAGGCCATCTACTGGGACCTCCTGTCCCGGACCAACAGCCCCTGGTCCCACATGTCGATGTACTACGCGCTCGGCATCATCTACACACGGCTCTACGACCCGGACCACCGCGACCACGCCCGGGCCCGGGCCTTCATGAACACCGCCGTCGAGATAGCCAAGCTGCTCCCCGACCCCGACTCCCGGGCCTTCCACACCGTCTTCATGAGCAACGGCAAGGCGCTCGTGGAATCCCACCTCCGCCGCCCCGAGTCCGCGCTGCGCCTGGTCGAGGACGGCATCGCCCAGCTGGACAGCGCGTTGACGCCGGACCAGCACCGCCTGCACCGCTCGGTCCTGCACCACAACCGCTCCCAGGTGCTGGCCGCGGTCGGCCGCCTGGAGGAGGCCATCGCCGACCTCGACCACGTCATCGAGGTCGATCCGATGTACCCGGAGTACCGCTTCGACCGGGGGAACGTGCTCAGCCGACTGGGCCGTTACACCGAGGCGCTGCGCGATTACGACCACGCCGCGCGGCTCGGCCCGCCCTTCCCCGAGCTGTTCCACAACCGCGGCCTCGCCCACGCCGGGAACGGCGACCTCGCGCGGGCCGCCGCCGACTTCGGCTACGTCCTGGACCTGGAGCCCGACCACCTGGAGGGCCGGATCAGCCTCGCGTCGCTGCTGCTGGACACCGGGGACGCGCTGGGCGCCGCGGCCGTGGCGGAAGCGGGTGTCGCGCTGACGGCCGAGGAGCCCCGGCTGCACTGCGCACACGGCCTGGCCCTGCTGGAACTCGGCCAGACGCAGGAGGCCACCGAGGCGTTCGACCGCGCGCTGGTCCTCGACCCGGGCCTGACCGCCGCACGCGTCAACCGGGCGATAGCGGCGTATCAGCACCAGGAGTTCGACCGCGCGCTCGACGACCTGTCCAGCGCGCTGGAGAAGGACCAGGACAACCCGGACCTGCTCTACAACCGCGGCTTCGTCTACGAGGCCCTCGAACAGTGGGACCGGGCCGCCGCCGACTACAGCCGCGCCCTGCACGCGGAAGAGGCGGACCGGTCGGAACTCCTCTACCACCGTGCCCGCTGCCTGGCCGCGGCCGGCCGCACGTCCGACGCCCGGGCCGACTTCCGCGCCCATCTGGCCCTCGGCGACTCCCCGTACGAGCAGGAGATCAGCTCTCTGCTCGGCTGACCCCGGGCGCGGCGCCGGACGGCCAGATCGCGCGCAGCGGTGCCATGCCGTCCTCGACGTAGTCGGCGATCGGGCGCTCGCCGCCGTCGAGATACCACTGCTCCAGCGCGGCGAAGTAGCCGAACACCAGCGCGTTCGCCGCCACGCGCGCCTGGGTCGCGGTCATCTCGGCGCGGCCGGCCGCCATCATCGGGGCTATCCGCTGGCTCGCCCGGTCCAGCGCCGCGCACGCGGCCGTCCGCACCGACGGCTCCTGGAAGAAGTACCGCACCCGCCGCCAGGGGCCCGGTTCGGCCCGCGGTCCGGGCGGCCCGGGCGGCTGCTCCCCCGCCGGCGCGGCGGTCCGCTCCGGCGGTGATTCGTACCTGAGCACGATCCGCAGCAGGCTGCCGACGGGGTCGGCCAGGTCCAGGATCTCCTCCAGCACCTCCTGGCTCATGCTGTCGAACTCGTCGGCGACAAGGAGCCCTTCCTTGGTGCCGAAGTAGCGGTAGACCGACGACGGCGACACCTCGGCGGCGGCGGCGATCTCCTCGATCGTCACTGCGCCGAAGCCTCGTTCGTCGAACAGATCGAGTGCCCGCTCCTGGATGGCGCGCCTGGCCCTGACGCGCCATCGTTCCCGCAGACCGGATGCCATCCGGCAAGGCTACCGACAGTCACACTCCTCAGCGAGTGACGTCCTTTCACTCTTGACCCATCGCGCACAGCTTTCGTACAGTCACTCGCATGAGAAAGTCACTGTCTGAAAACGGGGGGTCCTGGTGGTGACGGCACGCGGCCGGCGCCCGGCCCATGGCGCCGTGGCGGTGGCGCTCGTCCTGTCCGTCGTCCTCGCGGTGGCGGCGATCGTCGACCAGGCCGGCGGGCGCAGCCTCATCGAGCACGCCGACGACGTCTACGCCTCGTCGGGCAAGGAGCCGTCCGCGAGCGTGCTCTACGGCCTCGTGTACGCCGTCGCCGTCGTCGACTTCCTGCTGTGGCTGCTCGTGCTGGGGGTCGCGCGCTCGCACCGCCTTTCGGCGGCGGTCCTGGCCGTGGTCGTGATCACGGTCTCCGCGAGCCTGGCGATACTCCTGCTGGTGTCCACCGAATACGACGCGCGGATCTTCCCGCCGCTGTGGGGCGTCCTGGCGCTCCTGCCGGCCGCCGCGGGCGTCCTCGCGGCCACGTTCCTGCTGCGCGGCAGGTCGGCCCGCGGCTGACGGCGCTAGGAACCGCCAGCCGGCCCTTCGGTGAGCGAGTGGGCCGTGGCAGGCTCTCCGCCCTCGGCGGAGAGCTCGCGCCGTACGAGCGCCAGCGTCTCCTCCGCGCTCGCGATGCCGGCTTCCACCGCCGTGGCCAGCCAGGTCTCCGCCTCCGCCAGCTCCCCCCGGCTCGCCAGGATCTGGCCGAGCGTGCGCGCGGCCGAGGGGTTGCCCGCCTGCGCGGCGCTGCGGCACCACGCCTCCGCCTGCTCGGGCTGATCGCGTCCGGCCAGCAGCACCGCGTACTCGTAGGCCGCGTCGGCGTCACCCGCCTCCCCTGCCCGCAGCAGCCAGCGCTCGCCCTCGGCCGATCCGCCGGGCTTGTCGAGCAGGAGCCGGCCCAGCAGGCAGGCGGCCTCCGGCAGGGCTTCGGCCACCTGCCGCAGCCGTGCCTCGGCCTCCTGCGTACGGTCGTCCAGCAGCAGCAGTCCGGCGAGGCGGAGGGTGGCACCCGGATAGCCGCTCTCCTCGGCCGTGCGCCACCAGCGTGCCGCTTCCCCGTACTCACCGCGCTCCGCGAGCAGGACGCCGAGGTTGTTCGCCGCGCTCGGGATCAGCGGCGCGGCCACGCGCCACCAGCGTTCGGCCTCGCCGAGGTCGCCGCTCCTGAACAGCTGGTTCGCGAGGTTGAGGGCGGCGTCGACGCGGCCGCTGTCAGCGGCCATGCGAAGGATCGCCGCGGCGACCTGGGGACGGCCGCTGCGCCGGACCGCCTCGGTGAAGACGAAGGTGTCCAGTGCCGTCTCGTCGGACAGCATCGCGAGCAGCAGGGACCTGGCCTCCGCCGGCCGGCCGGTGCTGATCAGGAGGTCGATCAGATTGCGCCGGGCGACCAGGTCGCCTCCCTCGGAGCCGCGCCGGAGCGTCGCCTCGGCCGCCGCCGGGTCCCCCTCGGCCCGCTGCATGAGGCCGAGGTTGTTCAGGGCGGGAAGGTGGCCCGCCGCTCCGGCGCGCTGGTACCAGGCCGCGGCTTCCGCGCTGTCCCCCTGATCGGCCAGCCATACGGCCAGGTTGAACATGGCCACCTCATGGCCGGCCTCGGCGGCGCGGGCGTACCACCGGGCGCCCTCGGTACGGTCGCCGCCCCGGCTCAGCAGCACACCGAGCTCGTTCGCGGCGTCCGCGTGCCCGGCCTGCGCGGCGACCCGCCACCACCGCTCGGCCGCCGGCAGGTCGTCGTTCTGCTCGGCGACATGGGCCAGCCGCGCGGCCGCCAGGTCGTGACCGCCCTCGGCGAGGGGCCGCAGCAGCCGTACGCCCTCCGCCTCGTCGCGCAGGCCGACCAGGCTGCCGTACGCGTAGGCCGCCTGGTCGTCGCCCGCCTCCGCGCCCTTGCGCCACCACTCCTCGGCCGCCACCAGGTCGCCGCGCTTGTACGCGAGGGAGCCCAGCGCCCGGAACGCCCCGGCGTGGCCGCCCTCTGCCGCCCTGACGAGCCAGGTCTCGGCCCGCTCGTCCTCGCCTTTCCTGCGCAGCAGCATCGCGAGATTGGCTGCCGCGGGCGCCAGCCCCGCCGTCGCGGCGGCCTCGTACCAGCGCCCGGCCTCCTCGGGGTCGTTCCGCAGGTCGCGGACCGCGCCGAGGTTGAGCTGGGCGATGAGGTGGCCCGCCTCGGCCACGGGCCGCAGCAGCGGCTCGATCTCCTCGGGGTCCAGACGCTGCATGAATCCGGCGGAGGTGAAGTTGACGATCGCGTCGTGGTCGCCGCTCTCGGCCAGCGGGCGCCACGCCGTTTCGGCGATCGCCCATCTGCTCGCCCACGACGCGGCCAGCGCGATCAGCGGCCGGGTCCTGTCGTCACCGCTCTCCAGCGCGGTGAGCCAGACGGCGTCCGGTACGGGGCGGGCGTCAGCGACGCGGGCCACGGCGTCCACGAGGTAGTCGAAGGGCCGCCATGTCCCTTCCTCGCTGCCGGGCATGAGCAGGCTGGCGACGCCGTAGCGGACCCGCGCCGCCCAGTCGAGCGCGTCCTCGTACGGCTCGGGGCGCAGGACCGCGCCGCCGAGGGCGTCGAGGTGGTGCGGGTGCACCGCGCGCAGCAGCCGCTCGGGCACGTCACCGGTCAGGCCGATACGGGCCAGGTCCACGGCGGCCGCGACGAGGGCGGCGCCGCGCGGATGGCCGCCGCGCGGCGCGGGCCGCACCGCCCTGAGCCACTCCTCCAGCAACTCGGGCCCGGCGGCCAGGTATTCGGCGATCCCGTGCGGCCCGTGCCGCAGGTGTGCCTCCGCCAGGCGCTCGTCGGGGACCGCGGTCACCCGTTCCAGCTCCGCCGCGCTCCATGCCCGGGGCACGACGATCGGCTGCACCATGTCCAGCACCCGGATGCCCGCGTCCGAGGGCACGTGGTCAGGTACCGACGTGCCGGACGTCCGCTCCACGGTGGCCCGGAGCGTGTCGAAGCGCTCGTCCCGGAGCGTCGCCACGACCACGAGCCGGGCCGCGGTGAGCGCGGAGAGCAGCGCGGGCTCCAGCCCGTCGGGCCCGAGATGGCCCTCCAGGTCGTCCAGCCACAGCACGTGCCGGCCGTAGCCCGGGCCGCCTTCCGCCGGGTGGAGCGGCCGCAGGTCGGCGCCGCGCGGCGGGGCGAGCAGCAGATGGCCGGGCAGCACCGCGCGTACCGCCTCCAGGGCGGTACGGCTCTTGCCCGAGGTCGAGTCACCGGTGAGCAGCACCATGCCGCCGCGGACGGACACCGCTCGCAGCGCGTGGCGCACCTGCTCGTCCACGTCCCGGGGAACGTACGGCGGCAGCAGGCCGGCAACACCGTTGCCGCTGGCCGGGGTTGGGCTCGCGAGCGCGTCGGCGCCCGCGTCCGCCCCGCCCGGGCGGGCCCGGTGCACACCGAGGGCGAGCGGATCGCAGTCGGCGACCGGCTGCCAGCGTCGCAGGGCCGCGACGCCGGACGCGGGTGCGCCGTGGTGGTGCTGATGGAATCCGCCGGCCACGGTGTGCACCGCCACACCGCCGACGCCGGCGAGCAGTCGGGCGCCCCACGCGCCGACGTCGAGGGCGGAGTGGGCGGAGGAGGAGTCGCCGGGCGCGCTCAGGTGTGCTGCGGGCCCGGCGCCTGAGGGTTTCCCAGCGAGACGTCCCGCATCCGCAGCGCGGCGACCCCTCCGGCCTCGGCCTTCACACTCACGTCGCCCCCGACGGCGATGCCCTCGCCCTGGGCGGTCACCGAACCCGGCCCGGTGGAAGCGGCGGTGGCGGCCTGCACTTCCTTGACGGCGTCCGCCAGGGCCTGCGCCAGCGCCGCGTCCCCCTGCGCGGCTCCGGTCAGCGCGTGCGTCACCCACCGCCGGGTGCCCTCCGAGACCTCCGCCTGCTCCGAGGCCGCCTCGGACCGCGCCTGGTCCAGCGCCGGGTCCTCCCCCAGCGCCCGGGTCACCAGATCGTGGACCCTCGCCATCCCGGCGTCCACCGTCCGGTCGACTTCGGCGTCCGCCGCGTCACCGGCCCGTCGTGCCTTGCGCACCAGATACGCGCACAGATATCCGACGGCGATCTCCGCACCCATCATGTGTCGGCTCCCCCAAGTCCTCGGCCCCACAGCGGAGTTCCGACCGTATCGCCCCCACCCGCGCACTCGCAGCCGATCGCTTCGCCCGCTCCCGCCGTCGGCGGCCGGACGGGGACCCGTAGGGACTTGCGGGCGATCCGCCGGCCCGGCGCGTACCCGCCCGGTGCCCGGACGCCGGGAGCCCGCCCCCACCCCGTGAGGACAGGCTCCGGCCCTTCCTTGCCGCCTCGCCGGCCGACGCGTCGGATCACGTGCGGCCGGCGAGGAGTGATCCGCTGGTCAGAGGGTCAGCACCAGGGCACGTCGCCCAGGTTGACGACGTAGCGGGCGGCCACCCACCCGGCACGGTCGTACAGCTTGTACCAGCGCGGGTTGCCGTCGACGACCTGTCCGTTGACCTTGCACTTGATGCGGATGATGGTGCCCGGCGGGAAGCTGCCCAGGGCCGCGGAATTGGTGGTGGCCTCGCTGCGGATGGTCAGGGGCAGGTTCGAGACGACCCTGCCTTCGACGTACGCGGCGGCCCGCACGGAGGACACGGACGCGGGCGCGGGCACGGGGCTCGCGGTGCTGGCGCCCGCCGGGGCGGATCCCAGCATGCTGAGTGCGGCCGCCCCTGCGGTCAGCGCGACGGTGGTCATCACCTTCGACGTGAAGAACGGTTGCATGACTGCCTTCCTGGTCGATCCCACCGGACGACAACCGGTGGGTCGCGGAACGGGGCTGTCCCGCTCCCCGAGCGTCCACCCGGGCCGGCCGCGCACCGGCCTCCCCGTCCGGGAAACCCCTCCAACGGCCCACACGAAGCAACCCGTTTGGCGGCATGCAACCCGGCTCCGCGCTCCCCGCGGGCGACCGCGACGGGGCGAACACCGCGCGGCACGCCCGGACATGGGCCGCCGGGGGACGTACACCCCCGAAAGACCGTCTGAGCAGGGCTACTTGCGGAGGGCCTCCGGGGAGACGCCGACGGTCTCCTCCGCGGCGACGCGGCCGGCGCCCGCCGCCGCCCGGCGCTTGGCGGCCGGGGAGGACGGGGCGCCGCAGAACACCGGGTCGAGGGCGGTTCGTTCGGCGGCGAAGACATCGCCGTTGTTGGAGGCGTTCGCCGCGATCGTCACCTGCCGGGACCCGTCCTTCGTGGTGTACGAGTAGCTCTGGTAGCCCTCCAGGATGCCGTCGTGGCCGTAAACCCGCGTGCCGCAGGACAGGGTGTACGCGCGCATGCCGAGGCCGTAGGAAGACGTGCCGGTGGCGTCCACCGGGACCACGGCCTCCATCTCGGCGAGTTGCTCCTCCGGCAGCAGCGCGCCCGCGGTCAGTGCCCGCCAGTACGTGTTGAGGTCCGCGGTGCTGGAGATGGCCGCACCCGCGCTCCAGATCCAGGACGCGGTCTGCGCCGTCGCGTCGAACAGCGGCTTGGAGCGGTCGTCCTGGGTGAGGTAGCCGATGGCGTGCCGGCCGCCGATGTCCGTGCGGGGGACGACGAAACGGGTGTCGTGCATCCCGAGCGGGCGCAGGATCCGCTCGTTGAGGACCGTCGCGAAGGGCTTGCCCGTGATGTGCTCGACGAGCATGCCCAGCACCACGAAGTTGGTGTTGGAATACTGGTACTTGCTGCCCGGGGTGAATTGCGGGCCGTGGGAGAGCGCGCCCGCCACCAGGTCGCCCGGGGCGTACGTCTTGTACCGGAACTGCTGGTAGCCGGTCACCGTGTCGCCCACGAGGATGCCGGGCAGGTCGTTGCTGTAGTCGTACAGCCCGCTGGTGTGGTTGAGCAGGTCCCGCACGGTGATCGGGGAGCCGGCCGGCAGCACACCGGCGGGCAGTTGGCCGGCGGCGGGGGCGTCGAGTTCGACCCGGTGCTGCGCGACGAGTTGCAGCGCGAGCACGGCGGTGAAGTTCTTGGTGATGCTGCCGATCCTGAACTGTCCCTTCGGGTCGATCGGCGCCCCGGTCGCGAGGTCGCCGGTGCCCACGCCGACCGTGCCGCTGTGGCCGTCGCGGTCGCTGACGAGGGCGTAGGCGCCGGGCGCGCCCGCGGCGACCACGCTGTTCAGCGCCTGCCGCAGTCCCGCGTAGTCAGGGGCCGGGGCGGCTGCCGCGGGGGCGGCGCTCGCCGTGCCCGCGGCGGGCAGAGCGACGGCCGCAGCCGCGAGGGCGGCCGCGGCGACAAGGGTGCGGCGCTTGGTGGCGGGGGAACGGTAGGTCAAGGCGGGACTCCAGTGCAGTGCCGATACGGGCGGTCTGGCCGTGACAGCCGTGAACCGCTACTCCTTCAACCTCCCGACGCGCCCGCCGGGTTGCCCCGGGCCGGCAAAGGCCCGCCGTCTACGCGGCCGGGCGCGAGGGGCGCGGCAGCGGCGTCCCGTCGACGTACAGGCCGACGTGCTCGTTGTAGAACGCGACCATGCCGGCGACGCGGTCGATGGCGGCCGTCGGGAAGTCGTACCCCCAGGCGATGTCCTCGTGGGTGGCGGCGGCGCTGTCGAACGACCAGTAGCCGCTGGTCGTCCCCTTGTACGGGCAGCGGGTCACCGTGTCGGAGCGGCGCAGCCGGGTCCAGTCGACATGCGTGCGGTCGAGGTAGTAGCGGGTCGGCAGACCGGTCTCGAACACCTTGACGCAGTACGGGGCGTCCGCCAGGACGGTCCCGTCCACCTCCACGCGGACGCTGCTGGACGAACGCAGCGCGTCCACCCGCGAATACGGGCTCCTCGGGTGGACGAAGACCTGCTCGTCCTCCTCGTACCAGGAGTCCAGCGCCTCCCACTCGAACCGGACGGTGCCGTGCAGCGGCTCCGGGGCGGCGTCCTCCCACACCCATGCCGCGCCCTCACGGACATCGGATCCGACCTTGAGGCTGTGGCGCCGCGCGGGTCCGGCGCCGCGCATGTCGGTGTGGCCCTCGTCGATGAGCACGCCGTCGGCCAGGTCCCCGACCGGGATGCTGAACTGGGGGTAGGGGGGCCACTCCCACACGTACAACGCGCGCCGGGTGTCGAAGACGACGCGCCCGCCGACCGTCCCCCGGATACGCCGGGGCACCGGCTCGACATGCCCGGCCGGCACGATCGCGCCCGGGTACCGCACACTCTCGTCCGCCATCGCCAGCACCTCGGTCCACTCGTTCTCCTTGCGCCCCCGCGACGTCCGGCCGGTCGAAACGATACGCCCGCCGGGATTCGGGATCACACCTTTTCCGGCGGAATGTCCATGGGTGTTCCGCCGCTGACGTGTTCTCACCACACGCCGTCGGCCCTGCTCCGGGGCGGGTTCCCCACAGCCCGTCGGTCACCCCGGACACGGCTTTCCGGCCAATGCGCAGCGACTGATGGACGCACTGCTACGTGCCCATTACTCTCAGGACCCCTCATCGGACCACGAACTCGGAGGTACGTCGATGAAGACACCCATCAGACGGCGTGTCGCGGGCTTACTGGCCACGGCCGCCGCGGTATCGGGCGCGGCCCTGGTGGCACCGACACAGGCGCACGCGGCCTGGGGCACGACGTACAACCTGTCGATCCAGGTCACCTACCGCTCCTCCACCGGCAGCACGTCCCAGCTCGGCCGGGCCGACGGCTGGGTGCAGTTGGACGACGGCGGCAACTCGTTCCGCTACTCCCTGACCGTGTGCCGCCAGTCCGGCTACACCACGCCGGACCTCCAGGTCGCGGTGAACGCCGGCTGGGTCGGCTCGACCTGGCAGCAGACCGACCTGGAGTACATCACGCTGCCCGGCACCTCGACGGTCACGCCGACCGCGCCCTGCTACGGCGACACCAACACGGTCACCGGCGAGGACACGTACGCCAACTTCTCCAACGTCGAGTTCGTCCTCTACGGCGACACCTACACCTCCACCGGCTACACCACCGTGAGCCAGAAGTACGTGGGCAACAACCCGTACTGACCCGGCGCGGGGCCTGCGGCGGTGACGCGCGCACAGGCGGCGGCCCGCTCCTTCCGGCTCCGGGAGCGGGTCAGCCGAAAGTACGGCGGTAGGTGTGGGGGGCTGACGCCGGTGGTGCGCTTGAAGCGGTCGCGGAAGGCGGTGGGTGAGCCGAAGCCGACCTGGGCGCCGATGCGCTCGACGGAGTGCCCGGTGGTCTCCAGGAGGTGCTGGGCCTGGCGGACACGGGCGCGGTGGAGCCATTGCCCTTCCGCTCCGCACCCCGGAAAAGCGATCAGGCCATGACGCCTTCCCGGCCCGCGCCGTTCGCCGGAGCGATGGCATAGGCAATGACCGGGGCAATGGCGTGGGCAATTAGTCCGCGAACCCTTGCCTCGCCGACTGTTCAGGGGTTATGTTCCTGCCGACAGGTGATGAGTGTCAGCGTTCGGCCCTGGCCTGCTGACCGGCAACCCTCCTCCGCGGCGGGGTGCTCCAGGTGAACACCCGGCCGTGCCGCAGGGGCCCGGCAAGCGCGAGACCGGCGAGCAGACGCTCGCCGCCAAGTGGAGGTGCGGCGATGGGTGAGCGGCGGACGTCGCGGCCCGGACGTGGCAGCGCCTTGCAGGCCTTCCGCAGCAGCAGCCGTCGCCATATCGACCTGCAGCGCGTCGCCGCCGCACTCTGTCCGGGACTGCCCACCAGCTGCTGACGACGTGCCGTCCCCCCTGGTGAGGGGCCTGCCGTCGCCGGACCGGGCCTGACAGCGGCTTCGGCTTCGGCGCGGCAGGCGCGGTACGTGCGGCACGCTCGGTACGTGCAGCACGCTCGGCAGGTGCGGCAGGTGCGGCACGTGCGGGAGACAGCCGGCGCGTGACCTCGGCGTCGGCCCGGCATATCGCTCCGTCGCCCATTCCGGAATCCTGTGCCCCGCGCGTCACAGTGCGCCCAGGCGTGCCCAGCCGTATTCCGCACACCTCCCGTACGCCCCCGCACGCCTTCCGCGTGCAATTCGCCGTCTCGATTCTTTGCACCCCGAACGCACATGTGGCCGATGGCGTCCACCTGGCTACGGGACATTTCTCGCCGACCGGAAAACCGGTCGCGCGAGCATTTCACCGACGCATTCCCCAGTGGCTGAGGCCTGCCCACAATCCCACACGCCCAAAAGCGGAACAGGACGCCCGAACCATGAGTGATGACAACCCGCAGACGCCGCACACGCCGCAGCCCGGCGGTGCGACGCCCGACCCCTCGCAGCCCGGCCTCGTCGACGCGAACGTCGACCTCGACGCCGCCGAGGGCGTCTCCCGGCGCCGTGCGCTCACCCTCGGCGCCGTCGGCGTGGGTGTCGCGGCAGCCGCGGGCCTGGGCAGCTGGGCCTTCATCAGGAGCGACAAGAAGGACAGCAGCAAAGCCGACGGCCTGACCGTCACCAAGTCGTGGGCCGACAGGAAGCTGACCGTGACCGCCCCCAGCGGCGTGTGCGACGCCCCGCTGGTCGTCGCGTACGAGAACGGCTTCTTCCGGGACGCCGGGCTGAACGTCGTCCTGAAGAAGACCGGCACCGACGAGGACGCCACCGCGGCCGTCGGCTCCGGCAAGTACATCGCGACCAACGGGATCTTCTTCAACTTCCTCGGCCCGATCTACAACGGCACGCCCGTCAAGCTGTCCGGCGGGCTGCACCACGGCTGCCTCGACCTCTACGCCCGCAACGACGGCTCGGTGCCGACCGTGGCCTCGCTGCGGGGCAAGAAGATCGGGGTGAGCAGCCTCCAGGGCTCGGCGACCAACTTCTTCTCCCTGGACCTGCTCGACGCCGGCATCAACTCCAGCCCGGCGGCCAAGCAGGTCACCTGGGTGGTCATCGAGCAGGACCTGCTGCCGAAGGCCCTCCAGGACAGGAAGGTCGACGCCATCGCGACCGCGGGCGGCTTCCTGCCGATCATCGAGGGGGTCAAGGCGGGCTGGGCCAGGGAACTCTCGGACAACCGCAGCATCAGCCGCAACTCCGCCTATCCCTGCTGCGCGGTCGCCCTGAACGGGACCTTCGTCAGCCAGGACCCGGTCACCGCCGCCAGGCTCGTGAACGCGTGGGCGCGGGGCTCGCGTTGGGCGGGGGCGAACCTCCAGGCCACGGCCGAGATCGAGTCCGCCAAGCACCACGTGCCGGACACGGCGGCGAACATCCTGCCGGTGCTCCAGACGCTCACCTTCGACCCGTCGCCCAAGAACCTCCAGGAGCAACTGGAGCCCGGCATCGCCAAGTTCATCCACACCGGTTTCCTCCCCGCCACCACCGACGCCAAGGCGCTCGCCGACAAGGTCTTCGTCAACCTTGGTCTCAACTTCTGAGGAAGACCATGGACTTCAGCACGCTCACCGCGGATCCGGCCGCGCCGGATCCGGACAAGGCGCCGGACAAGGCACCGGCTCCCACCCCGACGACCGTCCAGGGCGCGGCGCGTATCCACGCGGCCCTGGAGAAGGTCACCCATCCCGTACGGGTCAACCCGATCCTCATCAGCGCCGGCATCCTCGGCTGGACCGCCTTCAGCGTGGTGACCAAGGCCGTGCACGACAGCCCGCGGCTGCCGCTGCGCGACGCCGCCTCCGTCCGCGGCACCACGGATTTCACCACGGCCGTCGGTGTGGCCGTCGCCGGGACCGCCGCGGTGCTCTGGGCGCTCAGCGGCGTCCGCGGGCGCCTCGGCGCCCGCGCGGCGGCCCGCGTCGCGCACGGTTCCGCCTGGCTGTTCGGCTCGGCCCTCTGGGCGATCTTCTGGGAGACCTCCACCGCCAAGACGCAGACGCTCTCGACCCCCTACTTCGCCGCTCCCCAGGAGATCCTCGACCACTTGTGGAGCGACAAGCGGATCCTCGCCGAGAGCCTCGGCAATTCGCTCAAGCTGCTCGCGCTCGGCTTCGTCCTCGGCCTGCTCGCCGGTCTGGTCACCGGCGTGGTGATCGGCTGGTGGCAGCAGGCCAACTACTGGGTGCACCCGATCCTGATGTTCCTCGGGCCGGTGCCGACGCTCGCCTGGGTGCCGGTCATCTTCGTCCTCTTCCCCAGCTCCTACAGCGGCGCCGTGTTCCTGATCGCGGTCAGCGTGTGGTTCCCGATCACGGTGCTGACCCGGGCCGGCATCGTGAGCATTCCCCGCTCGTACTACGACGTCACCCAGACGCTGGGCGCGAAGAGCTGGTTCCTGATGCTGCGGGTGAGCCTGCCGGCGGCGCTGCCGAGCATCTTCACCGGCGCCTTCATGGCACTCGGCTCGTCCTTCGTGAGCCTCACGGTGGCCGAGAACTTCGGGGTGAACTCCGGACTCGGCTGGTATCTGAACTGGCAGAAGAGCTGGGGCGACTTCCCCGGCCTGTACGCGGGCATCGTCGTCCTGGTGGTCGTCTGCGGTGTCCTGCTGACCCTGTTGTTCCGCCTGCGCAGCTGGGTGCTGCGCTGGGAGAAGGAGCTGACCCGATGGTGACCCACGCGGGTGCCGCGATCGACATACGCAACGTCACCCAGGCGTTCCGGCACGGCAACGACGACCTTCCCGTCCTCGACGACGTCTCCCTGTCGGTCGAGCCCGGTGAATTCATCGCGCTCGTCGGCCCGAGCGGTTCGGGCAAGTCGACGCTGATCCGGCTGCTCGCGGGGCTCGACAGACCGCTGTTCGGCTCGGTGCGGGTCGACGGCGGGCCCGTGACGGCCCCGGACCCGAGCCGCGCGCTCGTCTTCCAGGACCCGACGCTGCTGCCGTGGCGCACGGTCCGCGGCAATGTCGCGATCGGCCCGCAGGCACGGCGGGCCCACGCCGGGGCGAAGGCCCGGATCGACGACGCCCTGGCGCTGGTCGGTCTGACCGACTTCGCCGACGCCTGGCCCGCCCAGCTCTCCGGCGGCATGGCGCAACGGGCCGCGCTGGCCCGGGCGCTGGTCAACGACCCGTCCGTCCTGCTCCTCGACGAACCGCTCGGCAAGCTCGACGCCCTGACCCGCCGTGTCCTGCAAGGCGAGCTGCTGCGGTTGTGGCAGGAGCGGGGCTTCACGGCGGTGCTCATCACCCACGACGTCAGCGAGGCGCTCGTCCTGGCCGACCGCCTGGTCGTGCTGTCCCCCCGTCCGGCCCGCATCCGCGAGGTCGTCGAGGTCGGGCTCGACCGCCCCCGCGACCAGTCCGCTCCGGAGTTCGTCGGCCTGCGGACGCGGATCCTCGCGCTGCTGGACGAAGAGGCCACGACGCCACCGGACGAACTCCAGGAAACCCACTGACCACCCCAACGGAATCAGGCACCATGTCCCACCACGCGAAGACCCTCGTCATGACCGTGTCCGCCGCCGCAGCCCTGCTGCTCGGCCTGGCGGCACCGGCAAGCGCGCACGTCACCGTGACGTCGTCCAGCACCGAGGGCGGCGGCAGCGCCGTGCTGACCTTCACGGTGCCCGACGAATCGGCGACGGCGCACACGGTCGGGCTGACCGTACGGCTGCCGACCGCCACTCCGCTCACGTCCGTCCTCAGCGCGCCCGTCCCCGGCTGGACCGTCGACCTCACCCGGACCACGCTCGCCACGCCGTCGAAGGACGACGACGGCAACACCATCACCTCGGCCGTCACGCAGGTCACCTGGACGGCCACCGCCGGCGGGCTGGCACCGGGCCAGTTCGGCGAGTTCTCGCTTGCGGTCGGCCCGCTGCCGGCCACCGGCACGCTCTACCTGCCGGCCGTCCAGCGCTATTCGGACGGCACGCAGGTGAACTGGGTCCAGCAGGCGCAGGGTTCGGCCGAACCCGAGCATCCGGCGCCGAGCGTGGCCATCACGCCGGCCGGGGCGGCGGGCGGCGCCAAGGCCGCCTCCGAGGAGGGCTCCGGGGACGGCTGGGGCATCGGCCTGGGCGCCGCGGGCATCGTCCTGGCGCTGGCGGCGGGCGCCGTGGGCGGCGCGGCACTGACCCGCGCGCGGCGCCCCGCGGTCCAGCCGCCGGTGGACAGCGGTGCGGGCCTGACCCGCACCCCCTCGTGACCCGCCGGTGGGGCCGGCGATGCGCGCTCACGCTCCTCGCCCTGCTCGGCATACTGGCCGGGCTGGCCCTCACGGCCCCGCCCGCCTCGGCGCACGCCTACGTGGTCGCGACGACCCCGTCGAACGGCACGCAGGTGGGGACGGCGCCGGCCCGGATCGAGGTCAGCTTCGACGAGCCGGTCACGCTGGCCTCGGCCAAGGGGTCCGCGAGCGTCCTCGACGCGGCGGGCAGGGCGGTGGACACCGGTTCCGTACGCCTCACCGGCGGCCGGCGCACCCTGGTCATCGGGATACGCCCGGGGATCGCCAAGGGCTCCTACATCGCCAGCTGGTCCGTCGTCTCCGCCGACACCCACCCGGTGGGCGGGTCGATCCAGTTCGGATACGGCGTCCCCGCGGTCGCGGTCACCGCGCCGCCGTCCGAACAGCCCAGCGCGGAGCTGGAGTTGGTCGTCGGCGCCGCCAAGGGCCTGCTCTATCTCGGTCTTGTCGCCGCCTTCGGCCTGCTGCCCGCCGGGCTGGTGCTCGGCGCCGACCCGGACGAGCGCCGCGTCCTGTGGCGCGCCGCCCGGACCGGCGCCGGGCTCTCGGTCCTCGCCTCGCTCCTGCAAGTGGTGGCGCAGTACCTGTGGGACGCCTCCGCCGTCCCGGGCGGCGCCACATGGGCCGGCCTCGGCACTTTCGCCGGGTCGGCCTACGCCGAAGCGGTGTTCGTCCGCGTCGGCCTGCTCGCGGCGGCCCTCGCCGTACTCCCGCCGCCGCGGGCCGCCCTGGGCGGCCGGCGGGTGCCGGGCGCGTGGTGGGCCGTCGAGGGGGCACTCGCCCTCGCGGTGCTCGGCAGCGTCGTCCACAACGGCCATGGCGGCAGCGGCGCCTGGTGGTATTTCGGCACCACGCTGCTCCACGTCTCGGCCGTGGTGGCCTGGCTCGGCGGGCTGGCCGTCCTCGGCTGGCTCGTGCTGCGCCGCCGCCTGTCGCTGCGACGGCTCGCGCGGCTCCCGCTCTGGTCGCGCTACGCCGCCACCAGCGTCGGGCTGCTCGCGCTCGCCGGTGTGATCCAGGGGGTCGTCCAGGTGCGCTGTCCCGCCGCCCTGGTCAGCACCACCTACGGCGGCATCCTCATCGTCAAGCTCGTACTCGTCGCGGCGGCGCTGCTGCTGGCGTTGCGGGGCAACCGCTGGATCGGCCGCCAGCTCGCACGGCGGGGTGAATACGGTGCGGACGGCCTTGTCGCGCCCGGGGAGACGGCCCGGCTGCGTACCCGCGTCAGGGCCGAGGCGGGGATCGGCGCGGCGATCGTCGTCGTCGCGGGGGTGCTGTCCTCGGCCGCGCCGGCCGCCACCGCCTACGACCCCACCCGTGTCGTCCATGCGACGATCGGCCCGTATGCCGTCACGATCGAGGTCGCGCCGACCCGGCGCGGCCCGCAGAGCTTCCGTATCACCGCCGAGGGCGCCACCGACGCCACCGCGCCCACGCGGTCGGTCCAGCTCGACCTCGGCCGTGCCGCCGGTACGGTCCGGGCCCTGCCGGTCAGCTTCCCCTACCGGCTGCCCGGCCCGATCCGGGCCGGAAGGGCCACCGCGTTCACGTTCGTCAGCTCCTCGGTCAACGTCCCCGGCGCGGGCACCTGGACCGGAACACTCACGCTCGTCGCCGGCGCGACCGAGCAGTACACCGACGCCTTCCACTACCGGGTCCTCTGAGCTGCCCCGCGCCGCCGGCCCGACCACATGAGGAGATCCCGTGGCCAGATACGAATCCGTCCTCGAGTCCATCGGCGGAACCCCGCTGATCCGCCTGACCCGGGTCGCCGAGGGCCTGCTCCCGCGCATCTACGTCAAGCCGGAGTGGCAGAATCCGGGCGGCAGCGTGAAGGACCGGGCGGCCCTCGCGATGCTGCGCAGGGCCGAGGCGGACGGCTCGCTGCGCCCGGGCGGCACCGTGGTCGAGGTGACCAGCGGGAACACCGGCATCGGGCTGGCGATCGCGGCAGCCCACCTCGGCTACCGGGCGGTGATCTTCACCAGCTCCGTGATCGCCCAGGAGAAGCGGGACCAGCTCGCGGCCTACGGCGCCGAACTGCGCCTGGTCGACGCCTTCGTGCCCCGGGCCCACCCCGACAGCCTGCCGTCGCAGGGCGAGCGGTACGCCGCCGAGACGCCGGGCGCCTGGCTCGCGCAGCAGTACGACAACCCGGCCAACCCGGCGGCCCACTACGCGAGTACCGGCCCCGAGATCTGGGACGACACCGACGGCGCGGTCACCCACTTCGTCGCCACGGTCGGCACCGGCGGAACGATCTCGGGAACCGGCCGCTATCTGAAGGAGGTCAGCGGCGGCCGGGTCCGGGTGATCGGCGCGGACCCCATCACCTCGAAATACTCCGGCGGCGACGGCAGCCAGAAGTACATCGAGGGCGCGGGCCACTTCGTCCACCCCGAGACCACGCTCGACGAGTGGCCGCGGGCGCTCGACCTCGACGTCATCGACGACTACGTCCCGGTCGAGGACCAGCGCGCGATCGACGCCATCCGGGGCCTGGCCCGCACCGAGGGCATCCTCGCGGGTGGCTCGTCGGGAGTCGCGCTGGCGGCGGCGTTCCAGATCGCCGGGCGACTCACCGCGGACGACACCGTCGTCGTCCTGCTGCCCGACTCGGGCCGGACGTACCTCTCGACGTACTACAACGACAGCTGGCTCGCGGCCGGCGGCTTCACCGCGCCGGGGAGCCCGGCGCGGGCCGAGGGACCGGCCGTAGGCGACTACGCGACCGCGACGCCGCTGGTCGAGCGGGACGAGAGCGTCGCCGAGGCCGTACGGCGGCTGGCGGCCGACGGTGTCGCGGACGACGACGCCGTCCTGGTGGCGCATCCGCGCGCCGGGCGCGTCCTCGCCCCGCACCCCTCCGACATCGTCGGCTGGACCACGCCGGCCCGGCTGCGCGGCGCGGCGGCGGTCGCCGAGACGGTCCGGCCCGTCGGACCGCGGCTGGGCATCGGCCTCGCGCTCACCGATCCCGCCGTCACAGCCTGGGACGGGACCGAGGGCGCCCTCGCGCTGGTGCTCGACCGCGGCCGGGTGACCGGCACGGTGACCTGGCGGGCGCTGCACCGCGAGCCGGTGCACGCGCTGCCCGAGCAGGCGGTATGACGGCTCGGGCGGCCGACAGCCCTGACCCATTCACACGGCAGATCGCAGGGAGATCGCGTCATGTCCGGTAAACCGTCACCCACTCTGCACGTCTCCGAGCAGGAGCGCGCCGCGATCGGCGCCCTGCTGCGCTTCCCCCTGATCGCGGCGGTCAACGGCCGCCGCTCGCGCCGCTTTCCGGTCGGCGGCAGCATCCCCGCGGGCGAACTCGCCTTCACCAGCGCCAAACCGGTGCAGCCGCTGAGCGAGGTGGAGCGCGCCCTCGTCCTGGCCATGGTCACGGGGGTGACGGGATGGAACTTCGGCATCTCCCACCACCCCGGCTACGCACCCGCCCTGCCCAACTACCCGGGCACGGCCGGCGGCAGGACCTTCCCGTCGGCCGCCGGATTCCACACGACCGAGTTCTTCTTCACCGACGATTCCGGCACCTACTTCCTCTCCAGCCGCGACGCGGCGCCCGGCGGCGAGGTGGCGGACGACGGCGACGGCATCGACGTGGACGCGTGGCTGGGCGCCACCGTGGCCCGCTACCGCAAGCTCTCGCCCCAGCGCGTCTGGCTGCCGCGCGAGGAGCCCTATCTGGAGGGGCACAACACCTGGATCGCCAACCATCCGGGCTCGCTGCTGGTCATCCCGGTCGCGGATCTCGCCCAGCACCTGATCGCCAACCTCGCGTTCTTCCTCCAGAACGGCTACGGCGTCTACGACGACGTCAACCAGCGGCCGATTCCCGGCGGTGACGACTCCTCGCTGCGCCACGCGGGCGACCCGTTCCCGCTGTCGTTCGTGGAGCAGTACACCCTGGCCGAGGCCAGCGCGGAGCTGATCACCAGCGTCTACAACGGCCACCTGCTGCTGGGCGCCCTCGGTCTGGGCGGCTGGACCTTCGACGGGATCGACCGGCTCTCGGTGCTCGGCGCGTCCGGCGACCCCGCGGTGCCCGGGCTGGGCTTCCACGTCGAGCACGACGACCGGTGGGCGCTGCCCAACCCGACCGGGCTGCCCGGGGTCTTCGAGACCCTGGCACGCCCCCATGTCAGGGACGCGGCCGAGGCGGTGGAGCGCTTCGCCGAGCGCAGGTCCGGCGCCGGCGGCCCGCTGAATGCCGCCACTCCCGGGCCCTGGCGCGACACACCCCGGGTACGCGCCTCGGCGGCGCCCTACGACGCGCGCTTCCTGCGCCTGCTGACCGGCCAGGTGCGCTACATCGACGAGACCTTCGGCAAGATCCCCGGAACGGTGCCGACCGTGCAGATCCTCAACTACCTCCAGGCCCAGCACCTCGACACCGACTTCTACGACCACCACTTCACCCCCGGCGCCTACCTCCCGACCCACGGCGCCCACGAATCCACCTGGCACTGACCGATCGCGCCCCGGCGGGCGGACGGGAAGAGGATCGCCGGGGCGGACTTCGTCCGGCCGTTCCCCCGGCCGGTGGGCATACGGTTCCCCCTCCGTGCGCCGGTGTTCCCCGGAACGTGGGGTCCGGGACACGGTTGTCCTCGTGACACGGTCACCGCGGGGGCGCGGAACCGCCGGGTCGGCGGACCGCGCCGTGCGGACCCCCGAAAGGTCGGTGTTCGGTACGATTCGCTCCGGGGAGGTGGGCCATGGTCCTCGGGGACGTCGATGTCGTCGGGCACGCGCCGGTGGCGCATGTCGTGGCGGCGACGGACGCGGCGGATGTCCCGGAGCCGGGTGGCGATGGCGGAGCGTGAGGCGCTGGTCGTCACCACCTCGGTCTACGACGACCCGCGCTGGAACCGGCTGTACGCCCCCGGCCACGACGGCAGCGCGCTCGGCGACGTCCTCGCGGACCAGGACATCGGCGGATTCACCGTCCACCACGTCGTCGATCAGCCCGCCCATGTGGTCCGGCGCAGGATCGACACCTTCCTCGCCCGCCGCGGGACCACCGACGAACTGCTGCTCTACTTCTCCTGCCACGGCGTCAAGGACGACGACGGGCGGCTGTATCTGGCCGCCGCCGACACGGAGTTCGACCGGGACCTGCTCGAATCCACCGCGGTCTCCGCGGCCTTCCTCAACGGCCGGCTGAACAACTGCCGGGCGCGCAACAAGCTGCTGCTGCTCGACTGCTGCTACAGCGGGGCTTTCGACCCGCGCGCGAAGGGGCTTCCGTCGGCCGGCATCGCCGAGCACCTCGGGAGAACCGGCACCGCCGTCATCACGTCCACCAACGAGCTCCAGCTCGCGTGGGAAGGAGACCGGCTCACCGACCGCGGCGGGAACGCCGCGACGATGTCGGTGTTCACCTCCGTGGTCGTGGAGGGCCTGCGCACCGGGAAGGCCGACCGGGACGCGGACGGCCGGGTCTGCGTCGACGACCTGTTCCACTACGCCAGTGACGCCATGGCCGCCAGGGGAGCCAGGCAGACCCCCCGGCGCTGGGTGCTGGGGAGCGAGGCCTCGATGGTCGTCGCCCGGAGCGCGGCGGCCGGGACGCGGCCGGTCGCCGCGCCCGCACCGCACGTGTCCGTACCGCCGATGCCGCCGCGCGACCGGCGGGCGTACGAGATCCACGCCGGTGTCTCGGCCGCGGCCGACGCGATCCGCGGCACGGTGGGTCCGGTGCGGCGCTTCGCGGTGATCCAGACCGCCGACGGCACCCTGTTGCGTACTGCCGACTCCGCCGCCGCGGTCCGCGCGCTCACCCCCGCGACGGCCTGGGCCGGGCTCGGCCTGGACCTGGCGCGGGATCTGGTGACACGGATGCGCGCGCAGTCCTGCGACGGAGCGGCCGGCGCGGTCCTCGTCCTGGAGAGCCTGCTGCGGTCGCTGCGGCCCGCGCTGGCCGCGGGGACGCACCCGGCGCTGCTGGCCAGGGGCATCGAAACGGTGACCGGGGCCGCGGGTTCCGGCCTGCTGCCGCTGGCACGGGAGGTGCAGTCCGCGCTGGACCTCCGGCAGATCGGCACCACCGTCACCGGTGATCCGCAGGTCGGCGGCATCGTCTCCCAGGCCCTGGACAAGGTCGGCCGCGAAGGCGTCGTGAAAGTCGAAGCGGGCACCATCCCCGGTCTCAGCCTCAGGGTCGAGGAGGACCTGCGGCTGGACTGCCCGCGCCTGCTGCCGCCCTCGCGGACGGGAGAGCCGGCCGGCGGCATCGTCCTGGAGCGGCCCTATCTCGCGCTGTGCGACTTCCGCCTGCCGTCGCCGACGGCGCTGAAGCCTCTTCTCGACGTCGTGGACGCCTCGGGCCGCCCGCTCCTCGTGCTCGCCCACGGCAGCGTGCACGATGTACTGCCGTCCGGGACCGGCAGCGGGGTCCAGGCGGTGGTCGCCGCCGCCGGCACGGAGACCCTCCGGGACGTGGCGGCCTGGACCGGCGCCGCGGTCCTCGCGGACGAGGCGGCGCTGCGCTCCGCCGACCTGGAGTCCCTCGGCACCGCGCGCAGGGCGGTGGCCGCGCCGTCCTCGCTGGCGCTCACCGACGGCACGGGCCACCTCGCCGCCATGACGAGCCGCATCGACGTCATCCGCGCCCTGATCGAGAACGCCCCCTCGGAAGCGGAGCGCACACGGCAGCGCGAGCGTCTGGCCCGGTTCGCCGGCGGGCTCGCCGTGGTGTGGGTCGGCGCGGCGAACGAGAGCGCGCTGCGCGAACGCGCAGCCCTCGTCCAGACCGCTGTCCTGGTCTGCCGGGCCGCCGTCGACGGCGGCATGCTCCCGGGCGCGGCGGCGGCCCTCGCGCAGGTGGGCCGGCACCTCGACGCGGGTTTCCGCGGCGCGCCTCCCCATGTCCGCACGCTCGCCGCCGCCCTGGGCAAGGCGCTGACCGTTCCGCTGCTGACCGTCGCGGCGAACGCGGGCGAGGCGGATCCGGCCACGATCGCCGACCGCCTCGCCGCCGTCTGGCCCGGGTCCACCTACGACGCCGTCTCCGGCTCGTTCCAGGAGACGGGTACGGCCGGGGTGTGGGACCCCTTCTCCGTACAGGTCGGCCTGCTCCAGGCGGTCGGTGACGCGGCCCGCGAATACCTCGCGATGGTCTAGGACGCCGCCCGGGCCCGACGGCACGGTAGGCGTACGCCCACAGCGGGTAGGGAACAGACAACCGCATCGGGGGTGGACCGGACATGCCGGTCCGAATGCGCGGAGGTGCACGCGGATGTCCGCAGACGGATTCGACTCTCTGGCAGTGGCCCTGGTGGGGGCGTCGTTCCGGGTGGCGCTGGACCGCCCGGAGGACCAGGTGCTGAACAGCCCGCAGGCGGTCGCCGCCGCACTGATCCGCAAGGACACCGGCCTGCGCGACCAGCGCGCCCTGGCCCGCGCCGTCGAGGCGGCCAAGGACCAACTCGGCGCCGCATTGGAGGCGTTCGACAGCAACCGGCGCGAGCCGGTCACCGCCGAGCAGAAGGACCGGGTGATCGCGGGGATCATCAGCGCCCTGGCAGGCCTGCGCCTGACGCGGGGCGGGATGGCCGCGCTCGGCCCCCGCGGCGAGAGCGTCGACCTCCTGCTGCGGCGGGAGGCGGTCAAGTCCTGGGGCGAGGCGGGCGCGGACCAGGAAGTCCACCGCTACGGACGCGTCCTCATGCGGCACGCCGCCCAGTACGTCAGGTCGCTGGTCAGCCATCTGACCACGGTGGTGGGCGAGGTGGGCCAGGTGCCGCCCGGCATGCTCGTCCAGGCGGTCGAACGCGGCCTGACCGAAGGGGTGGAGGCGGTACGGATCCCCACCGCCCACAAGGACGTCAGCGACGAGGTCAGCACCTTCGAGAGCCAGTACGCGACAGCCGTCATCGAGGCGTACGACACGATGGAGCTGTTCGGCATCGACATACCGGAGATCCTGCGCCGCCAGCCGGTCGACGTCGGCTACATCACCCTGCAGTCCTCGACCCGCGACGCCCGCCACACGGACGGCACGTCGCGCGCCAACGTGGACACCATGATCGCCGACGCCTGCCGTGTACGGCGGGACCGCCACGGCCGCCGGCTGGCCGCCCGCCCGGCGCAGCCCGCGGAGCACCCGCGCCCGTACCGCGTACTGCTCACCGGCGCCGCCGGTTCCGGCAAGACGACCGTGACCCAGTGGCTGGCGCTCGGCGCCGCCCGCAGCAGCTTCCCCGAGGCACTGCGGCGCTGGCAGGACCTGCTGCCCTTCGTCATCCAGCTGCGGTACATCTTCAGCGACGGCAAACCGCGCCGCCTCGACGTCGCCGACCTGGCCCGGGTCGCCACCCGGCGGCTCGGGAAGCTGCCGGCCGACTGGCTGCACGAGCGGCTCGACCAGGGCAGGGCCCTGGTGATCCTGGACGGCTTCGACGAGCTGCCGCCGCTTCCGCACCGGCACCGGCACGATGTGTACCAGTGGATCAAGTCGCTGATCACGCAGTATCCGGCCGCCCGGTTCATCGTCACCTCGCGCCCCGAGGGCCTGGACACCTCCTGGTTCGACCGGCACGACTTCGACCACCTGGAACTGGACGCCATGGGGCTGCCGGCGATCCAGAGCTTCGTCCACCGCTGGTATCTGCCGCTGCTGTCGTCGGTCCCCGGCAACCGCAAGAAGGTGTACACCCAGCGCAGGAACCGGCTGCTGGAGCACATCGCCAGCCGCCCGCTGGTGCGGGACCTCGCCGAGACACCCCTGCTGTGCGCGATGCTGTGCGCCTTCTACGCCATCAACGAGACCGTCGAGCCCAGAAGCCGCGCGCACCTGTACGAGCAGGTGATCAACGCCCTGACGAACGCGCGGGAGATCCAGCGGCAGGTGCCGATGGCCGACCAGATCGACCTGTCCGACAAGCGGGCCTTCCTCCAGGCCATCGCGCGGTACATGGCCGACAACGCGCTCACCACCATCCGGCTGCGCCCGCTCACCGCCTTCACCCCGCCGTCCGCGCACGCCTGGGACGAGCTGCGGGAGCACGACCGGGGCGATGTGACGGTCCACGAGCTGCTCACCGACCTGATCAGCGGCTTCGTCGGCTCGCGCACCACGGTCGACCACGCGCTGCGCTACGTCGCCCAGCGCAGCGCCGTCCTCCAGCATGTCGGCGGCAATGAGGTGCAGTTCGCCCACCGCACCTTCCAGGAGTATCTGGCCGCCTGCGACTACGCCGACCGCGGCGAGGCGCAGAGCATCGTGCCGCAGCTGCGCAACGGCGATCCGATCTGGTGGCGGATCGCGGCGTTCGCCGCGGCCAAGTGCAACCGGCGCGACGCCAGCGCCCTCGTGCGGAGCCTGATGGCGGAGGCCGACAGCTCACCCGACCAGCGCCGGGAGCTGCAACTGCTCATCGCCGAGTGCGTGAGCACGGCCAAGGTCGAGCTGGAGATCGTCGAACCCGTCCGGGCGCATCTCGCCGAGATCTTCCCGCCCCGCGACCGCGACGAGGCCGCCAAGCTCGTGCGCTCCCGCAACGGGGACCACGTACTGGGCTGGCTCGCCGGGCACACCCACGACCCGGCCTGGGCGGACGCCTGCATCGTCGCCGCCGCGCACATCGGCACACCCGAGGCCATGACGCTGATACGGGACTACGCCGTGGACCTGACCGGGAAGGCCACGACGCCGGCCTGGGCCCGGGAGGTCCTCACCGAGGTGTGGGACCGCTTCGACCCGACGGACTTCGCCCGGCGCGTGCTCAGCGAGGTCACCTTCGGCGACGCGACTGTGCACATCGACACGGCGGCCAAGATGAAGGCGGTCGGCCAGCTCCCCGCGGTCCGCCGCCTCGTCTTCGGCGGCAGCGCCGGATCGGCGCACGCGGACCTCGATTCCTGGAAGGGCCTGCACAGCATCGAGGAGCTGGACTGCACCGCGCTCAAACTGCACAGCCTGGACGGTATCGACGCCCTCGACACCCTGGTGTCCCTGAGTTTCCTCGCGGGCGAGCTGCTGCGGGACTTCACCCCGCTGTCCGCGCTGACGGGGCTGCGGCACCTGTTCGTCCTGCAAGGCCGGCACATGACCGACGGGGCCTTCCTGGCGCCGCTGCGCAACCTGCAGAATCTGCTCCTGGACAAGCCGGAATTCGACGACTGGTCCTGGCTGCGACCGCTGGCGGAGCTTCGCAATCTGCAGGTCTCCGGCGGGACGCTGCACGACCTCGACGCGCTGCGGCACCTCGGCGACCTGCGGACCCTGCGGCTGAACCCCACCGGCGGGCTGTACGACGCCGCCTCCCTCACCGAGCTGCGCAGCCTGCGCCGGCTGAACCTGACGCTCGCCGCGGACCGGCCGGGCCCTGTCGTCCTGCCCGACGCCTCCGAGAGCCGTCTGCGCGAGGTGACCCTCAACGGCAGGCCCACCCGCGCCGATGTGCAGAGCGTGGCGTCGTGCGGTGTCCTCACGCTGCTGAGCGCGAGCAGGGTGGAGGACCTGACGTCCCTGTCCGCCGTGGAGCCGCTGCACCGCCTGCGCCAGCTCAAGCTGGAGAACTGCCGCTCCCTCACGGCCATCGACGGCATCGGCGGAATGCGGGACCTGCGACGCCTCGACCTGAGCGGCAGCGCCGTCCAGGACCTCGCACCGCTGACCGGCCTGACGCACCTGGAGGAGGTCGTCCTCGAACGCTGCTCGGCGCTGACGAACATCGAGCCGCTGCTCTCCCTGCCGGCCCTGCGCCGCGTCAGCTTCGACGGGATCAGCGACTGGCTCCCCCTCGACGTGATCGACGAGCTGAAGGACGCCCGCTCGGTGAACGTGAACTTCGACTCCTACCTGATGGTCGGCCACGGAAGCGCCTGACCCGGCGGGCCGCGAGATGACGCTCCCGCGCCTTCCCCGGTCGTACGGCGGCGGCGGGCGCGCGTGACGTCCGCCTGCTCCCCTCCGCCGAGCTGCCCGCCCGAGCGGCAACGGGGCTGCGCTCAGCGGGACTTGTCCTCGTCGGCCAGTCGGGCGCGGGCCTCCATCAGGGCGAAGCCGAGCAGGTTCTCGCCGCGCCAGCGGGCGGGATCGGTGGCGCGGTCGTCGGAGGCGGCGAGCCCGATGCCCCACAGCCGGTCGCGCGGGCTGGCCTCGACCAGGATCCGCCTGCCCGTGCCGAGCAGGTACGCGCGCAGGGCCGCGTCCTGCCCGAACTTCGCGACATTGCCCGCGACGACCAGATCGAAGCGGGCGGCAGCCCATCGTGCGTCATCGAAACCGCGGACCAGCCGCCCGAGATTCTTGGCCTCGGCAGGGGTGCGGGCGCCGAGCACCGCCGCGAGCGAGGCGTCATCGCCGAACAGCCGGGCCTTGCCCGCCATCATCCAGTGCTCCGCGCTGCCGTACGTCACACCGTCCACGGTGAACGACGAAGGCCACCACTGGCTGAGCACGCCCGGGCCGATCGAGCCGTCCCGCTGCGGCCGGTGTCCCCAGAACAGCAGCCACTTCGCCGGCGCTCCGGCGGCGATGAGCGCCGCGAGGTCTTCCCGCGTGCGGGCCTGAACCGTGTCGGTCGTCTCCATGGCAGGAATCCTCGCAGCCGCCACCGACACCGGCCGAAGGGTTTTCCCGGCCCGGTCCGCTGGTCCGTCCGTCTCCCGGAATGGGGACGCGGACGCCGGTGTTGTGGCGGTAATGAACGATTCGCACCATGATGCCCCCGTGTCCTCCGCGGACGATGACGCCACCCGTGAACGCCTGGCGGACGCCCGCGACGCCACGAGTGCGCAGATCGCGGCGCTGAGCCGGGAATACGACGGAATCGTCGAGGCGAACTCCCTGGTCGCGGTCGATGACGAGCATGATCCCGAGGGGTCGAGCACCGCCTTCGAGCGGGCACACATCGGCGCCCTGCTGGGGCAGGCGCGGGACCACCTGGTCGCTCTGGACCTCGCGCTGGAGCGGCTCGACCGGGGCGGGTACGGCCGGTGCGAGGTCTGCGGCGAGCCGATCCCGCAGGAACGCCTCGACGTGCTCCCGGCGGCCACCACCTGCGTCCGGTGCGCCGCCGCGTCCCGCACGCGCTGACCTGGTCATATCTGCGGGGAATTGCCGCACCGGCTCGGGTCGGCGGTCGGCTGCCTTTCCGCGCGGCGAAGGTCCCCACGGCCGCCCCGGCTGGCGGCCCCGCGGCCCCCGCCCGGCGTCTCAGGCCAGCAGCAGCATGCGGTCCCAGGTCGGCGGGACGCTGGTCGCGGCGGCCAGCAGGGCGAGCGCCGTACCCGCCGCGCCGGTCAGGAAGCCGGGGTCCCGGAGCCGGTTCGGCCCGGCCAACTCCACCAGCTGGCCGGTCAGTTCGACCGCGGCCGTCGCGAAGAAGGGGTCGCCGGTGTCGTGCGCGAACCGCAGCGTGATCTGGAGCAGACCGGCCACACCGTGGCACAGGCCGGCCTCCGGGTGGGTCCGGTGCCGGGCCAGCGGCCGCCGCAGCGCGGCCGTGACCGTACCGGCCGCGACGTCCCGCAGCGACCGGTCGTCGAGCGCCACGCCCGCCAGCCACAGGGACCGGGCGATCCCGGGGCTGCCGTAGCACCACGAACTGTCCGCGGCGGGGGTGGCCGACCGGTCGGGCAGGGCGACCAGCCGCGGCCAGTCGGGGCCGAAGCCGTCGTCCGCACGCTGGGCGAGCAGCCAGCCGGCCGCCCATTCCACGGCTTCCCGCTGCCCCGGGACGGAGACGCCGGCGCCGAGGGCCAGCGCGAGCAGTGCCAGCGGGCCTGCGATGCCGTGGGAGAAACCGCAGTTGAGAGCGCCGCCGGGATAGAGCCTCGGCAGTGCGTCGCCGCTCAGGGCCGCGGCCGGCGTGTGCCAGTGCGGCACTCCGGCCCGCTCACCGCACAGCGCCACCAGCGCGCCGAGCACATCGCTCAGTGCCGCCGCCGCGCCTGGTTCCGCGGCTCGGCACAGCAGGTAGGCGCCGGTGCCGGTCAGCCCGGAGATCACATCGAAGACCCGGGCGGCCACGCCGTGCGTACCGCCGCCCAGCCCGCGCGCCCCCGCGGTCGCCGCGTCCTCGATGCCGCGGTCCAGCACCGCGAGCACACCCTCGTCGGCCGCCACCGTACGGGCGGCGAAAGCCAGCCCGCCGAGGCCCCGGTAGAGGCCCGCGGTGCGCACCGCCCCGGGTCGCCCGGCGCCGCGCAGCGCGGCGGCGAGATAGCCGCCGGCCGGTACGTCCCAGCCCTGCCCCGGCAGGCAGCGGTCCAGCTGGTGGAAGGCCAGGGCGAGGCCCGCGCCGCCTGCCGCCAGGTCGGGCGGGACCGCGCGGGGGGCGGTGCCCGGCCGCCCGACCAGGGCGGCCACCGTACGCAGCGCCGCCGCTCTGGCGTCCTCGGGCAGGACGCAGGCCCACTGCGGCGCTGTCAACCTCGGCACCGTCCCCGTACGAGAGGGCTTGTGCGGACGCGGCGAACCACGCCCGCACAAGCCCGGCGTATCACTACCGGCCGTCACCGGACGGAACGGCGCACAGGTCGGTGTCCTCGAAGCTGTGGTGGCCGGTGTCGCAACACATCATCGGCTCCAGCAGCTGCTCGTCCGTTTCGGGCAGTTCCTGCAGTTCCAGTACCTGGGACTCCATGGTGCTGTCTCCCTTCGGGTGTGCTTCTCGGTGTTCTTCTCCTGGTGCCGGCGGCATCAGGGCCGGTCAACGGGTGTCGACCAGCCACGAACGGCTGCCGCCGTGTCTGAGGCGCAGCAGAAAGTCCAGTACGCCGGCGTAGCCGACGTGATAGCTCGCGCAGATGTCGCGCAGGGTGTCGTCCGGCACCACCAGCCGCCCCTGCCTGCGGGCCGCTCTGACGAGGAGGGCGGTGGCGCTCTCCCCCGCCCATCGGCGGTACCGCTCCTCGCCGGTCGCGTCCGCGAGGTCGAGCAGCAACTCCGCGTTGCCGGACACGCCGTGGCAGTTCCCCGGGCCGAGCCGCCAGCGGTCCTGGTGCACGGCGACCGCCGCACGCTCGGCGAACTCGCGGAATTCCCCGACCCCGGTCAGCTGCCAGAGCCGGACGAGGCAGGTGCCGATACCCGAGGCGCCGTTGCACCAGAAGTTCAGACCGGTGCGCTCGGTGCGGCCCGGCCCCTTGGGCCAGAGGGCCGAGTCGCCCCGCCGCTCGGCGACGGCGCAGAGCGCGTGCCCGGCGCCCACGGCGATCTCGATCAGGTCGGGCCGGTCCAGGTCGCGCCCTGCGGCGAGCAGGAAGGCGGCCTGCCCGGCGACCCCGTGGCCGAATCCGTACGAGCCGCAGCCGGCCAGCTCCGACCGGTGCTCCGGCCCGAGCGGCCAGTCCACCCCGCCCTTCGCCTGCGCGGTCAGCCGGACCACCGAGTCCGCGCACCGCGCCGCCCGCGCGGCGAAGCGCTCGTCGCCGGTCGCGTGCCACAGGT
Source organism: Streptomyces sp. NBC_01477 (assembly GCF_036227245.1). Lineage (GTDB taxonomy): Bacteria > Actinomycetota > Actinomycetes > Streptomycetales > Streptomycetaceae > Actinacidiphila. The sequence goes on from NZ_CP109445.1 coordinate 1,072,577, forward strand.
GCAGCTGCGCGGTCCCGGCGCCGGCGAGGCCGTGGCAGATATCGGGGTTGTGCCAGTCGAGCGGAATACGCAGCGCGTACTCGGTCGCGCGCCCCGCCAGCGCCTCGTCGCCGAGGGTGCGGGCCGCGCTGTGCAGGGCCCACGCCGTACCGGAACGGCCGAAGTACAGGCCGGGCAGGACGCGGCTCGGCCGGGTCAGCCGCTCGTCCAGCCATCGTGCGGCGGTGCGCAGCGTCGGCTCGGCCGAGCTGTGGCCGCAGCGTACGGCCCGGTCCAGTACGGCCAGGATGCCGGCCGCGCCCATCTGGACGTTGCACGCGTCGCCTTGGGGCAAGGACCGCGGCCGGTCCCACAGGTACGCGCCCGCCGGGTCGATCGTCCCGGCGAGGTGGGCCAGGCCGTCGGTGAGCAGCCGGTCGGCGGCCGGCGCGCCGGCCTCGCCGACCGGGGTGCGGGACGACGGCGGTACGTCGGTCTCGCCGCTCGCGGTGCGGGACGGCGGCGGTGCGCCCGGGGCGGGTGCGGGCCGCGTACGGAGGAACGCGTCGGCTGCTGCCAGCGACCAGCGGGAGGCGCGATCCGCGGTGAGGCCCAGGACCAGGGGCGCGAGCGCGCGCAGCGCGGGGAAGGCCGGCATGGCGGCGTGGACGATCGCCGCGACCCGCTCGCTGTCCGTCCTGGCGGCCGGCAGGTCGGGGGTGAGGACCGGGTTGATGCCGGCGGTGACGTACAGAAGGGTGGCACCCAGGCTGTAGCAGTCCGCCTCCGGACCGGGTGCCGGAGGCTCGGGCCCGCGGCCGGGTTCGGCGGCGCGCAGGTATTCGGGGGCGGTGAAGCCCCGGGTGCCGACCACCGGTGCGGGTTCGCCCGGGCGGACGGCGCACTCCATGTCGACAAGGACGGGCGTCTCGTCGGCCGCCAGCATCACGTTGCTCGGCTTGAAGTCGCGCAGGACGAACCCGGCCGCGTGCACCTCGCCGATCAGCCGGGCGAGTTGACCCGCCAGCCGCCGCGCGACGTCGACCGGGATCCCGCCGTCGGCCCGCGCCGCGCGGTCGGCGGCCCACTGCTGGAGGCTGTCGCCGTCGATCAGGTCCTCGACCAGGAAGACGTGCCCCGCGGCTTCGACGACGTCGCGCACGGCGGGGGTGATTTGCCGGGGTGCGAGCAGGGCCAGGACGTCGGCCTCGTGGCGGAGCCAGTCCCTGGCGTCCCGCCCGCTCGGCTCGGCACCGACGTACGGCCGGGCCTCCTTCAACAGGACGTCGTCGCCGGTGTGTTCGTCGCGGGCCCGGTAGACCCCGCCCCGGTTGGAGTGCCGGATGGCCTCCCGCACCAGATACCGGTCGGCGATACGCACCGGGCTGCCGGGTCGGCGGGCCGGGGCCGGCGCGGGCGGATCGAACGGCAGCCGGGCCCACGCGGGCGGTGAGAACCACGGGTTCCGCTGGTCCGGCACGAGCGTGCCGTCGGGGGCGCGCAACTGCCCCTCGTAGAAGCCCTCGTCGTTCAGCTCGCGCGGCCTGGCGAAACAGCCGTAGCGGTAGTAGACCGCGCTGTCCGGCCGGTACCGCCGGTCGGAGAGGATGGCGGGGCCGCCCAACCCGAGCGTCGCCTCGTGCAGTTGCCCGGCGAGCAGCCGTAACTGGTCGTCGTCCGCGGGGTACGCGGTGAGGAACTTGCCCGACTGCCCGCGTACGGCCCGCACCGAGTTCATCTCGGCGGCGACCCGAGGGGTGACGGCGAACTTGAACGCGCAGGTGTTCAGCGCGAGCACCCGGGCAGCGGACTCCAGCAGCTCGCACGCGGAAGCCGGAGCCGCGGACAGATGGAGCTTCCAGCCCTGCTCCCGGCGCACATGCCGCGACGGTGTGACCATGCACCAGGTCTCGTGCTCCTGAACCCGCCAGTCGGCCGCAACGGCCGCATCCCCCAGAACTCGCTCGGCGATCGCTCGATAGCTCGGAGTCACCCGATCAGAGTGGCATGGGATCAGGTGTTCGGAGGCGCTTTACCGAAAAGACGCCGCCATGGGGGATACGGGCTGTTCTCGGCCACGGCCTGGTGCGTAAGTGATCCCAGGGACAGGGCTGTTCACGCCATCCGGTGTGCCCGGGGGCCGGACTGAGTAGCCGTACTCATGCGACGGGCGGGGAGCCGGCGGGACGATGGGGTCGGCCGGGCGCACCGGCCGGTCGGCGCGATGAGGGGACGGCATGGGCAGATTCGTCGGGACGGTGCTGGCGCTCGGCGTCACCGCGGGCGGCCTCGCCCTCGTCTACGCTCTCGGCGCGCCGCTGGACGCGATCCTGGTCGCGGCGGCCGGCACCCTCACCCTGGTGTGGCTGCTGCTCCTGCTGACGGTGCCGTGGAATCTCCACTTCCGCGCGAACACCGTGCTGGCCGAGATCGCGACCAGCCGCGACAAGGGGCTCGACATCGCGGAGAGCCGCGACGCCGAGGCGGCCCGTATCGCCCGGCTGATGCTGCGCGCGGCGGTGGCGGGACACCTCGCCACGGCGGCCCTGACGGCGGGCGCCGCGGTGCTGACCGGGAAGTCCGCGGGCTACTGGCTCGCCGGTTTCTTCCTGCTGAGCACCGTCTTCCGCCCGGTCGGCGCCTACTTCGCGCAGCTCCGCGGTCGCCTGAGCACGCTGCTCAAGGACGTCAGCTTCCCCCGTGACGACGTCCTTGAGCTGCGTTCCCTGGTGGACAAGGTCGACGCGGGCGGCAAGGTCCTGGAGGAGAAGGCGGAGGAGCAGTACCAGGCCCTGGCCGAGATCCGCCGGACCATCGACGCCCTGACCACCGCCACCTACGCCCGCGCGGACGACACCGACCGCAGGATCGCCGCCCTGGGCCGCCAGTTCGAGTCGACGGTGAGCCGTCTGACCGACAACCAGGAGGTCATCAGCGGCATCAAGGCCTTCCTCCGCCTCCTGCGCACCCCCGACGCCCTGGCCGACCCGTCCACTCGGTGACGCGTACCGTCCTTCCGTGAAGGTCCACGCGCTCCGCGCCGGGCTGATCCGGGCGTGCCGAACCTCTGGGCCGGCTTCGCATCCGGCTGCTGGGCAGGGGCGACGTTCCGGCTCGGGCGGGCTACAGCGCGTGCGGGTACGCTCGCGCTCGAAGCGGTCAGCAACGAGGTCGCCTTCCTCCTCGGCCCCGCCCTCGCGGTGCTGGCGGCGACCCGGCTGCACCCGGCCGCGGGTACGGTGCTGGCGGGGGCGCTCGTGGTCGGCGCCGGACTGGCCTTCGCGGCGCTCGGCCGTACGGCCCCGGCGCCCGTCGCGACGGGCGCGGCGACGCCCGCCGCGGATCGTAAGGCCGCCCGCCGCCCGGGGACTCTGCTGAGCCGGAGTTTCGCCACCCTGCTGGCGGTCAACCTGGCCCTGGGCGTCTTCTTCGGCTCGATGCAGGTCTCGGTGAGCGCCTTCGCCGAGGTTCACCACGCCGCCCCGGCGGCCGGATTCCTGTACGGGCTGAAGAGCGCGGCGAGCCTGCTGGCCGGTCTGGCCTACGGGCGACACCGCCGGCGGACGCCGCCCGCGGCCCAACTGCCCTTGATCCTGGCCTTCCTGGCCTGCGCATCGCTGCTGCCGCTGTTGGCGGGCACCCCCTGGCAGCTGGGCCTGGCCCTGCTGCTCCCCGGGGCGGGCGTCGCTCCGTGCATCATCGTCTCCTCGACGCTTGTCGAGTCGGTCATGGACCGCTCGGTCCTGACCCAGGCCTTCACCTGGACGAACTCCGCGAGCGCGGCGGGCATCGCCGTCTCCGCCGCCGCGGTCGGCCGGCTCGTCGACGGCCCGGGCGGCCCGCGAGCCGGCTTCACCGTCCCCCTCCTCGCCCTGACCGCGACAGCAGCCCTGACCTGGTCCAATCGCCCCGGCGGCCTCAGTGCCGGCGGCAGCGGCGCGGACCCGGGCCGGCGCCCGGCGAGCCGGTGGTACGAGCACGAGTGATCGCACCGCCTACGGACGTCCGCACGCGTGTACGCCCAACAGCGTATTTCCTGTCCTGGGCGGCGACAGGAAGGGTCTGGCGGCATGGGTTCCGTGCAGGGGCCGTACGGGACCGCGGGGACCCTCGGGGGCCGGAGGAGGCACCGGCCGCCGAACCCTTCCCGCCGGCGACCGCCCGGCGCGACGCCCTGACGTGCAAATTCCCGAGATAATGGAACATACGTCCACAGGACTATGCCACCCGCCCTTGCCGAATGACGCATTCCACGGGTGAACCGTTTTCGGACGCCGGATTGGCCATTTCGAGGAGGCGGAAAACCGCCGACGGACTCAAGGACGCCGACCAGCCCTGACTGTACGTCAGGTCATGGCCAAAGCTTAATCCGTACACATATTCGTTCGCGACGGAATGTTCGAATACCCTGCGGTCATGCGCAGGTCCACGCCCTATTCGAAACTTTGTCCACCCCCGGCGGCCCCTACTTACCCGCACTTTCCGGTTTGAATCAAAGAGATCCCGCCCCGCGGCCGGCAACCCGCATTGAACCGGCCACCGCCCGACCGGTTCGCCGACTTTCGGACACGCCATGACGCCTCATGTAGTCTGGCGTGACCGCGGAGAGGTTCACTCCGCAGCGGATTCGGTTCCTTATAGGACCGGTAATGAGATGAAACGTCGCCGACGAGAACAGGTGGAGTTGTGGCTAATCCTTTCGACGACGAGTCCGGCACATTCGTGGTGCTGGTGAACGACGAGGAGCAGCGCTCGTTGTGGCCGGCCCATATCGACATTCCAGGCGGTTGGCGCACCGACGGACCTGAGCGTTCGCGCCAGGAGTGCCTGGACGCGATCGACAACGCGTGGACCGATATGCGCCCCGCCAGTCTGGCCCGGGCAATGGAGGCCGACGCCCGCTAGACGGGGCCCCGGCTGTCCGAAAGCGCCCGGCCGGCGAGTCCCCGGGCGCTCCACCCCCCACATATCCCATAGACGCGTCGCCCCCCTGGCGGCGAGCAGGTCCGCGTGATTGCTCCAACGGGCCGACCGTACCCGCTGGAGACATCACACGGGCTGCCGACGCCTGGGCGCGCACCTTTCTTTTCCTTTGCGTCAGGCTGCCATCGACGCAAGGGTCCATCGGCATGGCTGGTTCCGCCATTCCTTTTTTCACCGTCCCCGAAAACCTGCGCCAAAGAGGTAGGCCGACATGCATGAGGAGATCTCTTCCCTGGCGGATCAGACGCCCCAGGAATACTTCGAATTGACCATGGCCCAGCGTGGCGTGTGGTACGGGCAGCAGGTCGAACCGGACAGTCCCAAATACAACATCTCCGAATGCCTGGAGATACGCGGCGGCCTGGACGAGGCGCTGTTCGCCGTCGCGGTCGACGAGGCGGTCGCCCGGTACGACAGCCTCAACGTCGAGTTCGCCGTCGAGAACGGCGTCGTACGCCAGCGCGTCGCCGGCCGCTCCTCCGCCGGGAACGGCCGGCTCCGCCTTGTCGACCTGTCGGGCGCGCAGGACCCCGCCGCCGAGGCCGAGCACTACATGGCCGCCGACACGGCCACCGTCGACCGGCTCGACGCCCCGCGGCACCACTTCGCCCTGCTGCGCCTCGGCCCGCAGCTGCACTACTGGTACATCCGCTACCACCACATCGCGATCGACGGGCTCGGCGGCTCGGTGCTCGCCCGTACCGTCGCCGACTTCTACGCGCGTGCAGTGCGCGGCGAGGACCTCGGCGCGGTCGAACTGCCCGCCGCCTCCGTGCGCGACCTGGTGGACGACGAGACGGCGTACCTCGGCTCGGAGCAGTACGAGAGCGACCGCGCCTACTGGACCGCCAGGTTCGCCGACCGGGCGGCGGGGAAAGCCGCGGACATGCAGGCGTCGGACACGGTCTTCGTCCGGCGGCGCACCGACGCCCCCGCGCGCACCGCGCCGAGCGCGGCGGACTTCCGGCTGGACGCCGGGAAGACGCTGCCCATCGAGGTCCATGACGGACTGAGACGGCTGGCCTCCGCGGGCCGCACCAACTGGAGCGCCGTCCTGGTGGCCGCCCTGGCCGCCTATGTCGGGCGCACCACCGGGCGGCAGGACGTCATCGTCGGCATCGCCTCCAACGGCCGCCACGGCGGCAAGCGCCACATCGCCGGTATGACCGCCAACATCCTGCCCGTACGCCTGGACCTCGCCGCGCACACGACGGTCGGCGGCCTCATACGCGCCGCCGCCGACGAGATGCGCGGCGCGCTGCGCCACCGGCGCTTCTCCCGCGAACAGCTGGCCCGCGAGCTGAACATCACCGACCCCGCGGCGGAACTGACCGACGTCGTCGTCAACGTCATGGGCTACAACTACGGCCTGGACTTCGCCGGCAGCCCCGCCACCTCCCGCGTGCTGTCCCTCGGCCCGGTCGACAACGTGTCCCTGTTCGTCTGCGAACGGGCCGAGGGCACCGGCCCGTTGATCGGCCTCGACGCCGAGCCCGGGCTCCACCACCCGGACGACGTGCATCTGCACCAGCAGGCCGTCCTGTTCTTCCTGACCGGGCTCGCGGAAGCGGACGCCGACACGCCGCTGCGCGACCTCCCGCTCCTCGACGACGCCGCCGCCGGGGTCCTGCTCGCCCAGGGGCGCGGCGCCGACCTGCCCGCGCCGGCCGCGGCCGCGAGCGTGCCGGAAGCTTTCTCCGCCCAGGCCCGGCGCACCCCTGACGCCACCGCCGTGGTGGACGGCGCGGGGCCGCTCTCGTACCGGGAGCTGGCCCGGTCGGCGGACGGACTGGCGGGCGCGCTGTCCGGCTGGGGGCTGGACGCCGAGGACGGCGTCGGTGTCGTCGTGGGCCGCTCGGCGGCCCTGGTGGCCGCCACGCTCGGCGTCCTGTCCGCGGGAGCCGCGTACGTGCCGATGGACGCGGCGTGGCCGGGTGAACGGCTCGGCCGGGTGGCGGAGATCGGCCGGGTGCGCGCCCTGGTGGCCGACGAGGACGCCGCCGGGGAGCCGTGGGTGAAGGAATTCGCCGCCGACCTGCCGGTGATCGTCGTGGACGGCCGCGGCGGGATCGTCCGCGGCGGCCCGCCGCGGCCGGGCCGCGTACCGACGGGCCTGCGCGGCGACCGGCTCGCGTACGTGATGTTCACCTCCGGCTCCACCGGCCTGCCCAAGGGCGTCGGGGTCACCCACGCCGACGTCCTCGCGCTGGCGGCCGACTCGGCGTGGACCGGCGGGGTGTCCGACGCGGTCCTGCTGCACTCGGCCTACGTCTTCGACGCCGTCACCTTCGAGATGTGGGCGCCGCTGCTGAACGGCGGCCGGGTGGTCGTCGCGCCCGGCCCGGTCCTGGAGGCGCGCGACCTGCGGGACCTGGTGGAGCGGCACGGGGTGACCGCGGCCTTCCTGACGACCGCCCTTTTCAACCTCGTCGCCGAGGCGGACCCCGCGGCCTTCGCGGGGATGCGCCTGGTCTGCGCCGGCGGCGAGGCCGCCTCCCGCTACCTGATGCAGCGGGTCGCCGCCGCGCTTCCCGGCACGCGGGTCCTGCACGTGTACGGACCCACGGAGACCACGACCTTCGCCGCCCGCCGCCCGGTCGGCGCCTCCCCCGCGGGCGCGCCGCCCATCGGCGTGCCGCTCGACGGGATGCGGCTGTACGTGCTCGACGGCGACCTGCGCATGGTGCCGCCCGGCGTGACCGGCGAGCTGTACGTGGGCGGCCGGGGTGTCGCCCGCGGCTATCTGGACCGCCCCGCGCTGACCGCCGCCCGCTTCGTGGCCGACCCGTTCGAGGGGCACGGCCACCGGATGTACCGCACCGGCGACCTCGCGCGCTGGACCGCGGAGGGCGAGGTCGACTACGTCGGGCGGGCCGACGGGCAGGTCAAGCTGCGCGGATTCCGTATCGAGCCCTCCGAGATCGAGAACACCCTGCTCGCAGGACCCGACGTGTCCGCCGCGTGCGTCATGGTGCGCGAGGACACCCCCGGTGACCGGCGGCTCGTCGCCTACGCGGTGCCGGCCCGCGGCGCCCGCCTCGACGAGCCGGCGCTGGCCCGCCGGGTGGCCCGCTCCCTGCCCGCCTACATGGTGCCCTCCGCCTTCGTCGCCCTCGACGCGCTGCCGCTCAACGCCAACGGCAAGGTCGACCGGCGCGCGCTGCCCGCTCCGCGGGCCACCGCGGCCGTGGGGCGCGGCCCGCGCGACTCGCGGGAAGAGGTGCTGGCCGGTCTGTTCGCCGACGTCCTCGATGTGCCCGCCGTCGGGATGGACGACAACTTCTTCTCGCTGGGCGGCCACTCCCTGCTCGCCACCCGGCTCATCGGCCGGGTCAGGGCCGCCCTGAGCGCCGAGGTCGATCTGCGGAGCTTCTTCGACAACCCCACGGTCGCCTCGCTCGCCGCGGCCCTGGGCGACGCGGCGGGGGCAGGACCCGCGCTCGTTCCGCGGCGGCGTCCCGACCCGCTGCCGCTGTCCTTCGCCCAGCAGCGCCTGTGGTTCCTCAACCGCTCGGAAGGCGCGGGCGACACCTACAACGTCCCGCTCGTCCTGGAACTCGAAGGGCCGCTGGACGCCGGCAGGCTGCGTGACGCGATGGCCGACGTGATCGCCCGGCACGAGAGCCTGCGCACCGTCTTCGCCGAACACGACGGCGTCCCCCGGCAGGTGGTCCTCGACGCGGCCCGCGCCGCCGGGCACCCCCCGCTCGTCGTGGAGGACCCGCCGGCCGGGCAGGACGCCGAGGAGTGGTCGCGGGAGGCGGTGCGCAGGCTGACCGCCGCGCCCTTCGACCTGGCCGGCGATCCGCCCGTACGCGCCCACCTGCTGCGGCCCGCGCCCGAACGCCACATCCTGGTGCTCGTCCTGCACCATGTCGTCGCCGACGGATGGTCGCTGGCCCCGCTGTGCCGGGACCTCGGCGCCGCCTACCGCGCCAGGTCCGCCGGCGGGGGTGCGCCCGACTGGCCCGCCCTGCCGGTGCAGTACGCGGACTACACGCTCTGGCAGCGCGAACTGCTGGGCGGCGAGGACGAGGCGGGCCTGACAGCACGCCAGCTCGCCTTCTGGCGGAAGGCGCTGGACGGCGTCCCCGACGTCCTCGACCTGCCCGCCGACCGGCCCCGGCCGGCCGCGCCCACCTACCGGGGCGACGCCCACTTCTTCGACATTCCCGCCCCCGTGCACGCGGGACTCGTCCGGCTCGCCCGGGCCGCGGGCTGCACCCCGTTCATGGTGCTCCAGGCGGCTCTCGCGGCGACCCTGCACGCCCACGGGGCCGGCACCGACATCCCGCTCGGCACCGCGGTGGCCGGGCGCACCGACGAGAGCCTGGACGACCTGGTCGGCTTCTTCGTCAACACCGTCGTGCTGCGCGCGGACCTGTCGGGCGACCCGACCTTCCGCGAACTGCTCGGCCGGGTGGCGGAGTTCGACCTCGCCGCCTTCAGCCACAGCGACGTCCCCTTCGAACGGCTGGTGGAGGCGCTCAACCCCGAGCGGTCCGGCGGCCACCACCCGCTGTTCCAGACCATGCTGGTCCTGCAGAACCAGCGGCGGGCGGAGCTCGACCTGCCCGGTGTCACCGTGCACGACCGGTCCCGGCACACCGGCGTCAGCAAATTCGACCTGACGCTCTCCCTGGCCGAGGTCCCCCGGATGCCCGGGACGCGGGAGAACCCGGGCACCGGCGAGGACGGCGGCACGGCGGAGGGCGCCGGCGGCCTCAGCGGTTATCTGGAGTACGCGACCGACCTCTTCGACGCGGCCACCGCGGGCGCCCTGTGCGACCGCTTCACCCGCGTCCTGGCGCAGGCCGTGGCCGACCCCGGGCTGGCCGTCAGCCGCCTGGACCCCCTCGCGCCCGGCGAGCGGGACCGCCTTCTGGCGCTGGGCAGGGGCCAGGAGCAGCCGCTGCCGGTGCTCACCGCCCCCGAGGCGGTCAGGGAGCAGGCCGCCCGCACGCCCGGCGCCACCGCCGTGCGCGACGCGCACGGCAGCCTCAGCTATGCCGCGCTCGACGCCCGCGCCGACACCCTCGCACGGGTGCTGCGCGAGCGCGGGGTCGGCCGGCAGGACCTGGTGGCACTGGCCGCGCCGCCGTCGGTGGACACCGTCGTGGCCCAGTTGGCCGTGCTGCGCGCCGGCGCCGCCTACCTGCCCGTCGACCCGCAGTATCCGGCCGCCCGTATCCGGCACATGCTGGACGACGCCCGGCCCGTCCTGCTGCTCACCACCGCGGACTTACGCCCCGGCCTGCCCGCCGGCGACCTGCCGTGGCTGGCCGTGGACGACGCCGCCGCCCGGCCCGCGGAGCCCGCCGCGCCGCTGCCGGGCCCGCCCCGCCCGGCGGACCCCGCGTACGTCATCTACACCTCCGGCTCCACCGGCCGGCCCAAGGGCGTGGTCGTGCCGCACGCGGCGCTGGCCAACCACATGGCCTGGATGGCACGGCACCTGGACATCACCCCGGACGACCGGGTCCTGGCCCGCACCTCCAGCAGCTTCGACGCCTCCGTCTGGGAGCTGTGGCTGCCGCTGATGAACGGGGCCGAGGTCTGCGTTCTGCCGTCCGAGGCCAATCAGGAGCCCGGCACCCTCGTCTCCTGGATGAGCCGGTTCGCCGTCACCGTCGCCCAGTTCGTGCCCTCCCACCTGGCCCTGGTCCTCAGCGAGGCGGCACAGGGCCCGGCGCTGCCCGCGCTGCGCGCCGTCCTGTGCGGCGGCGAGCCGCTGCCGCGTACCGTCGCCGACGGCATCGCCGCGGTGTGGCAGGCCGAGGCGCACAACCTCTACGGCCCCACCGAGGCGACGATCGACGTGACCGCCCACCGCGTCGGCGGCCCGGCGCGGGAGAGCGGTGCCCGGCAGCGTACCGGCGAGGCCGCGGACCGCCCGTCGTCCGAGGCCGTGCCGATCGGCCGCCCCGTCGACTCCATGCGCGGCTACGTCCTGGACGACCGGCTGCGGCCGGTGCCGCCCGGTGTCACCGGAGAGCTGTACGTCTCAGGACCCAACCTCGCCACCGGCTACCTGCGCCGCCCGGGGCTCACCGCCGCACGCTTCGTCGCCGACCCCTTCGAGGCCGGCTCCCGTATGTACCGGACGGGCGACCGTGTGCGGTGGAACCGGCACGGGCTGCTCGACTACGTGTCCCGCGCCGACGACCAGGTCAAGCTGCGCGGATTCCGCATCGAGCTGGGCGAGGTCGAGGCCGGGCTGCTGGCCTGCCCGGGCGTCACGGCCGCCTGCGCCCTGATCCGTGAGGACCTGCCCGGTCAGCGCCGGCTCGTCGGCTACGCCGTGGTCGACGGCCCGGCCCCCGGTCCCGGCGCGCTGCGCGACGCCCTGGCCGCGGCGCTGCCGCGCCACATGGTGCCCGGCAGCGTCGTCGTCCTGGACGCCCTCCCGCTGCTGCCCAACGGCAAGGTGGACCGGCGCGCGCTGCCCGAGCCCGCGGGGGACACCGACTCCGCCGCCGGTCCCGGACGGCGCACCCCGCAGGAGGACCTGCTCGCCGGGATATTCGCCGACATCCTGCAACGGCCCTCGGTGGGGCCGCGCGAGGACTTCTTCGACCTCGGCGGGCACTCCCTGCTCGCCATGCGCCTCGTCAGCCGCGTCAGGACCGTGCTGGGCGCCGACATGGCCGTACGCACCCTCTTCGAGCACCCCACGGTCGAGAGCCTGGCGCGCGTGCTCGACACGTCGGGGCGGACCCGTCCGGCGGTGACGGCCGCCGCGCTCAGGCCCGACCCGCTGCCGCTGTCGTTCGCCCAGCAGCGCATGTGGTTCCTCGACCAGCTCGAAGGCCCGAACGCCGGCTACAACCTCCCGCTCGTCCTCGAACTCCACGGCGACCTGGACACCGACGCCCTGCGGGCCGCCCTGGGCCACGTCGTGGAACGGCACGAGACGCTGCGCACCGTCTTCCCCGAGCGGGACGGCGTGCCCTGCCAGTCCGTCCTGCCGGCCGCCGCGGCCACGCCCCGGCTGCCCGTCGAGAGCACGGCGCCCGCCGCTTTGGAGGCGGCCGTCCTGGACGCGGTACGCGAGCCCTTCGACGTGGTCACCGATCCGCCGCTGCGCGCCCGTCTGCTGCGCTCCGCGCCCGGCCACCACCTCCTGGTGCTCGTCCTGCACCACATCGCGGCCGACGGCTGGTCGCTGGCCCCGCTCGCCCGCCACCTCGGCGACGCCTACCGGGACGTCCTCGCCGGCCGCAAGCCGGAAGAGCCGGCCGGCGGCGTACTCCAGTACGCCGACTACACCCTGTGGCAGCACGCCCTCCTGGCGGACGGCGGCGGCGGCGAGCACAGCGTGCTGCGCGAGCAGCTCGACCACTGGCACAGCGCCCTGGAGGGGCTGCCGGGAGTGATCGACCTGCCGCTGGACCGGCCGCGGCCGGCCGTCACCGACCCGAGGGGCGCCGTCCACGCCTTCGAGGTCCCGCAGGACCTGCACTCCCGGCTGCTGCGGCTGGCCAGGGAGTCGGGGACGAGCCTGTTCATGGTGCTCCAGGCCGCGGTGTCCACCCTGCTGCACCGGCACGGGGCGGGCGAGGACATCGCGCTCGGCTCACCGGTCGCCGGCCGTACGGACGAGGCGCTGGAGGACCTGGTCGGCTTCTTCGTCAACACCCTGGTCCTGCGCACGGACCTGTCCGGCAACCCGACCTTCCGCGAACTGCTGCTACGGGTACGGGAGTTCGACCTGGCGGCCTACGCGCACCAGGACGTCCCCTTCGAGCGTCTGGTGGAGAGCCTCAACCCCGTCAGGTCGCGCAACCACCACCCGCTGTTCCAGGCCATGCTCGTCCTGCAGAACCAGGAGACCGCCCGCCCCGACATGCCGGGCCTCACCGTCGAGGACCGGCTCGTGCACAACGGGCTGAGCAAGTTCGACCTCACCTTCGCCTTCACCGGGCAGGACGGCGAGGGCGGCCTGAGCGCCGGGATCGAGTACGCCACCGCGCTCTTCGACCGCGGCACCGTCGAAACCCTCGCGGACCGCCTCGTCCGGCTCCTGGACCAGGTGACCGCCGACCACGGCCTGCCGCTGGCGGCGTACGACCTGATGGCGCCGGACGAGCACGACCGCGTCACCCGGTGGGGCAACGGCCGCGCCCTGCCCGCCGGCACCGTGCGGCCGGGCCTGCCCGCGCTCTTCGCCGCCCAGGCGCAGCGCACACCCGGCGCCGTGGCCGTGGCGGCCACCGGCGCCGACGCCCTCAGCTACGCCCGGCTCGACCGGATCTCCGCCGACCTCGCCGGCGCCCTGGCCGGGCTCGGCGCGGGCCGCGAGAGCAGGATCGGGGTGCTGCTCGAACGCTCCCCCGCCGTGGTGTCCGCGTCGCTCGGCGCGGTCCGCGCCGGCGGCGCCTACGTCCCGCTCGACGCGCGCTGGCCCGGCGAACGGCTCGACCAGGTCGCAGAGGTGGCGGACCTGAGGATGCTCGTCGTCGACGAGGCCGCCGCCGGCTCGCCCTGGGTGACCGCGGCGGCCCGCCGGATGCCGGTCGTGGTCGTGGACCGGCTCGGCCGGATCCTGCGCGGCGGGCCGGACCGTCCGGCACCGCCGGCCGCCGTGCCGGACCCGGCAGCGCTGGCGTACGTGATGTTCACCTCCGGCTCCACCGGCCTGCCCAAGGGCGTCGGTGTCAGCCACGCCGACGTGGCCGCGCTGGCCGCCGACTCCGCCTGGCACGACGGCGCCGCACAGGCGGTGCTGATGCACTCGGCGTACGTCTTCGACGCCTCCACCTTCGAGATCTGGACGCCGCTGCTCACCGGCGGCCGGGTCGTCGTCGCGCCCGAGGGGGCTCTGGAGCCGAGCGTCCTCGGCGACCTCGTCCACGACCACGGCGTGACCGCGATGTTCCTGACCACGGCGCTGTTCAACGTCCTCGCCGAGACCGATCCGGGCGTCTTCACCGGTCTGCGGGTCGTCTGCGCCGGCGGGGAACTGGCCTCCCCCGACGCCATGCAGCGGGTGGCCGCCGCCTCACCGGGGCTGCGTGTGCTGCACGTCTACGGCCCCACCGAGACCACCACCTTCGCCACCCGCTACCAGGTGGCGGCCGACCTGCCGGCCGGACCGCCCCCGATCGGCCGCCCGCTGGACGGCATGCGGCTGTACGTGCTCGACGGACAGCTGGGCCAGGTCCCGCCGGGTGTCGTGGGCGAGCTGTACCTGGCGGGACACGGGGTGGCGCGCGGGTACACCGGGCGGCCGGGACCGACCGCCGCGCGCTTCGTGGCCGACCCGTTCGGCCCGGCGGGCTCGCGCATGTACCGCACCGGCGACCTCGTGCGCTGGTCGCCCGACGGGCAGATCTGCTACGTCGGCCGCGCCGACGACCAGGTCAAGCTGCGCGGCTACCGCATCGAACTCGGCGAGATCGAGGGCGTACTGGCCGCGGGCGAGGGCGTCGCCGACGCCTTCGCCGTCGTGCGCGAGGACGTCCCCGGCGACCGGCGGCTCGTCGCGTACGTGGTCCCCGCCGCCGGAGCGCGCCCCGACCCCGCCGACCTCGCCCGTATCGTCGGCGGGTCGCTGCCCGCCTACATGACGCCGTCCGCCTTCGTCCTGCTGGACGCGCTGCCGCTGACCGCCAACGGCAAGGTGGACCGCCGTGCCCTGCCCGCGCCCGGCACCGAGGCGCCGGCGCCGGGCCGCGCGGCCCGCACCGCCCGCGAGGAGATCGTGTGCGGCCTGTTCGCCGACGTGCTCGGCGTGGCCGCGGTGGGTCCTGACGACGACTTCTTCGCCCGGGGCGGGCACTCGCTGCTCGCCACCCGGCTCGCCGCCAGGCTGCGCACCGTCCTCGGGGTGGAGGTGCAGGTCAAGGCGGTGTTCGAGCAGCCCACGCCGGCACTGCTCGCCGCGTCGCTGGACGGCGCGGAGCAGGCCAGGACCCCGCTGGAGCGGGCCGCGGACCGCCCGGATCCGCTGCCGCTGTCCTTCGCCCAGCAGCGCCTGTGGTTCCTCAACCGGCTCGAAGGGCCCAGCGCCACCTACAACGTGCCGCTGGTGCTCCGCCTGGACGGCCCGCTCGACGCGGACGCCCTGGAGAGCGCGCTCGGGGACGTCGCGGAGCGGCACGAGAGCCTGCGCACCGTCTTCCCCGACACCGGCGGTGTGGCGCGCCAGGTCGTGGTGGACGCCGGCGGGATCGCTCTGGACCTGACGCCGCTGGACACCGACGCCGACCGCCTGGACGCGGTCGTGGCCGCCGAGGTGGCGCACGCCTTCGACGTGAGCGCCGAGATCCCGCTGCGGGCACGGCTGCTGCGGCTGGGCGCCGAGGCCCATGTCCTGGTGCTGGTCGTCCACCACATCGCGGGCGACGGCTGGTCCTTCGCACCGCTGGTGCGCGACCTGGGAACGGCCTACCGGGCCCGTATCGGGAGGGAGGAGCCCGGCTGGACGGAACTGGCCGTCCAGTACGCCGACTACACCCTCTGGCAGCGCGACCTGCTCGGCAACGAGGAGGACCCGGGCAGCCAGGCCGCCCGCCAGCTGGACTTCTGGCGCACCGCGCTGGCCGGCGCCCCCGATGTGCTCGACCTGCCCTACGACCGGCCGCGTCCGGCGGTCACCGCGTACCGGGGCGACGCCTTCGGCTTCACGGTCGGCGCCGGCACCCACCGGGCGCTGGCGGAGCTGGCGCACGCCCGCGGGTGCAGCCTGTTCATGGTGCTCCAGGCGGCCGTGTCGGTGCTGCTGTCCCGGCACGGCGCCGGGGAGGACATCCCGCTCGGCACCCCGGTGGCGGGGCGGACCGACGAGGCCCTCGACGACCTGGTGGGCTTCTTCGTCAACACCCTCGTGCTGCGCACCGACCTGACCGGGGACCCCACCTTCGACGAGGTGCTCGACCGGGTCAGGGCGTTCGACCTGGCCGCCTACGCCCACCAGGACGTGCCCTTCGAGCGCGTGGTGGACTCCCTCAGCCCGGTCCGCGCGCAGAACCACCACCCGCTGTTCCAGACCATGCTGACGCTGCAGAACCAGGCGGGGGCCGTCGTGGACCTGCCGGGGGTGACGGCGACCGCGCAGGCGGTGCACACCGGCATCAGCAAGTTCGACCTGACCTTCACCTTCTCCGAGGCCCGCGACGCCGGGGGCCGGCCCGCCGGGCTGGACGGCGTCCTGGAATTCTCCACGGAGCTGTTCGACGGCTCCACCGCGCACGACCTGGCGGCCCGGCTGACCCGGCTGCTCGGCGCGCTCGCCGCAGACCCGGGTCAGCGGGTGCACGCCGCGGCGGTCCTGGACGCCGCCGAGCAGACGCGCCTGGCCCGCACCGGGCACGGCGCCGACCGGGCGGTGGCGGCACGGACGGTGCCGGAGGCTTTCCGCGCCCAGTGCTCGCGCACCCCGGGGGCGGTGGCCGTACGGGACGGCGACCGCACCCTGACCTTCGCGGAACTCGACGCGCTCTCCGACGATCTGGCACACCATCTGCACACGCGCGGCATCGGCCGCGGCGACCTGGTCGCGCTGGCCGTGCCCGGCACCGCCGACCAGGTGATCGCCATGCTGGCGGTCGCCAAGGCCGGCGCCGCCGGCCTGCCGGTCGACCCCGACTACCCCGCGGCCCGGGTCGCCCACATGCTGGACGACGCCCGTCCGGCGGTCGTGATCACCCGCGGCGCCGTCCCGGCCCCGGTGGCGGACCGGGGCGTACCCGCGCTCGACATCGGCGACCGGGCCGCCTGGTCCACCGGCGCCGCGGCGCCCGCCGTCGCGCCGGACCCGCGGGACCTGGCGTACGTCATCCACACCTCCGGCTCCACCGGGCAGCCGAAGGGCGTCGCCGTCACCCATGCCTCGCTGACCAACCACATGGCCTGGATGGCGGACCACCTGCGGCTCACCGACGACGACCGGGTCCTGGCCCGCACCTCGCCGAGCTTCGACGCGTCGGTCTGGGAGACCTGGCTGCCGCTGCTGCACGGCGGCTCGACCTGCCCGGTGCCGCCCGCGCTCAACCACGACCCGCGCGCCCTGACGGCCCGGATGCGCGAGGCGGGCGTGACCATCGCCCAGTTCGTGCCCTCGCACCTTGCCGTCGTCCTCGCCGAGACCGGCCCCGGCGCGGCGCCCGGCACCCTGCGGGCCGTCCTGTGCGGCGGCGAACCGCTGCCCGTGGCGCTGGCCGAGCAGGTCGCCGGCGCCTGGCGGGCCGAGGTGCACAATCTGTACGGCCCGACCGAGGCGACGATCGACGCCACCGCACAGCGGTATCACGGTGCGGTGGCCGGCGCGTCGTACGTGCCGCTCGGGCGTCCCGTCGACAACACCCGCGCCTATGTGCTCGACAGCCGCCTGCTGCCGGTGCCGCCGGGGGTGACCGGCGAGCTGTACCTCGCGGGCGGCGGTCTGGCCCGCGGCTATCTGCGGCGCCCGGGGCTGACCGCCGCGCGGTTCGTCGCCGACCCCTACGGTCCGCGCGGCACCCGTATGTACCGCACCGGCGACCTGGTCCGGCGGGACGCCGACGGCGTGCTCGGCTATGTCTCCCGCGCCGACGACCAGGTCAAGCTGAACGGGCTGCGCATCGAGCCCGGCGAGATCGAGGCCGCCCTCACCGCGCTGGACGCGGTCGCCGCCGCCTGCGTCGTGGTCCGCGAGGACCGGCCTGGCGAACGGCGCCTGGTCGCCTATACGGTCGCAGCCGGGAAGGGCGGCGCCCCCGCACCGGCCGAGGACGAGATACGCACCGGGCTGGCGTCGGCGCTGCCGGCGTACATGGTGCCGGCCGTCTTCGTGTCCCTCGACGCCCTGCCGCTGCTGCCCAACGGCAAGACCGACCGGAAGTCGCTGCCCGCCCCGGTGCGGGCCGCGGCCCGGCCCGGCGGGGAGCCGCGTACCGCACGGGAAAGCGTGCTGTGCGAGGTCTTCGCCGCCGTCCTGGGCGTGGACAGCGTCCGTGCCGACGACGACTTCTTCGCCCTCGGCGGCGACAGCATCCTGTCCATCCAGCTGGTCAGCCGGGCCCGCGAGGCCGGCCTCGGCGTCAGCCCGCGCGACATCTTCGTCCACCGCACCCCCGAGGCCATCGCGGCCGCCGCCACCGGGGCGGACCGGGACACCGCCGCGCCGTCGGTGCCCGGTACGGGGCCGATGCCGCCGACGCCCATCGCCGCCTGGTTCCTGGAGCGGCCGGGCGCCACCGACGGCTACAACCAGTCCGGGGTGCTGCGCACTCCGGCGGGCGCGGACGAGGGCGCCCTCGTCGCGTGCCTCCAGCACCTGGTCGACCACCACGACACGCTGCGGCTGCGGGTCGTGCGCGACGGCGGCGGTGAACCGGTCCTCGACGTCCTGCCGGCCGGCGCGGTGCAGGTCCGCCGGCACTTCACCCGCGTCGATGCCGCGGGGCTCGACGCCGCCGGGATGCGCGCGGCTGTCACCGAGGCGGGCGAGAAGGCCCGCGCCAGGCTGCGGCCCGCGCGGGGGGAAGTGGTCGAGGCCGTCTGGTGCGACGCGGGACCCCGCGCGCAGGGCCGGCTCCTGCTGGTGGTGCACCACCTGGCCGTCGACGCGGTCTCCTGGCGCATCCTCGCCGCCGACCTCGCCACCGCCTGGCAGGCCGCGACCGCCGACGGCGGCCCGGCTGCCGAGCCGTCCTCGCCGGCGGCGCTGCCCGCCGTCGGCACGTCCTACCGGCACTGGGCGCAACTGCTCGCGGCCCAGGCGCGCGGCGCGGACCGCGAAGCCGAACTCCCCCTGTGGGAAGGGATGCCGGGTACGGCCGTGACGCGGCTGGGACACCGGCCGCTCGACCCCGAGCTGGACACGGCGGAGCGGACCGCCACCCTCACCACCCGGCTGCCCGCCACCTGGACCGAGCCGCTGCTCACCACCGTGCCCGCGGCCTTCCACGCCGGCGTGGACGACGTCCTGCTCACGGCGCTGTCGCTGGCCGTCAGCGCCTGGTACGCCGAGCGGGACGGCGCCGCGGGGCCGGGCAGCAGGGGTGTGCTGCTCCACCTGGAGAGCCACGGCCGCGAGCAGATCGCCGACGACCTCGACCTGTCCCGTACGGTCGGCTGGTTCACCAGCCTCTACCCGGTCCGGCTCGACCCCGGCCCGGTCGATCCGCGCGGCCCGCAGCCCTTCGGCGGCGCGCTGGTCGACGGCGCGCTCAAACGCGTCAAGGAGCAGCTGCGGACCATCCCCGACCACGGTGTCGGCTACGGGATGCTGCGCCACCTCAACCCGGCCGCCCGCGCCCGGCTGGCCGGCCTGCCGGAACCCGAGATCGGCTTCAACTACCTGGGCCGCTACGCCGCTTCGCACGAGGCCGCGGGCCGCGCCACGCCCGACTGGGAGGTGGTGCTCGACGGCGGCGGGCCGCGCAGCCAGGACCCGGACATGCCCGTGCACCACGTCCTCGACATCAACGCGCACACCGAGGACCTGCCGGAAGGACCGCGCCTGGTGACCCGCTGGACCTGGCCGGGCGACCTGCTCGCGGAGGAGGACGTGGAGTCCCTGTCCGGCCTGTTCACCCGCGCGCTGCGCGCGGTCGCCGAACACGCGGAACGTCCCGACGCGGGCGGCTGGACGCCGTCCGACCTTCCGCTGGTCTCGCTCAACCAGGCCCAGATCGACCGACTGCAGAACAAGTGGGGTGGACGCAAGTGACCGGGTTCCAACTGGAGGACATCCTTCCGCTGACGCCGACGCAGGCGGGGATGCTCTTCCACGCGCTGTACGACACGCGCTCGGTGGACGTCTACACCGCGCAGTTCGTCTTCGACCTCGAAGGCGGCGCCGACGTCCCCGCGCTGCGCGCCGCCATCGCCACGCTGCTGCGCCGGCACGCCAATCTGCGCGCGGGCTTCCTGTACGAGGACCTCGACGAGCCCGTGCAGGCGGTGGCGGCCGAGGTGCGGGTGCCGCTGGAGGAACTGGACCTGGCCGGGGCGGACGGCGCGGAGACCGCGGGGAGGCGCCTCGCGGCCTTCCTCGCCGCCGACCGCGCCCGCAGGTTCGACCTGAGCACCCCGCCGCTGATGCGGTTCACCCTGGTACGCACCGCCCACCGGCGCTACCGGCTGGTCATGACGAGCCATCACATCCTGCTCGACGGCTGGTCCATGCCGCTGCTGGTGCGCGAGCTGTTCGAGCTGTACGCGAGCGGGGGCGACGACAGCGCCCTGCCGCGCGTCGCCCCTTTCCGCCACTACCTCGCCTGGCTGGCCGCGCAGGACCGCCCCGCCGCCCTGGACGCCTGGCGCACCGCGCTGGCCGGCATCGAGGCCCCGACCCTGCTCGCCGGGCGCCGGAGCCCCGCGGCCGGGAGCGCCGCCGCGGGCACCGGCGAACTGCCCGAGACCCTGGTCCTCGACCTGGACGAGGCCACCACCCGCCGGCTGCGGGAGACCGCCCGCGCCCACCGGCTGACCTTCAACACCCTGGTCCAGGGCGCCTGGGGGCTGCTGCTCGCGCATCTCACCGGCCGCCCGGACGTCCTGTTCGGCACCACCGTCTCCGGCCGCCCGCCGGAGATACCCGGGATCGAGTCGATGGTCGGCCTGTTCATCAACACCGTCCCGGTACGGGTGCGCCCGCTGCCCGGCGAGACCCTGGCGGCGCTGCTGACCCGGCTGCAGGAGGAGCAGAGCCGGCTGCTGGGCAGCCAGCACGTGGGCCTGACCGACATACGCGCGGTCACCGGCCTGGACGAACTCTTCGACACGCTGCTGGTGTTCGAGAACTACCCGATGGACGCCGAGGCCCTGCGCTCGGCGCGGCAGAACCTGCCGGACCTCACCGTGACCGGCGTGGCCGGCACGGATGCGGCGCACTACCCGCTCACCGTGACCGTCGCCCCCGGCGACCGCCTGCGGATCACCTTCGGTCACCGGCCCTCCGCCCTCGGCGGCGACGAGGCGGCCCGCGCGGTCGCCCGGATGCGACGGCTGCTGACGGCGCTGGCGGACGGGCTCGACACCCGCGCCGACGCGCTTCCCTTCCTGCTCGACGGCGAGCGCGACGCGCTGCTGGCCCGGGGACGCGGCGCCGCGCTGCCACCCGGTGCCACCGGGGCCGCGCTCGGCGACGCCGTCGTCCGGCACGCGGAGCGGCATCCCGGCGCGGTCGCGGTGTGCGGCGCGGGCGAGCAGTTGACGTACGGCGAACTGCACCGGCTGGCCGACGAGTTGGCCGGCGCGCTGCGCGGGCTCGGCAGCGGCGCCGAGGACGGCGTCGGCATCCTCCTGGGCCGCTCGGCCGCCGTGGTCACCGCCTCGGTGGCCGCGCTGCGCGCGGGCGCCGCCTATGTCCCCCTCGACCCGACGTGGCCGGCCGAACGGCTCGACCGGGTCGCCGAGGTGGCGGGCCTGCGCTTCCTGGTCGTGGACGAGGCCCACGCCACCCACCCGTGGGTGCGGGACCTCGGCGCCGACGTCGCCGTGGTGACCGTCGACGCGGCGGGCCGCGTCCGCGCAGGCGGCCCCGCCGCGCCCGGCGCCCTCCCGGCCGCCGGCGGCGGCTCCGGGCTCGCCTACGTGATGTTCACCTCGGGCTCCACCGGCCTGCCCAAGGGGGTCGGGGTCTGCCACGCGGACATCGCGGCTCTCGCGGCCGACCGCACCTGGGGCGGCGGGGTGGCGGACGCCGTCCTGATGCACTCGGCCTACGTCTTCGACGCCTCCACCTTCGAGATCTGGACGCCGCTGCTCAACGGCGGCCGGGTGGTCGTCGCGCCCGAGGGCGCCCTGCAACCCGCCGCGCTGCGGGATCTGGTGGCGCGGCACGGTGTGACGGCGGCGTTCGTGACGACGGCGCTCCTCAACGTCATCGCCGAGACCGACCCCGGCGCGCTCGGCCTGCTGCGCCTGGTGGCGAGCGGCGGTGAGGCCGCCGCGCCCGGCGTCCTGCAGCGCCTGGCCGCCGACCACCCCGGCACCACCGTCCTCAACGTCTACGGACCCACCGAGACGACCACCTTCGCGACCCTCCAGCACGTCGGACCCGACCACGGCGACGGCGTACCTCCCATCGGGCGCCCGCTCGACGGCGTACGCGCCTACGTCCTGGACGCGTCGCTGCGCCCGGTGCCGTCCGGCGCGGAGGGCGAGCTGTACGTCGCGGGCCCCGGCGTCGCGCGCGGCTATCTGGGGCGCCCCGGTCTGACGGCCACGCGCTTCGTGGCGGATCCCTTCGCGGGCGCGGGGACGCGGATGTACCGCACAGGGGATCTCGTACGGTGGGGCGCCGACGGCGTGCTGGAGTACGTCTCCCGGGCCGACCAGCAGATCAAGCTGCGGGGCCACCGCATCGAGCCCGGCGAGATCGAGGCGGTGCTGCGCGCCCACCCCGCGGTGCGGTCCGCGTGCGTCCTGGTCCGCGAGGACCTGCCGGGCGACCGCACGCTCACCGCCTACGTCGTCCCGGCGCCCGGCGCCGCCCCGGATCCCGGGCAGCTCGCCGAGCACGTGGGGCGGCGTCTGCCCGCCCCCATGGTGCCGGCCGCCGTCCACCTGCTGGACGCGCTGCCGCTGACCGCCAACGGCAAGCTCGACCGGGCGGCCCTGCCCGCGCCCGTACGGCGGGCCGCCGCGGCGGGCCGCCCGCCCCGGGGCGCCTACGAGGAGATCCTCTGCGGGCTGTTCGCCGATGTGCTCGGCACCGAGGTGGTGGGTCCCGACGACGACTTCTTCGCGCTGGGCGGCCACTCCCTGCTCGCCACCCGCCTCGCCGGCCGTATCCGTGCCGCGCTGGGCACCGAGACCGAGATCCGTACCGTCTTCGAGAACCCCAGCGTCGCCGCGCTGGCCGCCGCCCTGGAGGACGCGGGCCGCCCGGCCCGCCCCGCCCTGGTCCCGCAGGAGCGCCCCGCCGTCCTCCCGCTGTCCTACGCCCAGCAGCGCCTGTGGTTCCTGCACCGCCTCGAAGGGCCGTCCGCGACCTACAACGTCCCCTTCGCCGTACGCCTCGACGGGCCGCTCGACACCGGCGCCCTGCGCCAGGCCCTGCACGACATCGTGGTCCGGCACGCCGCGCTGCGCACCGTCTTCCCCGAACGCGACGGCGGCCCGTGCCAGCTCGTCACCGCCCCGGACGACGTCCGGGTCCCCTTCGTCCCCGAGGCCGTCGACGCGGACAAACTGCACGACCGCATCGCGGTCGCCGTCGCCGAGCCGCTCGACATCGAACGCCGGCTGCCGCTGCGGGCGACCCTGCTGCGGCTGGCCGACGACACCCACGTCCTGCTCCTGGTGATCCACCACATCGCCGCCGACGGCTCCTCGCTGGCGCCGCTGGCGGCCGACCTCGGCGCCGCCTACCGCGCCCGTACCCGCGGCGAGGCACCGACGTGGGCCGAACTGCCCGTCGACTACGCCGACTACACCCTCTGGCAGCGGCGGCTGCTCGGCGACGAGCACGACCCCGACAGCCTGGTGGCACGTCAGCTCGGCTACTGGCGGCAGGCGCTGGACGGGCTGCCGGAGATGATCGAGCTGCCCTTCGACCGGCCGCGCGCCGCCGTGCCCCGGCACACCGGCGCCACCCTCGACTTCGCCGTCACGCCCGACACAGCCCGGCGGATCGGCGACCTCGCGCGGGCCGGCGGGTGCAGCGTCTTCATGGTGCTCCAGGCCGCGCTCGCGCTCGTGCTGTCCCGTCATGGCGCGGGCGACGACATCCCGCTGGGCACGGCGATCGCCGGGCGTACGGACGAGGCCGCCACCGGCCTGGTCGGCTTCTTCGTCAACACCCTCGTGCTGCGCACCGACCTGGCCGGCGATCCCACCTTCCTGGAACTCCTGGACCGGGTGAAGGACACCGACCTGTCGGCGTACGCGCACCAGGACGTGCCCTTCGAGCGCCTGGTGGAACTCCTCAACCCGGCACGCTCGCAGAGCCACCACCCGCTCTTCCAGACCATGCTCGTCCTGCAGAACCACTCGCCCGCCGCCCCGGTCGACCTGCCGGGCCTCACCGCCGCCGGAGTGCCGGCCGAGCTGGCGGCCAGCAAGTTCGACCTGTCGTTCACCTTCACCGAGACCCACGACGGCAGCGGCGCCGGGCTGCGGGCGTCCGTCGACTTCGCCACGGACCTCTTCGACGAGAGCACCGTGCGCGGCCTCGCCGAGCGGCTCGTCCTGCTGCTCACCGACGTCACCGCCGACCCCGGCCGCCGGCTGGGCGCCTACGACGTGCTCACCCCCGCGGAGCGCGAACGCCTCGCCGTCCAAGGGACCGGGCCGGCCGAGGAGCTGCCCGCCGCCACCGTGCCCGAGCTGTTCGCCCGGTGGGTCCTGCGCACCCCGGACGCCCCGGCGGTGCGCGACGCCGCCGCCACCTTGACCTACCGGGAACTCGACGCGCGCGCCGACGCCCTCGCGCAGCGTCTGGCGGCGCTCGGGGTGCGGCCGGAGGAGCGGGTGGCCGTCGCCCTGCCGCGCGACCGCGAACTCGCCGTGGCCCTGCTCGCCGTCCTCAAGGCGGGCGCGGCCTATGTGCCGCTCGACCCGGACTACCCCGCCCAGCGGCTGTCCTACATGCTCGACGACGCCCGGCCGCGGCTGCTCCTCACCACCCCCGCCGTCCGCGACCGCCTCCCGGCGACCGACGTGCCGTACCTGTACATCGGCGACCAGGGGCCGCAGGCCGCGCCCGCGGCCCCGCTTCCGGCGCACCCGGCGTACGTCATCTACACGTCGGGCTCCACCGGCCGCCCCAAGGGCGTCGTCGTGACGCACCGGGGCGTCGGCGCGATGGCCGCGACGCAGCGCGACCGGCTGCGCGTCGTCCCCGGCAGCCGGGTCCTGCAGATGGCCTCGGTCAGCTTCGACGCCGCCTTCTGGGACCTGTGCATGGGGCTGCTCTGCGGCGCCTGCCTGGAGATCGACACGCGCGACGCGCTGCTGCCCGGCGCCGCCCTCGCCGCGCGGGTCCGCGACCGGGGCATCACCCACCTCACGCTGCCGCCCGCCGCGCTCGCCGTGATGCCGCCCGGGTCGCTGCCCGCCGGGATCACCGTCGTCCTCGCGGGCGAGGCCTGCACACCGGCCCTGGTGCGCGGCTGGGCGCAGGACCGGTCCGTCGTCAACGCCTACGGCCCGACCGAGACCACCGTCTGCGCCACCATGAGCGCCGTCCAGCACGCGGAGGGACCGCTCGCCCCCGACCGCACCGTGCCCATCGGCGTCCCCGTCGACGGCGCGCGCGTGCACGTCCTCGACCACCGGCTGGCCCCCGTGCCGCCCGGTGTCGTCGGCGAACTGTACGTCTCGGGCGCCGGGGTGGCCCGCGGCTACCTCCGCCGGGCCGCGCTGACCGCGTCGCGTTTCGTGGCCGACCCGTTCGACCCCGCGGGCGGCCGGATGTACCGCACCGGCGACCTGGTGCGCTGGACGGGCGAGGCGGGCCTGGCCTACATCGGCCGCGTGGACGACCAGGTCAAGCTGCGCGGCTTCCGCATCGAACTCGGCGAGATCCAGGCCGCGCTGACCGCCCTGCCCGGCATCGCCGCGGCCTGCGCGGTCGTCCGCGAGGACCTGCCGGGCGACCGGCGCCTGGTCGCGTACACCGTGCCGGCCGAGGGGGCGGCGGGACCGGACGAGGCCGCGATACGCGCCCACCTGGCGTCCGCCCTGCCCGACCACATGGTGCCCTCCGCGTATCTGAGCCTGGACGCGCTGCCCCTCACCCCCAACGGCAAGACCGACCTGCGCGCGCTGCCCGCGCCCGGGCGGACCGGACCCGCCGGGGGCCGCGCGCCGCGCACCGGCCGCGAACGCGCCCTGGCCGCGGCCTTCGCCGAGACGCTCGGCGTGACCGCGGTCGGCGTCGAGGACGACTTCTTCGCCCTCGGGGGCCACTCCCTGCTGGCGGTGACCCTGGCCCAGCGCATCGAGGAGAGGTGCGGCACGCGGCTGTCCCTGCGGGCGCTGTTCTCGGCGCCCACGGTCGCGGGCATCGACCGCCTCCTGGGCGAGGGGGAACCGGGCGGCGGAGTGCGGGGCGCGGAGGAGGTTGCCGTACCGGACCTCGCCGCCGAGGTCCGCCTCGCCGAGGACATCACCGCCGCCGGCCGGCCCGCCCCCGCCCGCCGCCCCTCTGCCCGGCCGCTGCTGAGCGGGGCCTCCGGATTCCTCGGCGCGTTCCTGCTGCGCGACCTCATCGAGACCACCGGCGGCCCGGTCGACTGCCTGGTACGCGCCGACAGCGACCGGCACGCGGCCGACAGGCTCCGGGCCAACCTGGAGCGCTACGGCCTGTGGCACCCCTCGTACGCGCGGCTGATCCACCCGGTCCCCGGCGATCTCGCCGCCCCCGGGCTCGGCCTGTCCCGCGAGGCGCGGACGGCGCTCGTCCGCCGCCTCGGCCCGGTGCTGCACAACGGCGCCCGGGTCAACTTCGTCGCCGGCTACGGCGATCTGCGCGCGCCCAACGTCGCCGGCACCGAGGAACTGCTGCGGCTGCTCGCCGACTCGGCCTCCCCCGGGCTGCACTACGTCTCGACCACGAGCGTCTTCGCCCCGGCCGCGGGCTCCGGTCCCGCCGTCATCACGGAGTCGACCCCCAGCGGTCCGGCGTCCGCGCTGCCCGGGGGGTACGCGCAGAGCAAGTGGGTCGCCGAGGGGCTGGTGGACCTGGCCCGCGAGCGCGGCCTTCCGGTGGCGGTCTACCGGCCGGGCCGGATCAGCGGCGACACCACCACGGGCGCCTGCCAGGACCGGGACCTGCTGTGGCAGCTCATCAAGGGCTGCCTCCAGGCGGAGGCCGTGCCGGACCTGCCGTCCGGGTCGACCGACTGGGTGCCCGTCGACTACGTCAGCGCCGCGACCGTGGCTCTGGTCACCTCCGGCGGGGCCGCCAACGGGGCTGCCGGCGGCGGGACGTACCACCTGACCAACCCGGAAGCGCCGGGTCTCGACCGGGTCTTCGACGCCGCCGCCCGCCTCGGCCACGAGGTGCGGACCGTCCCGGTCGCGGACTGGCAGGCCCGGGTCGCGGCGCAGCACGACAACGCCGCGCAGCTCTTCCTCGGCGACGAGGGCGGGGCCGGGCAGGAGGCGGGCGACCACCGCCGCTTCGACTCCGGCCGGACGGCTCGGGCCGTGGCGGACCTGGGCGTCCGCCTGCCGCCGCTGACCGACGACGTCCTGACCCGCTATCTGGCCTACGGCCACGCCACGGGCTTCCTCCCCACGCCTCCGGGAGCGGTCGTCCTGCCGTAGCCGGCGGCTGTCGGCAACCGCCGGCGGCGCGCGGCCGGCGGCCCGCGCCGCCGGCGAGCCCCGGGCCGGCCGCCCGGGGAGGGCGGCCCCGGGGCCGCCCGGGCGGCCGGCCGTGGGCGGCCCGCGCCGCCGCCGTCCGCGCCGCCCCGGGATTTGCCCTGCCCGCCGGCCGTCCGGTGTGGCATCTTCGTGGAGTCCTCGTCACCCCGCACGCCGGGGCGGCCACCGGCGCCCGCGCCGGCGCGTCCCGGAACCGCACCGCCGTGCGGGGGAAGGGGAGTCGGAGCGCAGCGCTCCGACCACGGAGGACGACCCCGGGCAGGCTGCCGGGGCGACCGCAGAACGGGCAGGAGACCGAGGCGCATGACCACCGTTGCCTACCAGGGGGAGCCGGGGTCCAACTCGGCCGCCGCGACCGCCGCCCTCCACCCCGGCAGCACGGGCCTGCCCTGTACGAGCTTCGAGCAGGCGCTGGACGCGGTGGCCCTGGGCACCGCGGACCTCGCGGTGATCCCGGTGGACAATTCGGCGGCCGGGCGCGTCGCGGACGTGCACCATCTGCTGCCCGGGTCGGGCCTGTCCATCATCGCGGAGCACTTCCTGCCCATCCGCTTCGACCTGGTCGGCGTTCCCCACGGGACGCCGCAGCAGATCGAGTGCGTCCGCAGCCATGTGCACGCCCTGAGCCAGTGCCGCAAGATCCTGCGCGAGGGCGGCTGGCGGACGCTGGTCAGCCAGGACACGGCGGGCGCCGCGCGCGAGGTGGCGGAACTCGGCGACCCCCGGCACGCCGCGCTGGCCCCGCCGGCCGCCGCCCGCGAGTACGGGCTGCGCGTGGTGCGGGCCGGCGTCGAGGACGATCCGGACAACACCACCCGCTTCGTCGTCCTGTCCCGGGAACCCGTCCTCCCCGAGGACACGGGTGCCCCTACGATGTCGAGCCTGTTCTTCTGCGTACGGAACATCCCCAGCGCGCTGTACAAGGCGCTGGGCGGCTTCGCCAGCAACGCCGTGAACATCACCAAGATCGAGAGCTACCAGATGGGCGCCGGGCTGAACCCCAGCCGCTTCTACATCGAGATCGAGGGACACCCCGACGAGCCCCGGGTCGCCCTCGCCCTCGAGGAGCTGGACTTCTTCTCGTCCGAGGTACGCCTGCTGGGGGTTTACCCGGCCCACCCCTACCGCCGTGAAGGACACGAACAGTGAGAAGAACCGCCCAGGACCGGCCCCGCATCCTGGTCGTCGGTGCCGGAATCGCCGGCCTGGCCCTGGCACACACCCTGCGCGAACAGCCGCTGGACGTCTCGGTGGTGGAGCGCGACACCGCGGTCCGTACCACCGGTGCCGGCCTCTACCTGCCCGCCAACGCGGTACGGGCGCTGCACCGCCTGGGGCTCGGGGCGGCGGTGGCCCCGCGGGCCCACACCGTCTCCCGGCAGCGGCTGCTGGACCGGCGCGGGCGCGTCCTGTCCCAGTTCGCACTCCGCGACATATGGGGGGAGGTCGGCGACTGCCTGTCGATCGGACGTCGGGAACTCCACGAGGCGCTCTGGTCCGCCTTCGACACCTCGGCCGTCCGGCTCGGCGCCGCCGTCGCACAGGCCGACGCGGACGGCGGCGTCACCTTCGCGGACGGTTCCACGGAGCGGTACGACCTGGTGGTCGGCGCGGACGGCGTCAACTCGGCGGTGCGGCGCAGCGTCTTCGACCAGCCGGAGCCGCGCTTCCTGCGGCAGGTGTGCTGGCGGTTCATCGCGCGGTCCCCGCAGATCGGGCCGACCGCGGACTGGACCGTACGCCTGGCGGACTCCGGGCGGGCGTTCCTGACGGTCCCGCTCGGCGGCGAACGCGTCTACTGCTACGCCGAGATCTCCAGCAGCACGCCCGAACCGCCGTCCGGCGACTGGCGCGCGCTGTTCGCCGACTTCACCGCCCCCGGCACGGAGCTGCTGGACCAGGGCGCCGACGCCCACTTCGCGCCCCTGACCGAGATCGACGGCGCGGACTGGACCCGCGCCCGTACCGTACTCGTCGGCGACGCCGCCCACGCCTGCTCGCCCAGCATGGCCCAGGGCGGGGCGATGGCGCTGGAGGACGCCGTCGTCCTGGCCGAGGTGGTGCGCGAGGCCGTGGCCGAGGGCGCGGAGATCGCCGGGGCGCTGGCCGGCTACCAGGCCCGGCGGGCCGGGCGGATCAGGTGGGTGCTCGACCAGAACCACCGCCGGGACAGGACGCGCGGTCTCCCCACCCCGCTGCGCAACTTCACCCTCCGGGTCGGCGGCGAACGCCTCTTCCGGGCCAACCACGCCCCTCTGCACGCCGAGCCCTGAGCCGGCCGCCCCCTGAAACCAGGAACCGCGGGACTCGTTTCCTCCGGTGAAGGCATGCGCCGACCCGACGATCCCAGGGGGTTCCCATGACGGTTTCCGCGGACTCGATCGAATCGATGGAGCAGCTCAGCGTGGTCTGGCGCGCCATGGTGCTGGACCGGGATCCGGCCGCGGACGTGCGGGACCTGCCCGGCATCGCGGTGCGCTGGGCGGACTGCCGGTTCGCTTTCTGGAACTGCCTCACGCTGACCGAGGCCGGCGCGGACACGCGGCTGCTCGGACAGCGCCTGGGCCAGGCGGCGGAGATCATGCGGGCCAAGGAGCAGCCGGGCTTCCTGTGGCTCTTCGAGGACCTCCTCGACGACGGGGCGCGCGCGGCGCTCGGGGCCGCCGCCGAGCGCGCGGGCCTGGAGTACGCCTTCCCCGGTATCGGCATGGCCGGCGACCTGCTCCCCGTCCCGGAACCGGCCCACCCCGACCTGACGTTCGTGCGCGTGGCCACCGACGAACACCTGCGGGCGTACGCCGACCTCAACTCGCGCGCCTACGGCTTCCCCCTGGAGGACGGCAGGGACGGACTCGTCGGCTCCGCGATGTGGAAGGACCGGGTCCACGCCTACCTCGGCCTGCGGGACGGAATCCCGGTGACGTGCGCCGGGACGGTGGAGGCGGACGGGCGCCTCTTCGTCGTGCTGGTCGCCACGGCCCCGGAGTGGGAGCGCAGGGGCTACGGCGAGACGGTGACGCGCAAGGCGCTCCACGAGGGCGCCCGGGCCACCGGCCTGACCCGCGCCACCCTGCACGCGACCGTCGCGGGGACGCCTGTCTACCCGCGTATCGGCTTCACGCCGAATTCGCCGGTCCACTTCTACGGCCTCAAGGGCTGAGGCCGGCCGGTCGCCGCCACCGTGGCGGCGGGGCGCCCGCGCGCCGCGCTTCCCTTCGCCGAGGGTGCGGGGGCGCCTCCGCGCGCGCCGCACGGGTGCCGGTGAGCGCGATTGCGTGAGCGCGGCGCGCGGCGTGGCCCCGGGGGCGTCCGTACGTCGCGCGCGGAGGTTCGCGCCCTTCTGGGGCGCGGCGGGGGCGGCGGCCCATGGGAGCCGGACCCGCCGCTGACAGCGGGGGTGCCGCGCTCCGTGCCGTGTCGAGTCCGGCCCGGAGGTCACCCCGACCGATCTTCCCGACCTGGAGGTACGCCATGGCCGTCCTGGCCCCGTCATCCGAGCAGTGGGAACCGGCCGGCATACCCGCGACCGTCGAGGCGCTGCTCCACGACTTCCTCGACGAGCAGCAGCGCAACGCCGCCGGCCTGCCCGAACTCGCCGTCTTCACCGACCTGTTGCGGCACATGATCGCCGCCGGCGGCAAAAGGATCCGGCCCGTGCTGTGCGTCACCGGCTGGCAGGCGGTGAGCGACCGGTCGCCGCCGCCGATGGTCTGGCGGGTGGCGGCCTCGCTGGAGCTCTTCCACATCTTCGCCCTGATCCACGACGACATCATGGACGCCTCGGCGACACGGCGTGGCAAACCCAGCGCCCACCGCCTGCTCGCCGCCGGCCACCCCGGCCGGGACGACGCGGACACCCTCGGGGTCAACGCGGCGATCCTGCTGGGCGACCTGGCGCTGGGCTGGTCGTACGAACTCCTGCACCCCGACCGCCCCGGCCTCACCGGGAAGTACCTCAGGCGGACCTGGCCGCTGCTGAACGCCCTGCGCACCGAGACCCTCGTCGGGCAGTACCTCGACCTGGTCAGCGCCGGGCAGGCCTGCGCCGCCCGTCCGGACCCGGGTGCGGCCCTGCGCGTCATCCGCTACAAGACCGCCAAATACACCTGCGAGCGGCGCGCACACACCACGCAGCATGTCCGCCCCACACGGCAGCAACCCTCCGCACCCGGGGCTCGCGGTGTCGCTCAGGACGCGCGCCAGAAGCCGCGCACTCCGGCACACGAAGCCGACCCGTGCCGCGGCCCGGCGGCCTCACCCCGCTCCGCCGGACGGCGGCGGCCGGCTCCTGCCCCGCCCTCGCGCGGTCACGTGTCGGCGATCCGGGTGACGAGCGTGGCCCTTGCCGCGCAACCGCGTGCCGGGCGGCGGCGCCCCGGCCCACTGGTCCGCTTGGCTGATCCTGGCCGGCCGCAGCGGCGCAGGTGTGTGGCGTACCCGGGCGCGGCGGGGGCGCGGAGGGACGCTTGGACCCCCATTGCGCCCACCTTCGGAGCTGTGATGAAGCGCACCCTCGCGGTGGCCTCCTGTGTCGCCGTCACCCTGCTCACCTCGCTGCTGGCCGGCTGTTCCGGCAGCTCGACCTCGGCGAGCGGCTCGTCCGCCTCCAGCAGTTCCTCCGGCGGCGGCGACGAAGCCACCGCCGCGGCCGTCGCCAGCTCACAGCCCGGCCAGCCCACCGTGGCCACGAAGTCCGCGGGCAAGCTCGGCACCATCCTCGTGGACGCCAAGGGCCGCACCCTCTACCTCTTCGTGGCCGACTCGAAGAACAAGTCCACCTGCACCGGCGCCTGCGCCGTGGCCTGGCCGCCGCTGCTGACCACCAGCACCGCCAAGGCCGGCAGCGGCACCGACAAGAAGCTGCTGGGCACCGCCCCGCGCTCGGGCGGCGCCAAGGAGGTCAGCTACAACGGCCACCCGCTCTACTACTACGTCGGCGACACCAAGCCCGGCCAGACCAACGGCCAGGGCATCAACCAGTTCGGCGCCCTGTGGTACGTCGTGAACGCCAAGGGCAAGCAGGTCACGAGCTGACCGGGTCCCGCGCCGGCGCGCGACCGCCCCGCCGCAGCCCCGCGGTGCGCGCGGTGGCGGTCGTGCTCGGCATCCTGCTGCCGATCGCCGTCGGCCTCGGCATCTACTTCTTCGGCAAGCACCACACCCCCGACTACAACAACGGCCTGTACGGGCAGCACGGCACCGACGCGGTCGACCTCAAGGCCCGCCTCGGCAGCGCCCTGCTCTGCCTGGCCCTGATCCAGCTCGGCCTCGCCCTGTGGATGTACGGCCGGCTGCCCGGCCTGCGCGCCGCCCCGCGCCCGGTCAGGATCGGCCACCGCGCCCTGGGCTTCTTCGCCTTCCTGTTCTCCCTGCCGATCGCCTGGCACTGCCTGGCCACCTACGGCGTCGAGACCAGCAGCCCGCGCGTGGCGATCCACTCCGTGGCCGGCTGCGCCTTCTACGGTGCCTTCGTCGCCAAGGTGCTGGTGGTCCATTCCCGCCGGCTGCCGGGCCGGCTGCTGCCGATCATGGGATCGCTGCTGGTCATCGGCATCGCCCTGCTCTGGTACACCGCAGGCCTGTGGGTGCTCAACGGCGACTCCGTGCCCGGCCTGTCCTCCAGCTGACACACCGTCCCGCGGTCCTGCTGGTGCGCCGCCGTCCGGGGAACCGGGTACGGCGGTCGGCCCCCGGCGCGGGACGGCTGCTCAGGCGCCCTCCGCCGCCAGATCCGCGAGCGCGTCCAGATGCCGCGGGGTCCAGCCGAGTTCGCGTCGGGCACGGGCGCCGGTGAGCTGCTGGTCGAGGGCGAACGCCTCGGCCATCGGACCCATCCGCTCCACGGCCTGGTCGAGGGTGAGCCTTTCGATGCCGCCGGGGTGGCCGGCCGCCACCGAGAGCGCCTGAACGATGTCGGCCAGCGGAATGTTCTGGTCGCTGACGCCGACGTAGACAGAGCCGGGGGCCGCGTCCAGGGCCAGCACGTACAGCTCGGCGAGGTCGTCGACGTGGACGAGCGCCCAGTGGCCGCTGCCGTCGCCGATCAGCGGGACCGCCCCGGAGGCCCGGCCGGGTTCGGTGAAGAAGGCCCTGGTCAGGTGGCCGCCGTTGCCGTAGACAAGGCCCGGCATGACGACCACGGGTCGTCCGCCGCGATCGGCGTCCGCCAGCACCTTCTCCTCGTTGGCCACCCGCCAGGCGGTGATCTGCGGCGGAGCCTTCGGCGCGTCCTCGTCCACCACACCGCCGGTGTTGCCGTACACCCACACCCCGCCGGTGTGGACGTAGGCGCCGCGGCCGTCCAGCCCGGCCTGCAGGGCGCGCGCCGCGGCCAGGTCGACGGCCGCTGCGTCGGGGCCGGTGCTCGCGCCGAGGTGGATCACGCCGTCGGCCTGCTCCGCGGCGCGGCGCAGGACCTCCGTGCCGGTCAGCTCTCCGCGGACGGGCGTGGCCCCCAGCGCGGCCACCGCGGCGGCGGAGGACTCGCTGCGCGCCAGCGCCGTGACGTCGTGGCCGGCGCGGACGAGTGCCGGAATCACGGACCTGCCGACGTAGCCGGAACCACCGGTGAGGAAGACACGCATGACGAACCCCTTCACAGATACCTGGAACAGCCGCGTTCGTCTCGCAGGGGAGCCGACCCTTTCCACTGTCGGGCCCCGTGCGGGCGCGCCCCAACACCTGTTCCGCCGACGGTGTGCCCGGGCGGCCTCGCGCGCGATATCCGTCGCCAGGAGAAACCCGGCTTCGCGGCTGAAGATGGAAGAGGGAAGGGAAAAGCAGAGAGAGGGAGCCCTCCTATGTCGGACACCACCACCGTCGCCGTTCTCGGCGCGGGCGCGCTCGGCGCCGCGATGGCGACGCGGCTCGGCGAGACCGGACACGAGGTGCGGCTGTGGAACCGTACGCGGGAGCGCGCCCGTACGGTGGCGGAGCACGCCGCCGGCGTCACGGCGGTGGCGAGCGCGGGCGATGCCGTCTCCGGCGCGTCCGCCGTCATCACCGTGCTGCGTGACGGCGACGCGGTGTCGGCGGTCATGTCGGACGCCGTCACCCGGTTGGACGACGGTGACGTATGGGTGCAGGCGAGCACGGTGGGCCCGCGGAGCGCCGGCGCCCTCGCCCGGCTGGCCCGCGCCCACGGGGCCGACTACCTCGACGCGCCCGTTTCCGGAAGCACCGCTCCCGCCCGGCAGGGCACGCTCGTCTGGCTCGTCGCCGGCCCGCAGGACGTCCTCACGCGGGCGCGTCCCGTGCTCGGCGCTCTCGGCTCTTCGGTGCTGCACGTGGGGACGGGGGTCGAGGGCAGCGCCGTCAAGCTCGCGGTGAACGCCTGGATGGCGGCCTCGACGGTCGCCATGAGCGACGTCCTCGCGCTGTGCGACGCGCTCGGCATCGACCACGCGACGTTCGTCCGGGTCCTGGCGGCGGGACCGCTGGCGATGCCGTACGAGCTGCGGAAGGTCAGCGCCATGGACGACGCGTCGTACGCACCCGGTTTCGCCGTGGAACTCGCCCTCAAGGACCTCGACCTGGCCTCGGTGGCCGCCGCCCCGAGCCCCCTGCTGCAAGCCGTCCGCGACCGCCTGGACGCGACCGCCGCGGCCGGGCACGACCGGGACGACCTCGCGGCCGTCGACTACCAGCGGAAGCCGCCGGCCGGCCGGCCCGTACAGGGCGGTGTGATCGGCATATGAATCGGCCCGCGCCTACGTCGTTGCCTTCGGTGAAAGGGCAGTGGCGGCGGACAATGCGATGATCCGGATTCTCCCGGGGCCGTTGCGTCCATCCGGGTGGTCGCGGGCGCGGACGGTTCTCCTGGGTCCGGGCGCGGAGCTAGGTTGCTGGGCGACCACAGCCGGCTTTCGCGAAGGACACCGATGACCATTCCCGTCCTGGACCACTCGACGACCCGGTATTCCCTCCCGCACGCCTACTGGATGGCCCGCGCGGCCGGGCTGGCGTCGCTGGACCGGGACGGCGTCGAGGCCCAGGCCCACGCGTGGGGATTCCGCGAGGTGCGGTATTTCGAGTCGACGCACAAGATGCCGTTCCCGATCGAGGACACCCAGGCGTACGTCATGGCGAGCGACCGGATGATCGTCACCGGCTTCCGGGGCACCGAGGTCGCCAAGATCTACGACTGGCTGACCGACGTCGACACCCCGCCCGTTCCCGGCCCGGCCAACAAGGGCTTCGTCCACTACGGCTTCCACCAGGCCCTGCAATCGGTCTATCCCCAGGTCCGCGACACCATCCTGGAGCTGCGCGAGGCCGGGCAGAGCATCTGGTTCACCGGGCACAGCCTCGGCGCGGCCCTGGCGATGCTGGCCGGCGCCCGCCTGTACTTCGAGGCGCCACGGCTGCTGGCCGACGGCGTCTACACCTTCGGCCAGCCCCGCACCTGCGAGCGCCTGCTCGCCGCCGCACACAACACGGCCTTCAGCAACCGCTGCTACCGCTTCGTCAACAACAACGACATCGTCCCGCACCTCCCGCCCGAGCCGGCCTACACGCACGTCAACGCGCTCCGCTACTTCGACGCCGACGGCCGGCTCCACGAAGCCATGCCCCTGCTGGCCACACTCCAGGACCGGGCCAAGGGAGTGGCGGCCGACCTCTTCGCCCCCGAGAGCGACGCCGTCAAGGACCACCACCTGCCGAACTACGTGGCCGCGTTCGAGAAGAACCTCGCCACCACGGGCTGAGCGCCTGCCCGCCGTGTCGAAAAGGCCGGCGCCACACCACACCCCGGTCTCGGAGAGGGTCAGTCGCCGGCGACGGCAGCCGCGACCGGCCGGACTACTCACTCGGGCCTGCTCTCGTCCGAGCGGCGCGGCACCTGGTCTGCTGCACGGTCGCGCCCTCGGTCGTCGCGGGCATGTCCGCGATGCCCGATATGAACCGTCAGGGCGCTTCCGCGCGTTCATGAACGGCTCCGCGCACCGGAGTTGAGCGCGTGAGCCGCACCCGGCCCGTGCGGGACGCGGGGCGTCCGTGATGCGGACCGGTGGTTGTCCCGGGGCACGTGGGGCTGACAGGATCCGTGTCCATGACAGTTACTGCGGGAAACGGGTGCACGTCCACCCTGCTCGTGGTCCGTCGCCACGTCGACCAGTGCCGCCAGTCCAGCGCACTGTGTCACTGACGTAGCCACCCCCGGCAGTCCCGGCGGGGAATCCCGCGGCGGCTCTTTCCGCTGCCGCCGCTCCCGCGTCACCCGCCCGCGTCGCTGATCGCACCCGGTCCGGATCTTGCGCGGCCCCGGAGGGACGACCACCGGTCGCCCGGTACTCCTCCCCCGGCCGGCCCGCGCCCGCCCGACTCACCCGAATGGATATCGCCATGCCGCGTTCCCCGTTGTTCCCGCGCGCCGCCGTGCTCGGCGCCGCCTGCCTGCTCGCGCTGGCGACCGCACTGCCGGCCCGGGCCGCGTCGCTCTTCGGGCCGCTGCCGCCGCACAACCCGTACACGGGACCCCAGGGCACCGCGACGATGCACGGCGACACCGGCTCGTCCGACGCCACCCCGCTGGCCGGACCGGGCCCCGGCTCGCTGACCTCCCGGCGGGCCGCCCTGCAATCGGCCTGCCCCACCGTCCTGGTCGGGGCCGACGGCTACCCGGTCGCCCTGTGCACGCCGATCCTCGGCCAGGTCCCGACCGTGCACCTGCTCGACCCGCAGAGCGGCGACTCGCTGGCGGAACTGCCCATCGCCAAGGGCTCACTGCTCGGCGGGGTCTACGCCTACCTGGACGACCAGGACCGGCTGGTCGCGGTGGACGGCAACCGCACGCTGCTGCGGATCGCCCACCGCAGGGCGGCGGCGGGCGGCTGGGAGCTGTACGTCGCCAGTTCGCTGTCGCTGGCCCAGGCCGTACCCGGCGGGGACGCGGTCACCGGCATCTCACCGGACTGGCAGGGCCGGGTCTGGTTCGCCACCGGGGGCGGAACGGTCGGCACCGCCGACGACCGCACGGGCGCCGTCCACACGCTGGCACTGCCCGCCGGGGAACGCGTCGACAACTCGATCTCGACCGCGCCGGCCGGCACGGCGGTCGCCACCACCCACGCCACCTACCTGCTGACCGCCGCGGCCGACGGCACCCCCAGCGTCGCGTGGCGCCGGCCGTACGACCGCGGTCCCGCGCGCAAGCCGGGCCAGCTCAGCTGGGGCACCGGCTCCACACCGACCTTCTTCGGCCCCGGCACCGGCGCCGACTACCTCACCGTCGTGGACAACGCCGCCCCCACCGAGAACCTGCTGGTCTACCGGACCGACACCGGCGCACAGGTCTGCTCCGTCCCCGTGCTGAAAGCCGGGGGCAGCGGCAGCGAGAACTCCCCCATCGGCGCCGGCAGTTCCGTCTTCGTGGCCAGCACCTACGGATACCCCTATCCCGCGCTCCCCGACGACGCGGGCGCCTCCAGCCCGGCCGACGCCGACTTCAAGGGCGGCCTCAGCCGTGTCGACGTCCGCGCGGACGGCTCCGGCTGCGACCTGAAATGGGACACCACCGTCCGCTCGGCGGCCGTTCCCCGGCTGTCCACCGCCGACGGCCTGATCCACACCGTCATCCGCACCCCCCTCATCCCGTTCACGAACACGACCTCGATCCTCGACTCGTTCTTCTACGCCGAGATCAACCCGGCCACCGGAAAGACCGTCCGCACCCGATACCTCGGCACCAGTTCGCTGTACGACACGCTGCAGATGGTCGGCTCCATCGCTCCCGGCGGCGTGGTCTACCAGGGAACGATCACGGGCGTCGTCCGCATCGCCAACGGCTGACCGCCCCGCGACGGCGGCCGGGCGACCGGTCGCCGCCGGCCGGACCGGTCGAGACCCGCGCCTGCCGGCAGGAGGTGACGGTGAGCAGCACGGACTGGGCCGGCCTGGTCGCCACGTTCAGCGACCACCGGGCTCTCGCACCGGAGCGGCTGACGCGCCTTCAAGCGGTGCTGTACGAGGCGATCGAGGATCTCGGCGGCAGCATCGCCGTGTCGCACGGGGTGCGTGCCGCGTTCGCCACGCGTCGATAGGGTCAGGGCGCCGCCGTGCGGGCCGCGGTGAAGGCCAGCAGGAGTGCGGCCGTGCGCGGCGGGTCTTCCACGATGGGGGTGTGGCCGGCGCCGGGGAGCATGTCGACCTTCGCGCCCGGCACCGCGTCGTACTCGGCGGCGGACGAGGGGCGCCATCTGCGGTCCTGGTCGCCGAAGATGACCTGGAGCGGCTTGCCGAGGGCCGTCAGCCGGTCGGGGACCGCCTGCCGGCTCAGATAGGCGACTGCCGCCTGCCCCGCGGCGGCGAGGGCCTGGTAGCTCATACCGCTGATGTCGTCCACGAAGGCTTGCGGGACCTCGTACCCGGCGCGGAAAGCGGTGCTCGCGATGCGGCGGATCTGCTCGTCGCCCGGCGGCCACCGCGAGGGGTCGATCGGGGCGGACGCCGGTGCGGTGAAGGCGGCCGGGCTGGGTCCGGTGTTGATCAGGACGAGTGCGGTCACCAGCTCGGGGCGCTGCTCGGCGAGAGCGGTCGCGGCGTAGCCGCCGCTGGAATGGCCGGCGACGACAACGTGTTCGACGCCGAGCCGGTCCAGCGCCTCGCCGAGCGTACGGCCCTGCTCGGGTATCCCGTAGCCGTGGCCGGCCGCCGGTGCGGACGACCGGCCGTGCCCGGGCAGGTCGATCCGGATGACGCGGTGGGACGACGCGAGCAGCGGTACGAGCGCGTCCCACGAGCGGGTCGAGGAGGCGGATCCGTGGACGAGCAGCAGCGCGGGGGCGTCCCGAGGGCCGTCCTGGGTCACGTGGACGCCGCCCGCGTCCAGCGGAAGGACCGTGTCCTCAGCGGTCGGTGCGCCGCCGTCCGCGTGCGGTCGCCCGTCGGAAAGAGTCATGGGTCCACTGTGGCATCCGGGGTACGCGTGCGTGGCCGGCCGCGGCCGTTCCATGGCGCGAGGGGCACTCCGCGGGCGCCGGTCCTGGCGGTGAAGACGCCGCCGTCCGGGCCGGCGGCGGTGATCACCATGGTGTCGAGACCGGGGCCGGCCATGGCCACGCTGGAGGTGCGGGCCGCCGGGACCCGGACCGTGGCCAGGTGTTCCGCGGCCGGGGAGTAGCAGCGCACCTCGCCCGCGCCCCAGACCGCCACCCACACGTTGCCGTCCTCGTCCACGCACAGGCCGTCCGGCAGCCCGCCGGTGATCCGCAGGAAGTCCCGGCGCTCGCCGACCGTCCCGTCCGCCGGATCGTAGGCGCGGACCCGTACGACGCCGGGCACGGTGTCGACGCTGTACATCCGCCTGCCGTCCGCCGACCACGCCGGTCCGTTGGAGCAGGTCAGGTCGGTGTCGAGGAGCGCGACAGCGCCGTCGTCGCCGATCCGGGCCAGGATGTCCCGGCCCTCGACGCCGTCCGGTGCCGTGGAGCCGGCCAGGAAGCGTCCGGCCGGGTCGCACCCGCCGTCGTTGAGCCGGC
This sequence comes from Streptomyces sp. NBC_01477, assembly GCF_036227245.1. Taxonomy (GTDB): domain Bacteria; phylum Actinomycetota; class Actinomycetes; order Streptomycetales; family Streptomycetaceae; genus Actinacidiphila. Next base: position 1,112,287 of record NZ_CP109445.1, read on the forward strand.
CCGGTGTCCCCGGCGGCAGGACGCGCGGACCCGGCAGTCGGGTGCCCGCCGCAGTGAGCACGGTGAGGGCGTGCCGCCCGGCGACCAGCAGCCGCCCGTCGTCCGCGCAGGCGACCGCGCCCACCGTGCCCGCGAAGCCGTGCCCGCGCACGACCTCGACGCGTGTCCCGTCCGGCCGCATCCGCCCCTCGAAGACCCGGCCCTCCTCGACGTCCACCCACAGCAGGCGCTCGCGCGGGGCGTCCCAGAGCGGACCCTCCGCGAGCCGGAAGCCGCCGGTGAGCGCGGGCCGGGCGCGGAAGACCGGCAGGTGCGGGTCAGGCATCGGCGCATACGCTGCGGTGCCTGCCCAGTCCGGCGATCTCCATCTCCATGACGTCGCCCGCGGCGAGGTAGGGGAAGCGGCCGGAGAGCGCGACGCCCTGCGGGGTACCGGTGTTGACCAGGTCGCCGGGCTCCAGCACCAGGTACTGCGAGAGGTGGCGGACGATCTCGGCCACGCCGAAGACCATGTCGGCGGACGAGGAGTCCTGCCGGGGCTCGCCGTTGACCCAGGAGCGCAGCCGCAGCGCCTGCGGGTCGGGGATCTCGTCGGGGGTGACCAGCCACGGCCCGAGCGGATTGAAGGTCTCGCAGCTCTTGCCCTTCGACCACTGGCCGCCGGGGGTCTCCAGCTGGAAGGCGCGCTCGGAGACATCGTTGCCGACCGCGTACCCGGCGACGTACGCCAGCGGGTCGTCGTCCTCGCCGAGGTAGCGCGCGCGGCGGCCGACGACCACGGTCAGCTCCACCTCCCAGTCGGTCTTGCGCGAGCCGCGCGGGATCAGCACGGTGTCCCGCGGACCGACCACCGTGTTCGGGCTCTTGTGGAAGAGGATCGGCTCGCCGGGCGCGGGCGCGCCGGACTCGGCCGCGTGCGCGGCGTAGTTCTGGCCGATGCACAGCACCGCGCCGGGACGGGCCACGGGGGCGCCGATCCGCTGTCCTTCGAGGTCGGCCGGCGCCAGTTCGGGCAGCCGGCCCTCCGCCAGGGCCTCGCGCGCCCGCTCGATGCCGTCCCCGGCGAGGAAGGCGGGGTCGATGTCGGGGGTGAGGCCGGCCAGGTCGTAGTGGTCGCCGCCGGCGGTGCCCAGGACGGGCCGCTCACCGCCGGGCGGGCCTACGCGCATCAGGCGCATGGGAGTTCTCTTTTCGTACGATCGCTGAGCAACAGGCGGCTGGAAAACCGCCGTTGGGGACAGGTGGTGGGTAACAGGCTGGTGCGCGGGACGGATCGACGGCCGCCCGGACCGCCCCGCGCCTATTCGACGCGTTCGAGCGCGGCGCGGCCCACCGCGTGCCGCAGCGGCGCCCCGCCGAGGTGGCGTTCGATCTCCGCCACGGTGCTGTCGCCGAGTGCGTACCGGCCCTCGACCGTCGCCGCGGCCCGATGGGGCGTCAGCAGGACGTTGGGCAGGGCGCGCAACGGGTGGGCGACCGGCAGGGGTTCGGTGTCGTAGACGTCCAGAGCCGCGTCGATACGGCCGGTGCGCAGCTCGCCGAGCAGCGCGGCCTCGTCCACCAGCCAGGATCTGGCGGTGTTGACCAGCCCGGCGCCGTCGGGCATCAGCGCCAACTCCCGTGCGCCCAGCAGGTGGTGTGTCTCGGGCAGCGCGGGGGCGTGCACGGCGGTGATCCGGCTGGCGGCCAGCAGCTCGTCGAGCGTGCTGAGGCGGACGCCGAGGGCGTCGGCGCCGGCCTGGTCCAGATACGGGTCGGCGACCCTGACCTCGGCGCCGAGCGCGCGGGCCAGCGCGATGTAGGCGCGGCCGGTGCGGGAGGCGCCGATCACGCCGATCGGGCAGCCGAGGATCTGGTGCCGGTCAGGCACGTCCTCGGCGGCCTCCCAGGGCTCGCCCGCGCGCAGGGCGTGGTCGAAGCGGTGCACCCGGTGCAGCAGGGCCAGGGTGAAGGCGAGGGCGACCTCGGCGACGGGCCGGGCCATCGCCGCACCGGCCTGGGTGACCCGCACGCCCCGGTCGTAGACCTCGGGTGTGACGTAGGGACTGACGGCGCCGCCGGTGTGCGCGACCAGCCTCAACCGGGGTGCGGTCGCGAGGAGTTCGGCGTCGAGCCGGGCGGCGCCCCATCCGGTGACCAGGATCTCGGCGTCGGTGAGCACGGCTGCGAGGGCGGCACGGTCGCCCGGCCGGTCGAGCACCAGCGGTACGACCGCCCGGGTCAGCCGCGTCCAGGTGGCGGGGGCGAACAGCTGCTCGCGCAGGTGCGGCGGTACGGCGATCACGGCCCGGGGCGGCCGGCCGGGGTCAGCGGAGCCAGTCATCGCGGTGCTCCGTCACGAAGTCGTCGTCGGTCAGCCAGGGGTAGGCCTCGGCGACCCGGGCGATCTCCTCGGCCTGCTCCGGCGAGAGGCGCTCGTCGGGGTCCAGGCACCAGGTGCCGGCCAGCAGCCCCTGGCGGCGCAGCACCTCGTGCACTCCGGCGATGCAGCCGCGGAAGGCGTTGCGCGCGTCGAAGACGGCGGCGTTGGCCTCGCTCAGCTGGGGGCTCCGGCGCAGCAGGTCGGTCATCAGCGCGTGGTCGCCGGCGCGGGCCGCGCGGACCTCCGCGAGCAGGTCGACGGCGGTCCTGGTCCATACCGCCCACTGGCCGAGCAGCCCGCCGGCGAACCAGCGGAGCCCCTGGGCCGTCTCGTACGGGGTGAGCAGGTCGGTCAGGATGGCGTCGTCGTTGCCGGTGTAGAGGACGACCTCCTCGGCGCGGTCGCTGGCGGCGACGGCGGCGATCACGTCGGCGGTGCGGTAGCGGTCGAAGGGGGCGGTCTTGATCGCGACCACCGAGGGGATCTCGGCGAGCGCCCGCCAGTAGTCCGCCGACAGGTAGCTTCCGCCGACGGAGTCCTGGAGGTAGAAGCCGATGACGGGGAGCACCTCGCCGACGGCGCGGGCCCGTTCCAGCAGACCGGCCTCGTCCGCGCCGGGCACGGCGGGGCTCAACAGCACGGCGTCGTAGCCGAACTCGGCGGCGAGTTCGGCCTCGGCGACCGCCTGCGCGGTGTAGCCGCACGCTCCGGCGATCTTGACGACGGGCCGGCCGGCCTCCTTGTCCACCGTCTCGGCGGCGAGTTCGAGCACCGGGCGGAGCAGGCCGGTCGCGGGCTCGCGGATCTCGAACTGGGTGGTGTGGACCGCGACGGCCACCCCGCCGGCCCCGGCGGCCAGGTAGTAGCGGGTCAGCGCCCGCTGGCGCCTTTCGTCCAGGCGGCGTTGCGCGGTCAGCGCGAGGGGGTGCGCGGGTATGACGGTGCCGGCGCTCAGCAGGCCGAGCGCGGTGCCGTCCGCGGGGGTGGTGCTCTGGGGGGCTGGGGGGAACACGGTGCTCAGAACCTTCCGTCGCGGACCTGGAACTTGGTGGGCCGTCCCGACAGCGGCAGCCCGCGCCGGATCCACTCGGCCTGCCACCCGACGAGCGTCCGCAGCGCGATCGGCGGGTAGCCGAACAGCGCGTGGCACACGCCCGCGTCGGACAGCAGTGCCGTGCCGGACTCCTGACCCGTCGTCAAGGATGCCGTCCCCGCGGCGCTTTCGGGGCCGCCCGCCTCGGCGGGGCCGTCCGCCCGGCCGAATTCCGCGGCGAACAGCTGGGCCAGCCGGCGTACCGAGGCCGTCTCGGGCCCTGTCAGGTTGACGGTGAAGGGGTCGGCACCGGCGTGCAGCAGCGCGCGCAGGGCGACCTCGTTGGCGTACCCCTGCCAGACGACGTTGGCGTGTCCGGTGGTCACGTCGACGGGTGTGCCGGCGTGGACGGCGGAGGCGATGTCGGCGAGGACCCCGTAGCGCAGGTCCACCGCGTAGTTGAGCCGCAGCAGCGCGACGCGCAGTCCGTACTCGGCGGCGTGGTGTCCGAAGACCCGCTCGCGGCCGAGGCACGACATGGCGTACTCGCCGACCGGGCCGACCGGGTCGGTCTCGGCGGAGCCGCCCGAGGTGGAGCCGGCCAGCGGGTAGACGTTGCCGGTGGAGAAGGCGGAGATCCGCGCGTCGCGGTAGCGGCGGGCGATCCGGTCCGGGAGGGCCGCGTTGACCGCCCAGGCGTGCGACGGGTTGCCCGCGGAGCCGAATTTGGCGCCGACCATGAAGACCGCGTTGCCCGCGTCGGGCAGGTCCGCCGGGTCGCCGTCGAGCAGGTCGAAGGGGACCGGGCGGACGCCCTCGGCGGCGAGCGCGCCGGCCGCGGCACGGTCGGACCAGCGGGACACGGCGTGCACGGCGAGGTCGCCGCGTCCGGCCGCGTCCAGTGCCCGGCGCGCGAGCCGGCACAGGCTGGGCCCCATCTTGCCGCCCGCCCCCAGGACGACGAGGTCGCCGTCGAGCCGGGCGAGGTCGGCGGCCAGGGCGGGGGACGGGGTGGCGAGCAGGTCTTCGAGCTGCTTCTCGTCGCCGGGGAAGGGCGGGGAGGTGGTGAGCATGGGTGTGGTCATCCTTTGACTGCGGAACCGGTGACGCCTTCGGTGAAGTACTGCTGGCCGACCATGTAGGCGGCGAAGATGGGCACGAAGGCGATCACCGACCCGGCGAGGACCTGGCTGAGCGGCACCTGCTGCTGTTGCAGGGAGGCGATGCCGACGGTGAGGGTGCGCATGTCGCTGCTCTGGCCCATGATCAGCGGCCAGAGGAAGTCGTTCCAGTGCCACAGGAAGACGAAGGTGCCCAGGGTGGCGAGGATCGGCTTGAGCAGCGGCAGCACGATGCTGGTGAAGATCCGCAGCTCGCTGCAGCCGTCCAGCCGGGCCGCCTCGAACATCTCGTCGGGCAGGTCCTTGATGAACTGCCGCATCAGGAAGACCGCCTGGGCGTTGGCGAGGGTCGGGATGATGAGGCCCCAGTAGGTGTCCACCCCGCCGATCTTCGCCATCATGATGAAGGTCGGGATCATCGTGACGTGGTAGGGCACCATCACCATCGACAGGAACGACCAGAACATCGCCTCCCTGCCGCGGAAGCGCTTCTTGGCGAAGGCGTACCCGGCCAGCGAGGCGAGCACGAGGACGCCGACCACCGACACCAGCGAGTAGACGAGCGTGTTGAGCAGCCAGCGCGGTACGTCCTGGGCGTCCAGCACGGCGCTGTAGGACGACCCGCTCAGATTCCAGGGCAGCAGGCTGCCGGGCAGGGAGACGGCGGCGCCCGGCTTCAGCGAGAGCACCAGCATCGCGTAGAAGGGGAAGACCGTCACCAGGCTGGCCGCGGTGAGCAGGACGCCGCGCAGCAGCCGCCCGGCCCTGGTGGGCCGCAACGCGCTGGGTACGGTGTCGCGCTCGCGGAGGCGGCGGGGCACGGGCGCGGGCGCCGCGGCCTCGGGGGCGGCGGCCGGCGGCGGCTCGACGGTGAGGTTCGCCATGGTCATTTCTCCTTTCCGAGGACCAGCCGCTGCACGAGTGCCACGACGACGGTCAGGACGAACAGGACGCAGCCCAGGGCGCTGGCGTAGCCGAGGTCCATGTATTTGAAGCCGGCGTCGTAGAGCTGGTAGACGAGGCTGTAGCTGGCGTTGGCCGGGCCGCCGCCGGTCATCACGTAGACGGCGTCGAAGATCTGGAAGCTGTTGGTCGTCTCGATCACGGCGAGGAAGAAGAAGGCCGGCCTGAGCTGCGGGGCCACGATGTAGCGGAAGCGCTGGAAGGCTCCCGCCCCGTCCATCAGGGCCGCCTCCTCCAGTTCCCTGGGCACGTCCTGGAGCCGGGCGAGCAGGATGAGCATGCCGTAGCCGCACCGCGACCAGATGCCGACGATCGCGAGGGCGGGCAGCACCAGGGCCGAGTCGGTGAGCCAGGCCTGGTCCGGCAGGCCGGCCAGGCCCATCAGCTCCGACCACGGTCCCTTGCTGGAGAAGATCCAGATGAAGACGGTGGACGCCAGGATCAGGCTGGTCACCACCGGCAGGAAGAAGATCGAGCGGAAGAGCCGGGAGCCGCGGAAGGCCCGCCGGGTCAGCAGGGCCAGCCCCAGCGAGGCGAGGATGGTGAACGGCACCGCCAGCACGCTGTAGATGACGGTGACCCGCAGCGAGGACCAGAACAGCGGGTCGTGCACCATCCGCTGGAAATTGGCCAGGCCGGTGAAGTGGGTGCTGTCGCCGACGGTGTAGTCGGTGAAGCCCAGGACGAGTCCCGCGATGCCCGGCCCGAACCTGAAGGCCAGGAAGAGCAGGAAGCAGGGCAGCACGAACAGCAGCCCGATCCGGGCCTCCCTGCGGGCGTGCGGTCCTCGTCGGTTGTGCGGGCGGGTGGTACGTTCCGCGACTGCGGCCACGGGACCTCCTTCGGGGAGTGACGGGCGCTGCTGTGCGGCGGTCAGCGCTTGCGGGCGATCAGCTGGTCGGCGGCGGAGGCCGCGTCGTCGAGGGCCTTCTTCGGGGTGGACTTGCCGAGCAGCGCGGCCTGGATCTGCGGGGCGAGCACGCCCATGACGTCGCGGGCGGCCTTGTTGAGCGGGCCGACGTCGGTGGTGTCGAGCACCTTCTCGGTGGCCTGCTGGAGCGGGTCGCCGGGGTAGAGGGCCGCCGCGTCGGTACGCGGCGAGAAGTAGCCGCCGGGCTGCTGCAGTCCGGCCGAGTTCTCCGGCTGGGCCGCGTAGGAGATCCACTTGGCGGCGAGGTCCTGGTTGGCGCCCTTGAACATGGCCAGCGTGCCGACGGTCCCGTACGCCACCGACGTGCCGCTGCTCAGCGGCGGGTTGACGACGATGCCGTCCTTGCCCCAGAACGGCTGCACCTCGGCTGCGGTGTTCTGCCAGGTGCAGGCGACCTTGTTCTTGGCCAGGTCGGTCTGCTCGATCTGCGGGGTGGTGGTGATCAGGTCCTTGGGCGTCCAGCCGTTGTCCACGAAGGACTTGAGCCAGGTCAGGGCCTTGACGCCGGCGTCGCTGTTGAAGGCGGCCTTCGTGCCGTCGGAGGAGAAGACGTCGCCGCCGGCCTGCCAGAGCAGCGGGTAGAAGGTCATGTTGAGGGTGGCGGTGGTGTCGCCGCTGTAGCTGATCGCGTAGTAGCCCTTGGACTTGAGCTTCGGGGCGAGCGCGCTGAGCTGGTCCCACGTGCTCGGGTAGGCGGTCTCGCCGATGGCGTCGAAGACCTTGCGGTCGCACAGCAGCGGGTAGCTGGACATCAGCACGGGCGCGGCGAGCGCCTTGCCGTCGACGCTGACCGCCTTCAGGGCGGACGGGCGGTAGGCGGCCTTGTCCGCGGCGGTCATCCACTCGCTCGCCGGGATCAGGTTCCGCTGGTAGGCGGAGAGCTGGTCGGGAATCAGGTAGGCCACGTCGGGGCCCTTGCCTGCGGCGAGCGCCGTGGCCAGGGCGGTGTCGCGGTTGGCCCACGGGTAGGTGGAGACCTTCACGGTGACGCCGGGGTTGGCCTTTTCGAAGCCCTTGACCAGGCCGTCCCAGTACGCCTCGTTGGCCTTGGGGTCGTTGATCACCGGGTAGACCCAGGTGCTGACGGTCTTCTTCGAGCTGGAGCCGGAGCCCGTGGCGGACCCGCAGCCGGCCACGGCGGTGGCGGCGAGGGCGGTGGCCAGGGCGAGGACGGCGGTGGTACGGGGTCTCATGGTGGTTCTCGCTTCCCTGAACTGGGTGGATACGGAAGGAAGTCAGCGGGCGGGCACGGTCTCGACCGTGCCGTGGTGCCGGGAGCGCTCGGCGGCGAAGGCCGCCAGGTGGCTGCCCAGCGAATCGGCGGGGCCGGAGCGGATGTGGGAGCGGTCGCCGGTGGCGAGCGCGGTGACGAAGGACGCGACGAGTACGGTGTCGCCGCCGCCGTGGCCGTCCGCGGCGTTGGATCCGCTCGCGTCCACCTGGAGCACCCGGGTGGTGTCGTCGCGGAAGTCGTGCACGGTGACCCGCTCGCCGTCGCCGCGCAGCCAGCCGTGGCTGCCGAAGATCCTGGTCTGGCGGTGGGTCTGCTCGGTGAAGGCGGACATGGTGAACACCGCGGTGGCGCCGCCGGACAGCCGCATGGCGACGACCTGGTTGTCCACCACGTCGTTGTCGGCGCGGTAGACGCAGCGTCCGTAGCGGCCGGTGCGCAGCGCCTCGGTGAGGACGGCTTCGTCCTGGGGTCCCCTGGCGTGGGCGGTGACGTGGTCGATCGGCCAGGCGCCGCCGGTGCGGCGCAGGGCGGGGTAGTAGAGCTTGGGTGCGGAGTAGGGGCAGCCGGGTTCCGCCGCGCAGGTGAGGCAGGTGTCCGCGGCGCCGGGCGGGGCGTTCTCCGGCCGGAAGTGGGTCAGCGAGCCGAAGCTCGCCACGGTCTCGATCCGGCGGCCGGTGACGTAGGCGATCCAGTCCAGGTCGTGGCTGGACTTGGCGAGGACCATCGGCGAGGACAGGTCCTCGCGGCGCCACGGCCCCCGGACGTAGCTGTGGGCGTAGTGCCACCAGCCGACCGGTTCGAGGTGGTCGAGCCCGGTGATCTGCCCGAGCACACCGCTGTCGACCACCTGCTTCACCAGGTCGGTGTACGGGGTGTAGCGCATCACGTGGCACACCGCGAAGGGCACCCCGGCCGCCTCGACGCCCTCGACGACGGCGCGGCACTCCGCCTCGGTGGGGGCGAGCGGCTTCTCGGTCATGATGGCGTAGCCCGCGCGGGCCAGCGCGAGCACCGGTTCGACGTGGTCGCGGTCCTGGGTGGCCACGATCACCCCGTCGGCCAGCGGTTCGCCGCCCGCCACGGTCGCCGCGAGCAGTTCGCGCCAGTCGGCGTACTCGGCCGAGGCGCGCGCGAGCGCCCGGGCCTCGGGCCTGGGGTCGGCGACGACGGTCAGCCGGGCCTGTTCGGGGTGGGCGTGGATCCAGTCGGCGTACGTGAGTCCGCGGTTGCCGGCGCCCACGAGGGCGATCCGGACCGGACGTCCCGGGATCGGGGTGTCGGCGGGGCTGGTCGGGCTGTGTGCCATGGGGTCTCTCACGGTTGGCGCGAAGGGTCGCTGGAGGGGGCGGGCGCGGGGCCGCGGCCGGGCGGGCGGTGCCGCAAGGGGCGGCGGGTCCGGTGCTGGAAGGCGGGCCGGGCCCCGCGCGGGCGCACCGGGGGTCAGAGGATGAGGTTGCCCGCGGTGTGCTGGATCCGGGCGCCCTCGGCCGGCATCCGTGTCCTGGTGACGCCGTCCTCGGTGCAGCCGGTGTGCAGCAGGTGTCCGGCGCCGGCGAAGGCGGCGGGGGCGAGGTCGAGGCGCCCTCCGGTGAAGACCGACCCGCCCGCGCGGTAGCGGTTGACGCCGCCGGTGATCAGTACGTGCGCCGTCCCCGGGTCGGCGGTGCGCGAGTCGAGCCCGTCGAGCTGCCAGCTCACGGTGCGGTCCCCGGCGCTGCCCGACAGGAAGGCGGCGGCGCTGTTGGTTCCGCTGAAGACGGCGCCGCCGTCGATCCACAGCCGCTGGTCCTTCGCGGACTTCAGCAGCAGGCCGGTGTCGGTGTAGCTGCCGCCGTGCACCGTGGTCTCGGTGTGCGCGACGGTGCCGGGGCCGGCCGACGCGGAGGCGCCGGTGAAGGCGCAGTGGTCCAGGACCAGCCGGCCGGCGCCGTTGAACTGCGCGCCGTCCAGGCCGTTCAACGTGACCCGCAGCAGGTGCACGTCGGCGGTCACGGTGGCGGCGGTGACCTCGGAGGCTTTGCCCTGGACGAAGGCCGAGTCGGCGATGACGGTGGGCCGCTTGGAGCGCCGGGAGGACTGGGAGACCACCAGCGGGCCCGAGGCGACGCAGCCGCGCAGCTGGGCGCCGTCGGCGTTGACCCAGATCATGCCGGAGCCGGCCTGGGAGTTGCCGATGACGAGCATGTCCTCCAGCGTCAGGTCGGTGACGTTGGTCCGTGCCACGAACCACGAGCAGGCGTGCTTGCGGACGGTGATCCGCTTGGCCGCGCCGCCCCAGGCCGTACCGGAGTTGGCGAAGGTCATCAGCCCGGAGTTGCCGGTGTAGGTGAGGTCGTGCTCGAACTGGCCGTGGGTGACGAAGGGCCCCTGGTCGTCGCCGTCGCCGTGGCAGTTGGTGACGTAGCCGTAGGCGGAGGCGGTCCAGTCGTTGAGGTGCCGGGAGTTGGCGACGTGGCAGTCCTCGACGTGCCCGTACAGGCAGTAGATCTGCTGGGTGAGGTAGCCGGCGCCGCCCCAGGTGACCGAGGCCGGGTTCTTCAGCCGGCACTCGGAGGTGCGGAAGTAGGTGCACCAGCGGCGCATGACCACCGGCCAGAAGGTGCCGGTGGCGTCGATCCCCGAGACGTCGCAGGAGACCGCGTACTCGTAGGCGACAGGGTGGGAGCCGGTGAGGGTGTCGCCGTCCGGGACGTCCGCGACGCCCTCGAAGACCATGTCGCGCACATGGGCGCGCTCGACCGGTTCGACGTGCTTCCAGGTGAAGGTCCGCCCGGCGGCCAGGTCCCAGCCGATCTTGTAGTTGACCCGGATGCGGCCTTCGTCGACGATCTCGGTGACCTGGACGAGTTTCTGCACCTCCTTCTCGTACAGGCCGGTGCCCGCGGCGGCGTCGATCTCCACGCTCCACCACTGGCCGACGGCGAAGGTTTTGCTGTCGGGCACCTCGAAGACGTCGGCGAGGTCGGGCATCGGCGCCGACAGCGTGGACCTGACGGTGGTGGTGCCGACCGTGCCGCGGAAGTACAGGACCGCGCCGAAGGGGTTGTCGTCGGTGTTCTTCTCGATGCCGCGGGTGGTGACCCGGTTGCCGCCGAAGTCCAGCTCGATGCGGGAGCGCGAGAAGGTGTGGCGCTTGGTGAAGTTCAGGTCGGTGCGGGCCTCGACCCGGTGGACGGACGGGTCCTGGACCATCGCGTCCAGGGCCGCGTCGGCCGGGGTGGAGCCGTCGAACAGGCCGAACTGGCGGAAGTCCAGGACGCCGTCGTGCACCAGCCGCCAGCGGCCCCTGCCGGGACGGGAGTTCGGCCGCAGCACGGTGCCGCCGTTGGGTGCGGCGGTGGAGCCGGCGTCCCACCGGGCCACCAGGCCGCCGCCGTCACCGGGCGTGTGGTAGCCGGCGACCAGCGCGACGGCGCCGTCGGCGAGCGTCCTGGGGTCGAGGCCGAGCAGGTCGGCGACGGCGCCGACGGACAGCGGCGCGCCGGTACGGCCGGCGGCGTGCGCCGAGCCGGACCCGGCGGCCACCGCCGCGGTGGTCGTCGCGAGAAGGACCCCGCCGGTCCGCAGGAGCCTGCGGCGGGAGGTGTCGGGGGAGCTGTGGTCGGTCGTGGAACCCGGCACGGAGCCAGGGGGAACGTTCACAGGGTGCCTCAGCCTTCGATGGGGCCTGGGGGTGAGGACGAAACCTGTGACGCTCGCCGGTGGTGCGGATGGCGGTGCCGGACGGGTGCGTAAAAGCGCAGACCAGGGGCATGGTGCTTGCGCGGCACCGTCCGACGGGGCGAGACGTTATGCCCCTCGCGGTGAATCGGTCAAGGCCCTTCGGCGACCGCGGGCAGTCCCGCGGGCAACGGCCCGGTGGCGCCGTACCCCAGGCTCAGGCTGATCCGGTTGGCGAACTCCTTCACCTGCAAACCGAGTTCGCGGAACCGCCAGCCGGGCAGATCCAGCTTCAGACCGGTGATGCTGACTGCTCCGACACATCTGTCGCGGTGGTCGCGGACCACGCTGCCGATGCAGAAGATCCCGTCGGCGTCCTCCTCGTCGTCCAGCGCGTAGCCGGTGGCGCGGATGTCCGCCAGGTGCGCGAAGAGGGTCGCCTCGTCGGTGATGGTGCGCGAGGTGCGGCGGGGCAGCCCGGTCGCCGCGATCAGGTCCCTGGCCTGCCGCTCGGGCAGCGCCGCCAGCAGCGCCTTGCCGATTCCTGTGCAGTGCGGCAGTTCCCGCCCGCCCATGCGCAGGTCGAGCCGGAGCGCGCCGTCGCTGTCGACCTGGTCGACGATCACCGCCTGGCCGTCCTGGGGCACCGCGACGCGCGAGGTGAGGCCGGTGGCGGCGGTGAGGTCGCGCAGGACCGGGCGCGCCACGTCGCGCAGCGAGACCTGGGCCTGCGCCCGGTCGCCGAGCCGGGCGAGCGCCATGCCGAGCCGGTAGCGGCGGTTCATGCCCTCGCCCTCGTCGGCGACCAGGCCGTAGTGGCGCAGGGTCTGGAGCAGGCCGAACGCGGCGCTCTTCGAGACGCCGCTGCGCTGCGCCACCTCCGTGACGCTCAGCCCGGCGCCCGGCCGGCCGGCGGCGAGCACCTCCAGCAGCTCCGCGGCCCTGGCCACCGTCTTCACCAGGTATTTCGGCTCCGGGCCGGGCTCGTCACCGGACCGTGGAACACCACTGTTCTGCATAGCGGAACAGTCTATCACCGGAGCCCCTTGACCTGGGCCGATTACGGATCTACGATCAGCCCACTGTTCTGACATTCAGAACAGTGTTCTCAATCTTAGATTCTTCGCTCCGACGAACGAATCCTGCGACGACTTGCCGGGCGGATGGCGCCCCGCGGTCCCCGGCCGGGGCAAGGCCGGGACCGTCACCCACAGCATCGACGCGAGGAGCACCACATGACGCTCGCCGAGCGTGCCCGCCGGGTCATACCGGGCGGTGTCAACAGCGGCCAGCGCAGCATTCCCGGCCTGACCGACCTGGTGATCGCCCGCACCGCGGGGTCCCGGTTCTGGGACAGCGACGGCCGGGAGTTCACCGACTACCACGCCGCGTTCGGGCCGCCCCTGCTCGGCCACAACGACCCGGACGTCGCCGCCGCGACCGCCGAGGCGGCGGGAAGGCTCGGCCTGACCGGGGTGGCCGTCACCGAGGGCGAGGTCCTGCTCGCCGAACAGCTCACCGAGCTGATCCCCTCGGTGGACAAGGTGCTGCTCACCAGCACCGGCAGCGAGGCCACCTTCCACGCGCTGCGGGTCGCCAGGGCGGCCACCGGGCGGCGCCTGGTGGTGAAGTTCCAGGGCTGCTACCACGGCTGGCACGACTCGGTGAGCCTCAACGTCATCTCGGCTCCCGACCGGATCGGCCGCCAGGACCCGACCTCCGCCGGCATCCTCCCCGAGGTGCTGGACGCCACCTTGGTGCTGCGCTTCAACGACCACGCGGCCGTACGGCAGGTGTTCGCCGAGCACGGCGCCGACATCGCGGCGGTCATCGTCGAGCCCGTCCCGCACAACGTCGGCACCCTGCTGCCCACCGGCGAGTTCCTGCGCGCGCTGCGCGAGGAGTGCACCGCGGCCGGCAGCGTGCTGGTCTTCGACGAGGTGATCACCGGCTTCCGGCACGCCCTCGGCGGCTACCAGGCGATCAGCGGGATCACCCCCGACCTGACCACGCTGGGCAAGGCCATCGCCAACGGCGCCCCGATCGGCGCGCTGGGCGGCCGGGCGGACCTGATGGACCTGTTCAGCACCCGCCCCGGCGGCCCCGCCTTCTTCGCCGGCACCTACAACGGCCACCCGCTGCCGGTCGCCGCCGCCCTGGCCACCGTGCGCAAGCTGCGCGAGGAGCCGGTGCACGAGCACGTCTTCCGGCTGGGGGAGCGGGTACGCACCGGACTCGCCGCCCTCTACCGGCGGTTGGACGTGCCCGCGGTGGTCACCGGCTACGGCTCGGTCTTCGTCACCTACTTCATGCCGGGACCCGAGCCGCGCTCCTACGACGACCTGCTCGCCAACGACACCGCCCTCTTCGTCGGCTACCGCCGCCACCTCGCCGGCCTCGGCGTCTTCGAGCTGCCGCTCAACCTCAAGCGCAGCCATCTGTCCTACGCCCACAACGACGCCGACGTGGACCGGCTGCTGGAGGCCACCGAGGTCGCGGTCACGCGCACCCTCGCCGAGGGCGGCCCCCGCGACCTCGCCCACACCTCCACCATGGGCGGCGCCGGCACGACGACGGGAACGCACTGATGCTCACCGTGAACACCAGCCGTCCGGCCGGCCCCGCCGGACGGATCAGCAAGGTCGAGACCCTCGCCCTGGGCACCGCCTGGCGGGACTTCGGCTACGTCCGCGTCCACACCGACCAGGGCCTGACCGGCGTCGGCGAGATCACCCACCCCTACCGGGTGGCCGAGACGTGCGCGCTGACCGAGGCGATGGGCCGCCGCCACCTGCTGGGCGCCGACCCGTTCGACGTCGAGGAGATATGGCTGCGGATGTACCAGGGCGACTTCCTGCGCGGCGGCGACGTCGGCGGCATCGTGGTCTCCGGCGTGGACCAGGCGCTGCACGACCTGATGGGCAAGGCGCTCGGCGTCCCCGCCTACCGCCTCACCGGCGGCGCCACCCGCGACCGGGTCCGGGTCTACGCCAACGGCTGGTACACCGGCGAGCGCGAACCCGAGGTCTTCGCGGCGAAGGCGAAGGAGACCGTCGCCAAGGGCTACACCGCGCTGAAGTTCGACCCGTTCGGCGCCGGCCTGCACGAGCTGGAGCGGCCGGAACTGCGCCGCTCGCTGGCGCTGGTGGCCGCGGTGCGCGAGGCGGTCGGCCCGGAGGTGGACCTCTTCATCGAGGGGCACGCCCGCTTCGCGATGGCCACCGCGCGGCGGCTGGTGCACGAACTGGCGCCGTACGACATCGGCTGGTTCGAAGAGCCGCTGCCGTGGACGCACATCGAGCGCTACGCGGAACTGCGGCAGATCGCGCCCTTCCCGATCTCCGGCGGCGAGCACTTCCACAACCGCTACGAGTACAAGCAGCTCTTCGCCACCGACGCGGTGGACATCGTGCAGCCCGACCTGTCGATGGCCGGCGGCTTCACCGAGCTGCGGAAGATCGCCGCGCAGGCCGACGCGCACGGCATGGTGGTCGCCCCGCACAACTCCAACTCGCCGCTGTGCACCACCGCCTCGGTGCACGCCGCGCTCGGCCTGACCAACTTCAAGATCCTGGAGACCTTCGACGGGCTGCTCGAGCCCTTCGTCTTCGAGGCGCTCCGCGGCACGCTCCCGGCGGCCGACGGACACATCGGGCTGCCGACCGCGCCGGGGCTGGGCGTCGAACTGGACGACGCGGTCTTCGAGGAGCACCCGCCGAGCCACCGCTTCTGGAACATGTTCGCCGACGGCTGGGAGAAGAGGAACCGCACATGATCGTGGACGTCCACTCCCACCTCTTCCGGCACAGCCACGACTTCGACGACGCCTTCCGCGCCGAGTCCGCCCGCGCGCACGCCGGCGAGGTCGACCTGACCGTCCGGTACGCCGACTACGCCGCGAGCGCGCCCGAGGGCACCCGTACCGTGGTGGTGGGCGGCAAGGCCCGGCGCAGCGGGCTGTGGGTGGACGACTCGGCCGTCGCCGCTTACGTCGCCGAGCACCCCGACCGGCTGATCGGCTACCTCTCGCTCGACCCGACCCAGCCGGGCTGGCAGGACGAACTGCGCTTCGGCCACCAGGAGCTGGGCCTGCGCGGGATCAAACTGATGCCGATGTACGCCGGGTTCAACCCCGCGGACGAGGCGTACGAACCGCTCTACGCCTACGCCGAGAGCAACGGCCTTCCGCTGCTGGTGCACACCGGCACCACCTTCGTCTCGCAGGCCCCGCTGGAATACGCGATGCCGCGGCACCTGGACCCGGTCGCCATGCGCCACCCGGAACTGCGGATCGTGCTGGCCCACCTCAGCCACCCCTTCGAGGGCGAGTGCATCGCGGTGATCCGCAAGCACCGCCATGTCTACGCCGACATCAGCGCCCTGCACTACCGGCCCTTCCAGCTCTGGCACAGCCTGCGCCTGGTGCAGGACTACGGGGTGTGGGACAAGCTGCTGTTCGGCAGCGACTACCCCTTCACCACGGTGGACGACTCCGTGGCGGGGCTGCGCCGGATCGCCCGTATCCCCGGCATCCCCGGCCTCGACCCGCTCGACCAGGACGCGGTGGAGGCACTGATCCACCGCCCGTCCCTGGACCTGCTCGGGCTGGAGGGGCCGTGAACCGCTTCGGCCTGACCGGCCGCACCGCCCTGGTCACCGGCGCCGCCCGGGGCCTGGGCCGGGCCTTCGCCACCGCGCTCGCCGAGGCCGGCGCCGACCTGGTCCTGACCGACCTGCCCGGCGCCGAGGGCCTCACCGAGACCGCGGAACTGGTACGGGGCCTGGGCCGCCGCGCGCTCGTGGCCGAGCAGGACCTGTCCAGGACGCGGGAGCTGCCGGACTTCGCGGACCGGCTGCGCGAGCGGGCGGGCCCGCTGCACATCCTGGTCAACAACGCCGGCACCGCGGCACTGGAGCGGTTCAACGAGATCACCCCGGACAGCTGGTACCGCGTGATGCGGGTGAACCTCGACGCGGTGTTCTTCCTCACCCAGCGCGTCGCCGAGCACATGATCGCCGACGGCCTGCCCGGCCGGATCGTCAACGTCACGTCCAAGAACGCGCTGGTCGCCGAAGCGGGACTGGCCCACTACAACGCCTCCAAGGCCGCCGTGGACCTGCTCACCCAGACCCTCGCCGTCGAACTCGCCCCGCACGGCGTCACGGTCAACAGCCTGGCCCCCGGCATGGTCGAGACGCCCATCGACAGCGAGTTCCCCTTCGACCGGGACGCCTTCGAGGCTGCCTACCGGGACCGCATCCCGCTCGGCCGCTACGCCCGGCCCGAGGAGTGCACCGGCGCGCTGCTGCTGCTCGCCGGCGACGAGGGCGCCTATCTGACCGGCACCCGGATCGTGGTGGACGGCGGCGTCCTGGCCGACCAGATGCCGCGCACCGCCTTCATGCCCCCGTACGTCTCCTCGCTCCGCCCTCGACCGAAGGACGGCACGACACCATGACCACCACCCGGAGAAACCTGCTGCGCACCGGCAGCCTGGGCGCGGCGGTGGCCGCGGCCGGCACGCTCGCCGTACCGGCCCACGCCTCGCCCGCGGGCGCCCCCGGCGCGGGACCGCACGACACCACGGCCTTCGCCACGGTCGCCGACCTGCTCGCCGCCAGGTCGGCCCACCTGCGCGAGGGCACGGTCGCGGTGGTCGCCGGCTACCGCTCCCCCGGCGACGGCGGCGGCATGACGGTGCGGTGGGACGCCGCCGGCACCCAGCCGCCCAACGGCGGCACCGTGCTGCGGCCCGCCGACCGCCCGGCCCGCGGCCGGTGGCGCCGGCTGCACGACGGCGTCCTGGACTTCCGGGGCTTCGGCCTGTTCGACGCCGGCGCTCCGGCCGACGACGCGCTGGACGCGATGGTCGGCGATCCGTCGGTCCACCGGGTGGAGGCCCACACCGACCTGCTCTTCCGGCGCCGCCACACCTACCACCGCTCGCTGATCGACCTCGACTTCGGCGGGCACACCGTGCACACCGGCGGCATCGAACGCAACACCCACGACAACCCGTTCGGCGCCGTGCTGTTCTTCCAGGGCGCCACCACCGGCGACGTCGTGACCTACCCGCTGCCCGCGAAGGTCATCGAACTCACCGACGCCTTCCCGGTCCCCGACTCGGCCGCCTTCGAGGTCGGCCAGTGGTGGGCCGTACGGAGCGACGAGGTGGCCGGCGGCGGCAGCGACGAGCGCGAGCTGCAGAAGCTGGTCGAGGTCACCGAGATCATCGACGGCACCCACATCCGGGTCGGCTACCTCAACGGCTGGGAGCTGGCCGCCGGCCGCACCCTGACCTGGCGCCGGGTCGAGCCGGTGGTCGGCGCCCGGGTGAGCAACCTGGTCTTCCTGGGCGCGGGCCAGGACACCGGCGCGGTCGACGACGAGTACACCGGATCCCACCCGGTCGCGTACGAGTACGCCGTGGACTGCGACGTCTCCGGCATCCAGGCCACCGGCACCTTCTGGCCGGTGATCATGCGGCGCTGGTGCACCCGCTACCGCACCGTCCAGTGCGGCCTGAAGAATCCGCCGACCGTCATGTACGGCGGCGCCGGCTACCTCACCCAGCAGATCTACTGCCTCTACGGCCATGTCGCCGACTGCACCACCAGCAACGTCCGCCATCTCAACGACCTGACCGCGTCCGCCTACTGCCAGGTCGTCAACTGCCACGGCGACGGTGACGACGAGGGCGGCAACCCCTTCACCACCCACGGGCAGTACGAGCACGATCTGCTCTTCGACGGCAATTCCGGGCTGATGGACATCGCCAACTCCGGTGCCCAGTGGGGCATCTCCGCCAAGCGCATCACCGTGCGCAACCACGTCTGCTCCTGGTTCACCGCCAACACCAAGATCACCGACCTGACGCTGGAGAACGTACGGGTCATCGCCCGGCCGACCTTCGACCCGGCCGGCACCCTGGTGGTCAACGCCGACGGCGCCCAACTGCGCGGCTGCACCGCCTCATCCTTCGCCGTCGCCCAGCGCTCCGCCCGCTCCACCCGGCCCACCACGATCACCGACTGCACCTTCGACCTGCCGAAGGGGAGCGTGCTGGTGCAGACCCCGGTCACCGCACCGGTGCACTTCGTGCGCAGCACGCTGACCGGCCTGGACGGCGCAGTCCTGCGCGGTTCGGGCCCCGTCCGCTTCACCGGCTGCCGGCTCGTGGGCGACCCCGCCGCGGCGCCCGTCTCGGTCGGCGCGGCCGAGATCAGCATCGACGGCGGCAGCCTCACCGACACCGGCCTCGCCCTGAGCGCGGTGCGCGACCAGCGGATCAGCGTCGGCGGCGGAGCGGTGCTCTCCGGCACCAACGCGGCGAAGGCGCTGCTGTCGCGCGACACCGGCCGGGACACCACCGTGACCTGGGACCTGTCCGGCCTGCGCAGCACCGCCGCCGACTCCGGCACCGCGCACGTCAGGATCGACGACGGCGCCAACCGCTACACCGCTGTGGGTGCCGGATTCTCCGGCGGCCGGCTCGCCCTGGCCGCGGCAGCCTTCGGCGGCACGTCCTTGCTGCTGCACACCAGCTGCACCGAGGAGGGCGTCACCCGGGTCGGCCTCCCGCCGCAGGGACAGCGGGTCGACGCCGCCACCGGCAACCTCACCGTCTGAACCGGGTCGCGCGAAGAACCCGCCGCACCACCGGCAGCCGCACCGTCCGACCGCGCCGGGACCGCCGGGCCGGGCCGAGAGCCCGCCGCCCCGGCGGTCCCGGTCGCGGTCCCGGTCGCGGTCCCGGTCGCGGGCAGAAGCCGGCCCGCGACCGGGACCGCTCCCCTACCGAAAGGCTCCCGTCATGCGCTACCGCACCGCGACCCGGGCGGACGAGGCGGCACTTCCGGCCCTGTGGGCGACGGTCTTCCCCGGCGCCACGGCGATGGCCGCGCTGTGGAAGCAGGACCCCGGGCGGCACCGCCGCACCTTCGTCGCCGAGGACGGCGGGCGCGCGGTGTCCGTGGTGCACTACCTGCCGCGCACGATCCGCTCCGCCGCCGGGCGGCCGGAAGTGGTCGGCTGCCTCGGCAGCGTCGCCACCCACCCGGACGCGCGCGGCCGGGGCCATGTCCGGCGGCTGCTGGAGGCGGCCGTCGCCACCATGACGGCGGACGGCTGCGCCTGGTCGCTGCTCTTCACCGGCACGCCCCGGGTGTACGAGAGCTCCGGCTGGCGGTCGTTCGCCGCCCCGGGCTGGTCAGGCCCGCTCGCCCTGCCGCCCAGGGCCGGTCCCGCCGCCGCCCCGCTCACCGTCCGCACGGCCCTGGCCGCCGACCTCCCCGTCCTGCGGGCGCTGCGCGACGGCTTCGACGCGGCACGCCCGCTGACCACGGTCCGCAGCCTGCGGGACTGGCAGCGGCGCGTACCCGTCTGGTACGCGCCTCCGGCGGAAACCCTGCTCGCCGAAGCGGGCGGGAGCGGCGCCCGTCCGCTGGGGTCCGCCGTCCTGCGGCACCCGTCCCCTGACGAGGCCGAGATCGTGGAGATCGCCCTCGCCGACGGCGGCGGTCCCGACGTCGCCCGCGCCCTGCTCGCCGCCGCGGCGGCCCGTGCCCGCGACCGCGGGGCCACCGCGGCGGCGGTCCGCCTGCCGCCGGTCCCCGCCGTGGTCGAGGCGCTGCCCTGCCTGCTGGCCGAAGCCACTCCCGCCGTCACCCGTTTCGGCATGTCCCGCCCGGTCCTGGCCGCACCCGCCGAGGTCACCGCGACCGTCACGGCTCCCGGCGCCGTCCACTGGTACGGCGACTCCTTCTGACCGGCCGGTACGTGAGGGGGTGTCAGCGTCAGGAGTCCCTCTTGCGGTACACCACCACCAGCACCACGATGACGATCACCGCGAGGATCACCAGGATCACGCCCAGGGGGTCGCTCCCGCCGCCTCCGCCGCTGCGGGTGTGGTGACGGCTGATACTGCTCAGTGCGAGAACCCCGTTTGTCATGGCCCAGATCCTATGAGCGCCGTTCAGTTGATGGGTCACAGCATCATCACAGCCGGCCCACGGACAGGAACGCGCCCGGCGGGGGCGGTTGTTGACGCCGCGACCGTTCGGTGCCGCAGGATCGGCCCATGACCGACACACGCCGGCCGCGGCCGGCGTACGACGCGGAGCGGAGGGGAGGGGAGCAGAGGGGAGGGGCCGCGGCAGCGTCGCCGGCCGCGCCGGGAGGCGACAGCTCTGATCTAGTGTTCTGGGCTATGAACGCAGCAGAGGAGCTGACAGAGCCCGATCGCATGATCGCGTACGCGCTCCAGGCCAATGGGCGCGCGACCTGGGGTGCGATCGCCCGGGCGCTCGGGTTGTCGGAGCGGACCGTGCAGCGGCGGGGCCAGCGGCTGCTGGACGCCGGGCTGGTGCAGGTCTCGACGTATCTGGACACGACGATCGTCGGCGAGGCGCATCCCCTGGTGCTGCGGCTGTCGACCCGCACCGGGGCCGCGCTCACGGTCGGCCGGGAACTCGCCCGCCGCCCGGACGCCTCGTCGGTCTCGGTGGTCGAGGGGTCGGGGGACGTGGTGTGCATGCTCCTGCCGCGTACCCGCGAGGACAGCGCGCGGCTGCTGCTGACCGAGCTGCCCTCGATAGACGGCGTGGACTCGGTGGAGGCCAGCACGGTGCTGCGCTACTTCCGGTCCGGTTACGACTGGAGTGTGGGCGACCTGCCCGCGCCCGTGGTGGAGACCCTGCGCGCGGACACGCCGACCCGCAGCGCGGCGGCGTCCGGGCCGGTGCAGCTCACCCGCGAGGACGAGTCCCTGGTCGCCGCGCTCGCCGAGGACGGCCGGGCCACCGTGATCTCGCTGGCCAAGGCGGCCGACATCTCGGCGCCCACCGCCCGACGGCGCCTGGAGGCGCTGTTCGGCGCGGGCGCGCTGCACGTGAGGACCGAGCTGTCCTCGGCCGTGCACGATCTGCGGGTGGAGGCGCTGATCTGGCTCAGCGTGCCGCCGGACCACGTGGAGACCGTCGGCGCCGCGCTGGGGTGCCGCCCCGAGGTGCGGTTCTGCGTGGCCTGCACGGGTTCCTCGCAGATCCTCGTGGACTGCCTGGTGTCCGACCCGGCCGCCCTCTACTCGTTCCTCACCGGGGCCATCGGCTCCCTCGGCTCGGTCACCGTCGCCCGGTCCTCCGTCGTGCTGGAAGCACTGCGCCGAGGACCCATGCAGATGGCGAACATGAGACACGAGTGACCGTCATCTGTCGGAACAAGAAAGAAACCATTGCCGAAATAGCGGAGTAGGCATAATCTCTCCTCATCCGGAACGGAGGAGAGATCCATGCAGCTTCACGACGCGGCTCGCGCCGCAGGGCTTGACTGGCCGGCCGGCCACCTGGTGGACGGCCGACGGGTCCAGCCGCACGGGGAGCGGGAGATCACCGTGGTCGGCCCGCGCGACGGCGGTGTCGTCGGGCGGCTGGCGGCGGCGGACGGGACGGATGTCGACCGGGCCGTCAGCACGGCCCGCCGGGCGTTCGAGGACGGCCGCTGGTCGCGGCTGCCGGCCGCCCGGCGCGGTGAGATCCTGATCCGCTTCGCGGACACGGTCGCCGCCCACGCCGAGGAACTGGCGCTGCGCGTCGCGATCGAGATGGGCAAGCCGGTACGCGAGGCGCTCGACGTCGAACTGTCCGCCGTCGCCGGCTGTCTGCGCTGGTACGGGCAGCTCGCCGACAAGCTCGCGGACGAGAACCCGGTCTCCCCCGGCGACGCGCTCGCCCTGGTCACCCGCGAGCCGGCCGGCGTGGTCGGGGCGGTCGTGCCCTGGAACTTCCCGCTCACGATGACGGCGTGGAAGCTCGGCCCCGCCCTGCTGGCGGGCAACAGCGTGGTCCTCAAGCCCGCCGAGCAGACGTCCTTCTCCGCGCTGCGCCTCGGCGACCTCGCCCTGGAGGCCGGACTTCCGCCGGGCGTGCTCAACGTCCTGCCCGGGCTCGGCGCCGAGGCCGGCGCCGCGCTCGGCCGGCACCCCGACGTGGACGTGCTGGCCTTCACCGGATCGGTCGCGGTCGGCCGCCGCTTCCTCGGATACGCGGCGGAGTCCAACGGCAAGCGGGTCTGGCCGGAGCTGGGCGGGAAGTCGGCCAGCGTGATCCTCCCGGACGCCGATGTCGCGCGGGCCGGGCGCACCACGGCCTGGGCATGCTTCTACAACCAGGGCCAGATGTGCAGCGCCGCCTCGCGCATGATCGTCCACCGGGACGTCGCGGAAGAGGCGATCGACGCGGCGCTGGAGGAGGCACGCCGGATGCGGCCGGCCGACCCGCTCGACCTCGCGGCGCCGTCGGGCGCGGTGGTGAGCGAAGCGCATCTGGAGCGGGTGCTCGGCCACGTCCGGGGCGCGCTGGCGGACGGCGCCACGCTCGCCGGGGGTGCGGCCGAGCGCTTCGTCCCGGACCCGGCGCTCGCCCAGGGCAGCTACCTCGCGCCCGTGGTGCTCACCGGGGTCACCGAGAAGATGTCCATCGCCCACGACGAGGTGTTCGGCCCGGTGCTCTCGGTGCTGGTCGTCGACAGCGCCGACGAGGCGGTCCGGCTGGCGAACGCCACCCCGTACGGCCTGGCCGCCGGGCTGTGGACCCGCGACCTGTCCACCGCCCACACGGTGGCGCGGCGGCTGAAGGCGGGCTCGGTCTGGGTGAACTGCTACGAGGAGGGCTCTATGGCCATGCCCTTCGGCGGTACGGGCGCGAGCGGCTTCGGCCGCGACAAGTCCGCGCACGCGATCGACAAGTACACCGACCTCAAGAGCACCTGGCTGCAACTGGAGCCCCGATGAACCGCCCCCTTGCGCCGGTGCTGATCGCCGTCACGAGCTGGCGCCGCCCGCTGGACACGTATCTGGGTCCCGGCACCGACCTGTACACGCTCGGCACCGAATACGCGCACGCCGTCAGCGCGGCGGGCGGCGTACCGGTACTGACTCCCACCCTCACCGCCGAGGAGACCGAGGTCGTCCTGGACACGGTGGCCGGGGTCCTGCTGTCCGGCGGCGGCGACGTCGATCCGGCGAGCTACGGCGCCGCGGGCCCGGCCGGCGACCACGACCCGGGGCGGGACGCGACGGAAGCCGCCCTGGTCCGCGGCGCGGCCCGCCGGAAGATGCCCGTCCTCGGCATCTGCCGCGGTTTGCAGATCGCCAACGCGGCCCTGGGCGGCACCCTCCTGGCCGACCTCCCGGTCACCGCGGCCCACCCGGCCGTGCACGGCGCCGAGGCCCTGCGCGACCTGCGGCACGAGGTCAGCACCGACGCGGCCTGGCTCCGCGACTGCCTGCCGGAGCCCGCACAGGTCAACTCCATCCACCACCAGGCCCTGGACCGGGTGGCCGACGCGCTGCGCCCGGTCGCCTGGGCCGCCGACGGCGTGATCGAGGCGGCGGAGAGCCGCACGCCCGACTGGTACTTCCGCGGTGTCCAGTGGCACCCGGAAAAGATGGCGGCGCCCGGCGAACGCCATCACGCCGACATCCTCTTCGAGGACTTCGTGACCGCGGCCCACCGGTACACCGCCCGGACCCGCTCCGCCGCCTGACGGCCACGGCCGCCGACGGACCCCCAGCCCGCTCATACCGTGCCTTTAGCCGCACACCATGAGTCTCCTCACAATCTGTTCCTGTCCGAAATAAGACGAACTATCGTCGTTCCCGTATGCCGTTCGCGCGTGCAGGGACGGCCATCACTCCCGGAGAAACCATTGAGCACCGAGCGCCGGATCTACCTTCAGTTCGACGACGGCACCCGCGCCGTCGCCACCCTCGCCGCGGACGACGCCCCCGCGACATGTGCCGCCATCTGGGACGCGCTGGCGGAGCCCGTGACCGAGAAGGTCATGCACGCGATGTACGCCGGGCCGGAGATCATGTTCGGCCTCCCCGAGCAGGCGCACACCTTCGACCCCCGGGCGCTGCCCGCGGAGAACCAGCAGGTGATCCCCGGCGCCGGCGACCTCATCTGGTTCTTCCAGGAACCCGGTCAGATGGCCGGGCTGACCTTCGAGCTGTGGGAGGTCGGGATCTTCTACGGGAAGGGCGGCCGTGTGTTCGGGCCGCTGGGCTGGACCCCGTGCACCATCTTCGCCTCGATCACGGAGGGCCTGGCCGAATTCGCCGCGGCCTGCGCGGAGACCCGGGTCAGCGGCGTGCGGTCGCTGACCATCGGCCGCGTCGAATAGCCCGTCCGCCGCCTCCCGGGACCCTCCCGGACATGGCCGGCGTCCCCTCGTCTTTCCCGTGTCGCACGGGGGAGCCACCCATCTGCGAGAAAGTACGGCGCCCCATCATGAAGATCAGAAAGAGCATTCTCGCCGGCACCGCCGCGGTGGTCGCCGCCGGTGTCCTGACCGCCTGTTCCGGCTCCTCCTCCGACTCCGGCAGCGCCGAGCCGAAGGACACCACCGCGGGCAGCAGCGCCGCCGCGGCCGGCGTGCGGCTTCCCGCCGACGCCGCCAAGGGCGACCTGGTCGTGCCCATGGTCATCGGGTACCCGCCCTACGCGATGCTGGAGTCGGGCAAGCCGGTCGGCGTGGACGTGGACCTGGCCGACGCGCTCAGCGGACCGTTCGGCAAGAAGGTCCAGCAGAAGAAGGACTCCTTCGAGAACGCGCTGCTGGGCGTGAACCGCGGGACGTACGTCGGCGTCTTCGGCGCGGACGTCACCGCCGAGCGCGAGAAGTCCTTCGACCAGGTCGCCTTCCTCGAGGACCACTACGAGTTCCTGTCGCTGAAGGACAGCCCGGCGCTCGGCACCACGATGGACGCCCTGTGCGGCAAGAAGATCTCCATGGTCGCCGCCTCCAGCTCCATCCCGGTCCTGAAGGACCAGTCCGCCGCCTGTGTCAAGGCCGGCAAGCCGTCCATCGACGTCAAGACCTTCGCCGACCAGGGCGCCGCCACCCTCGCGGTGCGCAGCAAACAGGTGGACGCCACGACCGCGACCGTCACCAACCTCGGTTACGTGGCCAAGCAGTCCGGGGACACCTTCAACCTCGGCGGCCCCCGCTACCTGTCGGTCTACATCGGCGTGGCCACCAAGAAGGGCAGCGGGATGGCCCAGGCCATGGCCGACGGCATCGACGCGCTGATCAAGGACGGGTCGTACCAGAAGATCCTGGAGCGCTACGGCGTCGAGAAGGCCGGCGTGACCAAGGCGCTCGTCAACCCCTCCCCGAACCCGACCAACTGAGGATCCGGCCATGGCCGACACCAGCAAATCACCCCAGGGGACCGCGCTCCCCGGGAACACCGTGCCGCCCGCGGCGGGGGGAGCCGGTGTGCTCCCCCCGCACCCCTTCGCCGGGATGCGCCGCTCCCCGCATCCCCATTACGCGCGCAAGGTCGCCGCGGTCGTGGTCGTGCTCGTGTGCGCGTTCTGGCTCCAGGGCCTGGCACGCAACGACAACCTGGCGTGGGGCACCGTCGGCGACTACTTCTTCGACCACTCGATCCTGGAGGGCCTGGAGCGGACGGTGATCATCACCGTGGTCTCCATCGTCATCGCCGTCGTCCTCGGCGCGGTCCTGGCCAACATGCGGCTCTCCCCCAATGCCGTGCTCCGCGGGGCGGCCGGCGCCTACGTGTGGTTCTTCCGCTCGATGCCGCTGCTGGTCCTGCTCATCCTGGTCTACAACTTCTCGCTGATATACCCGCAGCTGGGGGCGGGTGTCCCGTTCGGGCCGCAGTTCTTCGACGTCGACACCAAGAACCTGGTGCAGCCGGTCACCGCGGCCATCATCGCCTTCGGGCTCCAGCAGGGGGCCTACACCTCCGAGGTGCTGCGGGCGGCGATCCTGTCCGTACCGAACGGGCAGCGGGAAGCGGCGACGGCGCTGGGGATGTCGAACCTCCGCACCCTGCGGCGGATCGTCTTCCCGCAGGCCCTGCGGATGGCGGTGCCGCCGATCGCGAACGAGTCGATCAACCTGCTGAAATCCACCTCCCTGGTGGCCTTCATCTCGGTGCCGGACCTGCTCTACTCCGTCCAGCAGATCTACAACAGCAACTTCCAGGTCATCCCGCTGCTCATCGTCGCGAGCCTGTGGTACATGATCATCGTCTCCGTGATGTCGGCGGGGCAGACCCTGCTGGAGCGGACCCTGCGCAACACCCGCAGGTCCGGGGCCCAGCCCAAGGCAATCGAGGTGGACCAGCCATGACCTCAGCAGACACCGGCCCCATCCTGCGCGCGGTGGACATCACCAAGCGGTACGGCGACCAGACGGTCGTGGACCACGTGAGTCTCGACGTGGAACGCGGCGAGACCATCTGCCTGCTGGGTCCCTCAGGAGCGGGCAAGAGCTCGTTCCTGCGCTGCCTGAACATGCTGGAGAAGACGGACGAGGGCGCGGTCCTCCTCGACGGTGAACTCCTGGGCTACCGGCCGCACGGCGACGCCGTCCGCGAACTGCCCAACCGCCAGGAGGCAGCCCAGCGCCGGCACATCGGCATGGTCTTCCAGGGGTTCAACCTCTTCTCCCACATGACCATCCTCCAGAACATCACCGAGGCGCCGATCGGTGTCCTGGGCCGCGGCAAGGCCGAGGCCACCCGCCGGGCACGGGAGCTGCTGGCCATGGTCGGCCTCCAGGACAAGGCGGACTCCTACCCCGCCGAGCTGTCCGGCGGCCAGCAGCAGCGCGTCGCCATCGCGCGTGCCCTGGCCATGGACCCCAAGGTCCTGCTCTTCGACGAGCCGACCTCGGCGCTCGACCCCGAGCTGGTCGCCGGGGTGCTGGACGTGATCCGGTCGCTGGCCAGCACCGGGATGACCATGCTGATCGTCACGCACGAGGTCGGCTTCGCGCGTGAGGTGTGCGACCGGTTCGTGTTCATGGAGAACGGCCGGGTGGTCGAGACCGGCCCCTCCGAGCGGCTCACCCCGACCGGCGCCGCCCACGAGCGCACCCGGGCCTTCCTGTCGAAGGTCCTGTGAGGGCCCTCACAGGGTGGCGAAGGCGGCCTCGATCGCCTCAGTGGTGGCGTCCAGGTCGTCCTTCGTGACGGCGGCGGCGACGAACCAGCAGGCCATGCCGTAGGCGTTGGTGTGCACTCCGCGTTTGAGGAGTTCGTGGCGGAAGGCGTGGTAGCGGGCCTGGTCCGCGCCGAGCAGGTCGCGGTAGTGGCGGGTCGGCGCGCCGTCGGCGCTGAACACGGTCTGGAACATGGCGCCGACGCCCTGGACCGCGCACGGGACGCGCCGGTCGTGGGCGGCGCGCCGGATCGCCTCCATGAGGTGGCGTCCGCTCTCCTCGATGTGCTTGGTCACCTCCGGCCGGTTCAGCTGCTGGAGGGTGACCAGGGCGGAGGTGGCGCACAGGGGCGAGGCGTTGTAGGTACCGCCGTGCTTGACCTGCCCGCGGGCCAGCGGCTCCATGACGTGCCGCTGTCCCGCGAAGGCGGCGACGGGCAGGCCGCCGCCCAGCGCCTTGGAGAAGACGGCGAGGTCCGGCAGCACGTCGAACATCGTCTGGGCGCCGCCGGGTCCGGTACGGAATCCGGTGCAGACCTCGTCGAAGATCAGCACGATGCCGCGGGCCGTGCACTCCTCGCGCAGCACGTTCAGATAGCCCGGTACGGGCATGGTGCAGGCGTTGTTGGCGACGATCGGCTCGCAGATGACCGCGGCGAGTTCGCCGCGGTGGGCGTCGAGGACGGCGCGGAGCGCGTCGGGGTCGTTCCACGGGCAGACGACGACGTCGTCGACCACTCCGGCCGGTATCCCGGGGGAATGGGGTACGGAGTGCGGCTCGGTGTACGGGCCGGCCTCCTGGATCTCGGGGCGGTTGGAGATGGCCAGGGTGTCGGACCACCCGTGGTAGTGCCCTTCGAATTTGAGGATCCCCGAGCGGCCGGTACAGCCGCGGGCGGCGCGTACGGCGCCCTGCACCGCTTCGCTTCCCGAGTTGGCGAACCGCACGAGTTCCGCGCAGGGCACCATCTCGCAGATGAGTTCGGCGAGTTCGACCTCGGGGGTGTTGCAGGTGCCGAACATCGTGCCGCTGCGCAGGACGGCGCCGAGCGGTTCGACCAGCTGCGCGGGAGCGTGGCCGAGCACCGCGCTGCCGTAGGAGATGAGGTAGTCGACGTAGTCGTTGCCGTCGACGTCGCGGATGCGCGTACCGGACCCGCTGACCATGTAGAGCGGATAGGGGTGCGGGCCGGTCGAGGTCAGCCGGGAGGAGGAGCTGATCCCGCCGGCCAGCGATCCCTGGGCCCGTTCGAACCAGGCACGGCTGCTGTCCGTCCCGCCCAAGGCTGGTATACGGCCATTCACATGCGGCTCCTGTTTGGGTGAGGGGTGCTCGGGAACGATCGGAGAGCCCCGCGTACGGGCAGGTGCGGGCGGCTTCTCCATGGAGAGGACACACGGGACGTGGCTGAGGGAACGGCTCTGATCACCGGAGCGGGCAGCGGCATCGGGCGGGCCTGCGCGCTCGGGCTGCTGGCGGACGGCTGGACGGTGGCACTCGTCGGCAGGCGCGCGGAACCGCTGGCGGCGACGGCCGCGCTGGCTCCGGCCGCCCAGCGCGACCGCGCCGTCCCCCTCCCCGCCGACATCACCGACGCCGCCGCCGTCGACGCCCTGTTCGAGCGGGTGGTGCGCCGTTTCGGGCGGCTGGACCTGCTGTTCAACAACGCCGCCGACACCATGCCGTACACCCCGACGGAGGACGTGGGCATCGAGGACTGGCACCGCGTGATGGATTCCATCGCCACCGGGACCTTTCTGTGCTCCCGCGCCGCGTTCCGGGTGATGAAGCGGCAAACACCGCGCGGCGGCCGGATCATCAACAACGGAGCGCCCTCCGCACAGGCGCCCCGGCCGGACTCCGTCGCCTTCACCGCGGCCAAGCACGCCGTCGCCGGGATCACGCGCTCGCTGTCCCTGGACGGCCGCCGCCACGACATCTCCTGCGGCCAGATCGACATCGGCAATGTCACCCCGCCCGACCGTCCGCAGCCCGCGGTCCTGCAGGCCGACGGGTCACGGCGGGTCGAACCGACCATGGACATCGGGCACGTGGTCGACATGGTGCGCACCATGGCCGGTCTGCCTCGCGGGGTGAACATCCAGTCCGTCCTGGTCATGCCGAGCGCCATGCCGTACGTGGGCCGGGGATAGGCCGGCCACACAGGCCTCGAACCACGTGCCCGGCACCAGCTGCCCGGTCCTGGCCCAGGCGAGCATGCGGTGCAGGCCGTCCAGATGGATCAGCCCCTCCCTGACCGTCAGCGATGCGTAGTCCGGCCCGGGGACTGGGCGGGTGCTCAGGTACACGGGGAGGCGCCCTGCGGTGCTGTGCCAGTCGAGTTTGGACGCGCAGAGCGGATTGGAGCGGGCGTACGGGGTGCCCAGCTTCGCGAGCCGGTCCGCCGCCGCCGCCACACTCATCCCGGTCCTGGGGATGAGCTCCA
Organism: Streptomyces sp. NBC_01477; assembly: GCF_036227245.1. GTDB lineage: Bacteria > Actinomycetota > Actinomycetes > Streptomycetales > Streptomycetaceae > Actinacidiphila. The sequence continues at coordinate 1,142,013 of NZ_CP109445.1, forward strand.
CTTCCCCGTACTCGCCCATGTGCCAGGGCAGCACCACCTCGCGGACTTCCGGACCCTCCAGCAGCACCCGGTGCCATCGCCCCGGCAGCAGCAGTTCGGCGTTCCTGATGTGCCCCTCGGCCTCGTCGTTGGAATTGGCCTCGTCCGACGGGTCGAGCGGGTGGTCGCGGGTGAAGCCGCGCAGCACCTCGTCGAAGGGGACCGCCCCGAGAAGCCTCATACGCTCCGCCTCTCCGGCGCTTCGTACGCGGTGAAGTGCCGCTCCGCGAAGAGCTCGGGCCGGCCCGCGTCCAGCCCCCGCGCCCGCGCCACCGCCAGCACCTGCCGCCAGTAGGGCTTGACCGGAGGCCACCGGGTGCCCGTGCGGCAGTACGATCCGTCGGTCATGTACCGCGCTCCGCCGCCCGGGTCGGCGGCGGACGCGGCCCGGCGCGCGTGGAAGAGCGCCGAGTGGAGGACGACGGTGGAACCGGGCGGTAAGTCGTCGATGACCACTTCACCGGGAAGCACCCCGGTTCCCAGATGGCTGCGGGCGTCCTTCTCGGCGACTTCCCGGTGGGAGCCCGGCAGTACCACCAGGCCGCCCAGTTCACGCCGGAGCCCGCACAGGTAGTGCAGCACGTGCACCATCGCGAAGCGGCGGTCGCGCTGCGGCCGTTGCTCGTAGTCGTGGTGCCAGCTCTTGCCGCCCGCCCCGGCCGGCCGGCGGTCGCTGTGCAGATGGTGGAAGACGAACGACTCGCCCAGCAGATCGGGGTGGCTGAGCAGATCCATCAGCGGACGGTACACGGCGAGTTCGCCGTGCGCCTCCAGGTCCAGCTCGACCGTCTGCGGCGGTTGGCCGCCGGGACGCAGGCAGGCGTCGATCGACCGTTGACGCGCGCCTGTCTCCACCCACTCGTCCACCTCCGGCAGGAGGCGTTCGACCAGGCCGGCCGGCAGGAAGCCGGGCAGGACGAGAAAGCCGTCCTCGGTGAAGTTCCTCGTCTGAACACCGAAGGCACTGATGTCTCCCACGCGTTGACCCCTGGTTCACTCAGCCGTCACCGCACGGACGCTGCGGCGCTTGGCCGTTCCTTTCCGCCGACGGTGCGCGGTATGCCCAGAGCGCAGCGAATGTCCGAAAACGCACGGACGCGGAGAGGGTGCACCGGGATGTCCGGCCCGCACCGCCGGGGTTCTCGGCGGTGCGGGCCGGGCGGGCGGTCAGCGGGGCGTGCGCGGGCGGCGGGCCGCGTCCAGGGCGCGGCGGACCCGGCCGCGGGCCTGGCGGCGCGGGCTGATGAGGATCAGGGTGGCGCGGGGCGCGACGGCCAGGGTGCCGCCCGCCTTGACCTCGGTCTCGTCGGCGGTCTCGGCGCCTGCGGCGGTGTCCACGGCGACCTGCCACGCCTCCCCGTAGGCCCGGTCGGGGAGGGTGAACTCGACCGGCTCGTGGTGGCTGTTGAGCAGGACGAGGAAGGAGTCGTCCACGATCCGGCCGCCGCGCGGGTCGGGTTCGCTGATGGCCTCGCCGTTGAGGAAGAGGGCGACCGCGTGGGCGTCGTCGCGGTGCCAGTCGACCTCCGCCATGGTGCGGCCGCCCGGTGTGAACCACACCGCGTCCCCGAGGCCGGGTCCCGGGGTGTCGCCGCGCAGGAAGCGGCGGCGCCGGAAGACCGGGTGGTCGCGGCGCAGGGTGATCAGCCGCCGGGTGAAGTCGAGCAGTTCGCTCTGCCCGGCGTCGAAGTCCCAGTGGGTCCAGGACAGTTCGTTGTCCTGGCAGTAGGCGTTGTTGTTGCCGTGCTGCGTACGGCCGAATTCGTCGCCGTGGCTGATCATGGGGACGCCCTGCGATATCAGCAGGGTGGTGAGCAGATTGCGCTGCTGGCGGGCCCGCAGGTCCAGCACGTCCTGGTCGTCGGTCTCGCCCTCGGCGCCGCAGTTCCAGGACCGGTTGTGGCTCTCCCCGTCGCGGTTGTCCTCGCCGTTGGCCTCGTTGTGCTTGTCGTTGTACGACACCAGGTCGCGCAGGGTGAAACCGTCGTGGCAGGTCACGAAGTTGACGCCGGCCCGGGGCCGGCGGCTGTCGTCCTGGTAGAGGTCCGAGGAACCGGTCAGCCGGGAGGCCAGGTCGGGCAGCGTGGAATTCTCGCCGCGCCAGAAGTCGCGCACGGTGTCCCGGTAGCGGCCGTTCCACTCGCTCCACAGCGGCGGGAAGTTGCCCACCTGGTAGCCGCCCTCGCCGACGTCCCACGGCTCGGCGATCAGCTTGACCCGGCTGACCACCGGGTCCTGCTGGACCAGGTCGAAGAACGCCGACAGCCGGTCCACCTCGTGGAACTGCCGGGCCAGCGTGGCCGCCAGGTCGAAGCGGAAGCCGTCCACGTGCATCTCGGTGACCCAGTAGCGCAGGCTGTCCATGATCAGCTGCAGCGCGTGCGGGCTGCGCATCAGCAGCGAGTTGCCGGTGCCCGTGGTGTCGAAGTAGTGCGCCGGGTCGTCGTCCACCAGCCGGTAGTAGGAGGCGTTGTCGATGCCGCGCATCGACAGGGTCGGACCGAGGTGGTTGCCCTCCGCGGTGTGGTTGTAGACCACGTCGAGGATCACTTCGACGCCGGCCGCGTGCAGGGCCTTGACCATCGACTTGAACTCGGTGACCTGCCCGCCCCGGCCGCCGGCCGAGGAGTAGCCGTTGTGCGGGGCGAAGAAGCCGATGGTGTTGTAGCCCCAGTAGTTGCGCAGCCCGCGGTCCAGCAGGTGGCCGTCCTGGACGAACTGGTGCACCGGCATCAGCTCGACCGTGGTCACGCCGAGGCCGGTCAGGTGGTCGAGCACCGCCGGGTGCGCCAGGCCCGCGTAGCTGCCGCGCAGGTGCCGCGGCAACAGCGGGTGCAGCTGGGTCAGGCCTTTGACGTGCGCCTCGTAGATCACCGACTCGTGGTAGGAGTGGCCCGGCGGCCGGTCGTCGCCCCAGTCGAAGGCCGGGTCGGTCACCACGGACAGCATCGTGTGGCGCAGGCTGTCCGCGGTGTTCTGGCCCTCCGGGTCGCCGAAGGGGTAGCCGAACAGCGACTCGTGGCCGTCGGCCTGGCCGTCGATGGCCTTCGCGTACGGGTCGAGCAGCAGCTTGGCCGGGTTGCAGCGGTGCCCGTGCCACGGCTCGTAGGGGCCGTGCACCCGGTAGCCGTACCGCTGCCCGGGGCCGACCCCGGGCAGGTAGGCGTGCCAGATGAAGCCGTCGACCTCCGTCAGCTGCACACGCCGCTCGCGCCGGCCGTGGTCGATCAGGCACAGCTCGACCTTGTCCGCTGCCTCCGAGAACAGCGCGAAATTCGTTCCCGAGCCGTCATACGTCGCCCCCAGCGGATACGCGCGACCGGTCCACTTCTGCATTCCTGCCCCCCTTCACCGGCCACCCACCGCGGCCCCAGCGCCGTCTACCCCGTGCCCGGCCGGCTAGCCCCGCCGGCGGCCATGCGCTGCGCCCGGCTCCAAAATCCGCGTGGCAGGCGGCGGGCGCGCCATAGACTTCGCTGCCATGCGCATAGCACGTACATCTCCTGGCAGTTCAGTTCCTGTCCGCGTCACCGCGATGGGCGCCGCCACGGCCGCCGCGCTCCTCGTCGCGGGCTGCTCGTCGGGCTCCGGGGGCGGCGGGTCGACGTCGTTGAAGGCACTGGGGCATCTGCGGGCCGACGCCAACGCCTCGAAGACGGTGACGTACCTCGACAGCGCCCGGGTACGGAAGCTGGGCGCGGCCGACCCGAAGCGCTTCAGCAGCGTCGGGCAGCCGGGCAGCGGGCTGCTGGGCGGCTACGAGCCCGCGCCGTGGGGGCCGAGCGTGACGGCGGCCCGGATCGACACCGCGGTCGATTCCAACGTCTCCGGCCACTGGGACGGTTCGTTCGACGCGGCGGCCATCACCGCGTCGCTGAAGAAGAACGGCTACACCTCGCTCGACCAGGACGGCGAGCAGGTCTGGAAGCCGGCGGACGGCGATTCGGGGCCGAGGTTCGTGTTCTCCAAGAGCGAGATCAGGTACGCCACGGGGTCCACGCCGTTCTCCGCGGTCGACCCCGGCCACGACGACTCGCTGGCCGGCCAGCAGGACTACCGCGTCGTCGCGGACTGCCTCGGCGACGTGTACCGCGCCGACTTCAACGCCCTGACCGCCGCCAAGCCGGTCCGGCTGTCCGCCCTGGGCCAGCAGGCGGACGACGCGGGCAAGAACACCGAGGTGCTGTGCGTGGCGGTCAAGGACCGGGCGACCGCCGACCGCCTGGCGGACACGCTCCGCACGGTCGTCAAGGACCAGGCACCGAGGTTCGCCGGCACAGCGGTGACCGTGGACAAGGGCGACCACCCCGTGGTGCGCGCGAGCGTCCCCGACACCTCGGCCCAGCGCCCTGGCCGGCTGTTCCTGACCGACATGCAGCTGTGGCTGGCCGTCGGCAGGATGTGACACCGCCGGCGCGGAGCGGATTGTCCGCACGGGTCCCCCGGTGCCCGCGCTTCGGGCCGGCTTTCGCATTACCCTGGCGGCTGTCCGACGATGTTATCCGCAGACCTTCACACCGCCAGGGGACCGCGTGGCCGTTCACGGACAGACAGCCGGGGCACCGGACCTGGACGAGCTGCGCCGGCGGGCCGCCGCGGCCGGCGTACCGCAGCGCGACGAGGGGCTGGTCGTCTGCGAGAACCTGGTGCGGATCTTCCAGACCGAGGGCGTCGAGGTACAGGCCCTGCAAGGGCTTGACCTGGCCGTCTCCCAGGGCGAGATGATCGCGGTGATCGGCGCCTCGGGCTCCGGGAAATCCACCCTGCTGGGCATACTCTCCGGCCAGGACGTGCCCACCGCGGGATCCGCCGAGGTCGCGGGACACGACCTGCTGGCGATGAAGCGCCGCGACCGGCTGAACTACCGGCGCTCCACCGTGGGCTTCGTCTGGCAGCAGACCGCCCGCAACCTGCTGCCCTACCTCACCGCGGCCGAGAACGTGATGCTGCCGATGACCTACACCGGGATCAAGCGCTCCCGGCGCCGGGCCCGCGCCGGGGAACTGCTCGACCTGCTCGGCGTCGGCCACTGCGCGGACCGCGACCCCGACCAGCTCTCCGGCGGCGAGCAGCAACGGGTCGCGATCGCCGTGGCCAACGCCAACGAGCCCGAGGTGCTGTTCGCCGACGAGCCCACCGGCGAACTCGACACCGCCACCAGCGACGAGATCTTCGCCGCGCTGCGCCAGGCCAACGAGGAGCTGGGCGTCACCGTGATCGTGGTCACCCACGACGCGCTGGTCTCCGAGCAGGTCCAGCGCACCGTGCGGATCCGCAACGGCCGCACTTCGACCGAGGTGCTGCGCCGGGTCGCCACCGACGAGGACGGCGTCGAGGCCCTCACGGCCGAGGAGTACGCGGTGCTGGACCGCAACGGGCGGCTTCAGCTGCCGGGCGAGTTCACCGCGCAGCTGCACATGCGCAAGCGGGTGCGGCTGGCCCTGGAGGCCGACCACATCGGCGTATGGCCCGACGCCGCCGCGCGGCAGGCGAAGTCCGACGCGGAGGGCGCCGCCGCGGACAGCGACGACACGTAGCCGTACCGGCGCCTTCACCCGAGGCGCAGGACGGCTCCCAGCCGGCGCCTGCGGGCGAGGACGGTTTCCGTTGCCGCGGCGGCGAGCACCAGCAGGATCACGCCGATGACGAGGGCGAGCGTGAGGCCGTAGTCGGTCCGCAGCGCCGGCTGGGCCGGGCCGCCGGTGAACTGGCGCAGATTCAGCGTCCCGGCCATGAGCCGCGGTTCGAGCAGGCCGAGCAGGGTGCCGCCGACCGCTGCGGCCCCGGCGAGCGGGAGCAGTTGCAGGAAGTGCATCGCCCCGGCCTCTGTGCCGCCCAGTCCCAGCGTGCGCAGGAACGAGGTCGTACGGCTGCGCTCGTGGGAGGTGAGGACGAGTTCCAGGGCGACGGCCAGCAGGCCCGACAGGGCGGCCAGCAGCGAGCAGACGGCGTAGACGGTGTCGATGCCCCGGGTCAGACCGTCCTCGCGCAGGGTGCTCAGCGTCTGGGAGCGGGTCCGGACCTGCGCCAGCGGCCCGAGCGCCTTGGCCGCCGCCGACCGGAGCGCCGCGGCCCTGCTGGTGGCGGGGCCTTCGCCCCGGAGCAGCAGGACGGTGCTTCCCGCGGACTGCCGCGGCATCAGGTGCTCTGCGGCGGCGGTGGTGATCAGGATCGGCGTCCCTGCGGGGATCCGCGCCGTGACCGGCCCGAGCAGCGGGTCCCGCAGCTCCGCCGCGGTGAGGGTGCCGACAGGTTTCAGGGTCAGGTGCACGAGGGGACCGCCGCGGTCCTGAACGGTGGAGGTGAAGCCGCCGGTGTGCTCGCGGGCGCGCAGGCCGGGCGATATGACGGACGGGAGGGCGGCGTCCGCGGCGGCCGGTGATGGCGGCGGGGTGCCCAGTGCGGACAGCAGGGCGCCGGCCAGCGGCGATGCCGGGGCGATGGCGGCCAGTTGCCGGGGGTCCACGGTGATCACCGCGACCGGGGAGATCACCGCGCCGTCGGACTGTCCCACCAGGTCGAGCGTGTGCAGCTGCTGGAGGGCGGTACGGATCCCGGTCGTGCCGGTCAGCGCGCCCGGTGCGGGCGTCGTGGTCTCGGCGGTGGTCGCGCCCGCGTCGGCGCCGGTGCTCCAGGCCGCGCCCGCGGCCAGGCCGTCATCGATCGTGCGCTGCACGAGGCCGCCGAAGACAGCCGTGCCCAGCGTCAGGACCAGGACGAACAGGGCCAGTCCGGTCGCCGGGGCGTCGTGCGCGGCCCGGGCCGCTCCGATGAAGCCCACCGCTCCCCTGCCGCGACGGGCCCGGCGCAGCAGGAGCCGCAGGAGCAGCGGGTAGATCCGCAGCGCGAGCAGCACGACGGCCAGCGCCACCACGGCCGGCACCGCGCCCAGTACCCAGTCGGGTCCCTGCGAGCGCAGCGCGGCCACACCCGCGACCGCCGCCAGCAGCACCGTCGCCTCCAGGACCACCCGCCGGCCGACGAGGGTCCGGCGCGAGCGCCGGAGCCGTCCCGGCCTGGCCGGCTCGCGGACCGCGAGCCAGGTCATCAGCGACACCGTCAGCGCCACCGTCGCGGCGGCGAGGGCAGCGACCAGCGGTTGCGGCGACCCGGAGGTCCCGGTGGGAGCGAGGTGCAGGCCGCCCGCCCAGCCCAGCAGGGCGGCGACCAGCACCACCGGCCATGCCATGGCGCTGCGCAGCAGGACCAGCCGCACCGTGGACGCGCCCCGCGCGCGCTGCAGCCGCAGGTGCCTCCTTCTGCGGCGCAGCAGCAGCCGTACCGCGACCGCGGTGGTGGCCAGCGCCACGGCGGCCAGCGAGTCGACGGCGAAGGCCGCGAGCCCGCGGGCCTGCCGGTCCTGCGCGGTGAAGGTGTCGAGGAGCGGCGTCAGCGAGTCGGTCACCACGAGGGGGCCGGTGGCCTGGCTGCCGACCCGGCAGCTGACGTCGCCGGTGTAGACGTCGACTCCTTGGCACAGGTCCGCGTTCAGGTCCGCGCCGAAGTGGGACAGGGACCCGGTCAGCGCGTGGGCCTCGTCCAGCGCCGCCTGGCGCAGGTCGGCCCGCAGCTGCCAGGTCACCAGCGGACCCGACACCCCGGCGTGGGCCAGCAGGTCGGCGGCGTCGGTGCCGACCAGGCCGCGTGCGGCGACAACGGTGCCGGCGGATCGCTGCTCCGGATAGCGCGACGGCTGGGCCAGCGTCGGCTGGCCGCTCCAGAAGTCGTCGGTCCTGGTCACCTCGCTGAACACCCCGCTCACCACGAGCGCCGCCCGGGGAGGCGCCTCCTGCATACCGGGCACCGGATCGAATTCGAGGGTGAGCCGGCTGCCGGCCCGCACGCCCAGCGCCTGCGCGGTGGTCTGCGACAGACCGATCTGCGGCGCCGTGCCCAGCGGCGTACGGTCGGCCGGCGCGTGACCGCTGACGTAGCGCAGATGGGCCTGCGCGCTCGGCAGGTGGCTGAGCGACAGCTTGGTGCTGGTGATCCCGCGCCCCGGCGGGAGCGGCGAAGCCAGCGACGCCTTGTTGTAGTCGTAGCTGCCGCTGCCGGCGAAGGTGAGGTGCCGCGCCGCGGAGCCGCCGAGCCGGTCGTCGAGACCGCGGCCGTCGCTGAGCAGGGTGGCCATGGCCACGCTGGGCGATTCGGTGTCGAAGACCTCGGGCACGGTGCTCAGGGTGACCAGGGGGGCCTGGCTCTGCGCGGCGGCGACCCTTTGCCGCAGCGCCCGGTCCTCCTGGCGGCCCGCGACCGCGGGGGCCCAGGCGCACAGTCCCGCCAGTATCAGGGCCAGCGCCGCCAGGCAGACGAGCAGCGGCAGATCGCCCCGGGCCTCTTTGCGTATCAGACGCAGCGTCATCGCCGCGCCCGTCCCGGAAGGTCGTGTCACCGTCCGCCCCTTCCGGTCGTGTGCGGATGCGCGGCTGTCTCCGGGTGCCCGGTTGTGTCCGGGTGGGCGTCCGTGTCCGGCTGCCGGTCCTGTCCGGGGGCGCGGTCGCGTCCGGGCGCGCGGTCCTGTCCGGGTACGCGGTCCTGTCCGGGCGCGCGGCGGTCCTGTCCGGCTGCCCGGTCGCGTCCGGGTGTGCGCCTCAACGGTCTTCCCCCGCTCGCAGGACGCGTACGAGGTCCACCCGGGCCAGCAGCCGGGCCAGCGCCAGCACGACCGCGCTGATGGCGAGCGCGGTCGCCACCGCGGTCACCGCCACGGTGCCCCACGGCACGACCACGGGCAGCGGCGGATACGGGGCCTTCCCGCTGTCGTCCACGGTGACCAGTGGCAGCACCGCCGACGCCAGGGCCATGCCCATCAGCGCTCCCGGGACCACCGCGAACAGGGCCAGGCTCAGTTGCTCCGCGCCCAGCAGCGCGGACAGTCGCCGGGAGCGGACGCCGATCGCCCGCAGCAGGGCGAATTCCTTGCGGCGCTGCCGGGTGGAGATCACCGCGTGGACGGTGAAAGCGATGACCGCGAAGCAGGGGGCCAGATACCGGACCAGTTCCAGCACCCGGCGCAGCCCGCTGCGGAACGGGTCGGACTGAAGTGCCTCGGCGGTGCCCGCCGTGCTGGTCACCCGGCCGAGCGCGGGCTGCGCCCGGGCGGCGGCAGCGGTGCGCGCGCTGTCGGCGCTGCTGATCCACCAGAAGTCGGGATCCTGCTGGAGGGCGCCGGCAAGGGTCACCGCGCTGGCGAGCTGGCGCTGGTCGGCGACCAAGTGCCCCTGCCCGTGCCCCAGTCCGCGCAGCGAGTCGACCAGGCCGACGATCCTGGCGGGCACCGGGTCACCGGGGCCGAGGTCCAAGGTGGTGGTGCTGCCCACGGCGAGGTGGGCGTCGCGCAGCACCTGGGCGTCGGCGCGCACCGGGAGCGGGGCCGGCCCGCCGACCGGGCTCGCCGCGAACCGCACCTGGCCGCCGGGCTGGGTTTCGGCGGCCTCGGTGTCGGCGGGGTCGCCGTCGACCGGCTGGGGGTCCCGCAGGCCGGTGCTGATGGTGGCCCTGAGCACATCGGGGCCGCCGGGGCGAACCGCGCACACGCCCGGGACGCCGAGACCGTAGTTGTATCCGCTGGAGGTGTCGCCCTTGCAGGCCTGCGCGGTGGCGTCCGCGGCGTGGTCGGTGCGGTCGGCCCAGACCTGCCCGCCGGGCAGGCCGGCGGCCCAGCTGTCCGCGGTACCGCGTGAGCCGACCCGGATCAGGTCCAGGTCCAGAAGGGCGGGACGCACGTTCGGCTGCGGCACGACGTTGAGGGCGGTCACCGTCAGCGGGTACGCGCGCGGGTGGCCGCCGCTCAGCGCGACGTCCAGGGGGACCACGACCGTGTGCCTGGCTCCGTCGGCGGCGGGCAGGACGGCGGTCACGGTGCTGTCCAGGCCGGCGGCGTCCTGCACGGTCAGTTGCAGCCGCGGCGCCGCGGTGCTGCCGTCGCTGCGCAGCCTCTCGTCCAGCAGCAGCGCGGTCGGACGTCCGGGGAAGGTGATCCCGAAGGGAACCGGCGCGGGTGTGCGGGGGGCGGGACCGGCGATGGTGCCGATCAGGTTCTCGGTGGCCCCGCCGGGCAGGTTCGCCGTCGTCCCGGTCACCGGCGCCACGGCCGTCACCGCGGGCAGCGCGCGATAGGCGGCGCTCAGCACCGCCGTGGGGTAGCTGTCCTGCTTGCCCGGGTCGATCCTGACGTCCGCGCCGACCGTGAAGGCGGCCTGCTCGGAGGCGAGGCCGCCCAGGCAGGCCAGCGCGGTGGTGGCGAAGGCGCTCACGGACACGGCCAGGCACATCAGCACCACCGGGCCGGCGTTGCGCGCGGCACGCCGGCTCAGCTGCCACCCGGCCAGCGCGACGACCAGGCCCTTGCTGCGGCGGCCGACCGCGTCCAGCAGCCGGGAGGTCAGCGGCAGCAGCCGCAGCAGCAGGAGCGCGGCGGCCCCGCTCGCCAGGGCCGGGACGAAGACCAGCACCGGGTCCACGGACACCGCGCCGCCGAGCCCGCCGCCCGCGAGCCGGCCGGCGATCAGCGAGTGGTGCCGCCGCAGCTCCAGATACCCCAGCACCGCGACGGCCAGCAGCGCCAGATCGGCGCCGAGCCGCTGCGCGGCGGCGGCCCGCGCGCCCCGGACCGCCCGTACCCGCGGCGTCGGCAGTACGGGCAGCAGCACCGCCCCGGCGTGCACCAGCAGGGTCAGGCCCACCGCCGCCCAGGCGTCACGGCCGGGGCCGCCGGGATGCAGCAGCCGGGCCACGTACGGTGCGGCGAGGGCGGCGGGCACGCCGGTGAGTGCCCATTCGACCGTCGCGCCGCGCAGCAGCCGCGGGGTGCCGGATCCCCTGGCCTGCTGCAGGGCGAAGTCACCGCGCCGCCGCTCGGTCATCTGACGGGCGGCCAGTACCAGCGCGGCGAGGGCGAGGGCGGCCAGCATCACGCTCGGCAGGTACAGCGCGGACCGGGCCGCCACGGTCGGCACCGCCAGGGCGTCGATCGCGCCCGGGAGTCCTGAGGTCACGGCCAGGTCGTCCAGCGACGGCTGCCGCCCGCGGAAGACCGACACGGCGGTCCGGCTGCCGGTGAAGTTGCGGACCCGGTCGCGCAGGCCCGGCAGGCTTCCCGCGTCGAGCCGGTCGAAGTCGGGCAGCACGCTCCAGCGGGCCGTCAGCTGGCCGTTGAGGACAGCCCTGCCGTTCAGGGCCGCGGGTGAGACCACCAGCAGTTCCTGGCTGGCGGTCTCGCCGTCGGTCAGGTCCCCGGCCATGGCGGGCCAGAAGCCGACGGCGCCGGCCGCGCGGAAGACGCCGGTGATCCGGACGGTCATGGTGCGGCTGAAGGCGTCCTGCACCTGGAGGCGGGACCCGGGTGCGAGCCCGAGGCGCTGGGCCAGTTGCTGCGGCACCGCGGCATCCACCGGGGCGGTGGAACCGGTGGCGACGCGGACAGCGGGCAGGGAGGTGAAGGCGCCGGCAGGGGCGTCCGCCGTACGGTCGGGCCAGTGTCCGGCGACCAACTGCCCGAATCCGCCCGCGCCCTGCACGGCGACCGGGTGCAGCCCGCTGCCGCCGGGACCGCGCGGCGCGCCCGCGGCTCCGTCGATGCTCGTCACCGAGACCGGCGAGGTGCCCAGCAGTCCCACGTAGGTGCGCTGCGGCACCCCGGCGAAGACCTTGGCGCCGGCGGCCCGGACGCCCTGATCGGCCGCCGCCATACCCCCGGCCCGGTAGGAGGCGTTGACCGACACCTGTGTGTCGAGGTCGGCCGCCAGCCGCCGGACGGTCTCGGACTGGACCGAACCTCCCGCCAGCGCGGCCAGGGCGGACAGCGCCGTCGCGCACAGCAGTACGGTCGCCGCGACGGCGGCCAGGACCAGGCCGTGCTGGGTCGAGCGTCTGGCGACGGCGGGAAGGCGCCGCCGGGGCCGGTGCGGAACCCCCGGCCGACGCCGCGCCGAAGACCGAAAAGCCGTGGCGACCACATGAACCCCCGCGATATCGAACATGTGACGGCACGGCGCGTCACAGTCCTACCAGGGGTGGAGCGGGCGGCGCAAGAAACCCGATCACGCACCGCTGCGCAGCCGGCGCCGGCACGGCCAGGACCGGCCGGCAGCCGCGCCGCGCTCAGCCGGTGAGTTCGGCGTACGCGGTGACCTTGTCGATCCGGCCGCGCACCAGGAACTCCCCCTCCACCGCGTTGCGCTCGCCGAACTCCGCCGCCCGGTCCTCGCCCATGTAGCGCGCGCCGATCCGGGTCGCCCAGGTCCGCAGTTCCGCCAGGTCCTCGATGAGCTCGGCGGTGCACTCCAGCAGCACGAAGGAGTACGGGGGCTCCTGGTCGTCCACGCACAGCGCGAAATGCGGGTCGCGGCTCAGCGCCCGGCCCTTGACCGAGGTCGCGCCGGTGTTGAGGACCACGTGCACGTCGTCCGGGTCGCTGTCGTCCACCAGGAACCAGACGGGCGTCACATGCGGACGGCCGTCCTTGCGCTGGACGGCGAGCTTGCCGGTGCGGGTGCCGGTCGACGCGAAAGTACGCCACTGGGTGGCGGTCATCTGTTCCATGACCGTCAGATTAGGGGCTTTCCGGGCGCCTGCCGTGGATCGGCGTGCCGCGTCGGACCGGCATGGCGCGCCGGACCGGTGCCGGGTCGGACCGGTGCCGGGTCGGACCGGTGCCGGGTCGGACCGGTGCCGGGTCGGACCGGTGCCGGGTCGTTCACGGCGGCACCGCTCCCAGCACGTCGCCCAGGCCCGCCGACGGCCCGGCGCTCACGAACGCGTCGAGGAAGGCGGTGAGGCGGTCCCGGTGGCCGTCGATCTCGTCCCGCGCGTACACCGCGGGATTCGCGTCGATGTCGACGACGAGGGTCGCCTCCCCGGACTCCCCCGGCTCCCCCGCTTTTCCCGACGCTCCCGGCTCCCCCGCTTCCCCCGCCTCTCCCCGGGCCTCGTAGACCGCCAGGGACAGGTCGTCGATCGGGCCGGTGCTGAGGTTCCTGGCGAAACCGCGCACCCCGGCGAAGTCGAACTCCCGGGTGAACGGCATGAGGTTGACCAGCGGCCCGTACAGGGGGCCGGGCCTCCCGGTGGCACGCAGGTGCCGGCGCATGTCCTCCTGGCGGAAGCGCTGGTGCCGCAGCACCCGGCTCATGGCGTCGCCCACCCGCTCGGCGTAGTTCCCGACGGTCCCGGACGGGCGGACGTCCAGACGCAGCGGAAGGATGTTGGAGATCATGCCCGGGACGCCGGCCGCGCCGATCCCGGAGCGGCCCGAGGAGAAGAGGCCGAGGACGACCTCCTCGGCCTCGCGGACCGCGCCGAGGTAGGCGGCGGCGCAGGCGGTGACGAGGACCGGCCAGCTCGTCCCCAGGTCCAGCTCCGCCCGGGTGATCCGGTGGAACAGGCCGGGCGGCAGCACCGCGGACGAGCGCAGGAAGGTCTCCGACGCCGGGGCCGGCGGCGCGGCGGACAGCAGGACCGGGCGCGGCTGCGCGGCCAGCTGCCCGGTCCAGAAGGCCCGGTCCGCGCGGAAGCGGTCGGAGCGGCGGTAGGCCGCCTCGTCCGCGACCAGTTCCGCCAGCGGCGGGAAGGCGGGGCCGCGGTCGGCGCCCGCGGTGGTCAGCGCCGTGTAGAGGGCGGCGGTCCTGCGGGTCAGCAGGGCGAGGCTGAAGGCGTCCACGAGGAGCGTGTGCACGCGCTGGTACCAGATGTGGTGCCGGTCCCCCAGCCGCAGGAGCAGGTGGCCGGCCAGCGGGCCGGCGGCGATGTCGACCTTCCGTCCGAGGTCGTCCCGCATCCGGTCCAGGGCCTCGCGCCGCGGATCGGCGTGGGAGCGGAGGTCCGCCGTCCGCAGCGGCGCGCCCGCCTGCGCCCTGACGACCTGGCGCGGCCCGTCCGGTGTTTCCGCGAACCCGGCCCTGAGCGCCTCCGCCTCCTCGGCCACCTGGCGCAGGGCCAGCGAGAACGCGGGGACGTCCAGGTCGCCGAACAGCTCCAGGTACTCCGCGGAGTTGAACGACGGGCTGCCGGGTTCTGCCGCCATGTCCGCCCAGATGCCGCGCTGGGCGCCGGTCAGCCCCAGGGCCTCCGCCGGCCTCCCCCGCACTGTGCCCCCTCGTCGCCGCTCGTTGCCGGTTGTTGCTGCTCGTTGCCGCTCGTCGCCGGTTGTCGCCGCGGGGCCGGACACGTACGTCCCCGGCCCCGCGGATGGATGGGAGGACCGCCGGACGTCAGAATTCCAGCAGGTTCTCGCGCAGCGTCGCCCCGGGCGTGTACGCCGACCGGGTCAGGCCGCGGCGCTGCAAGGCCGGGACGAGTCCGTCGGTGACCTCGGCGACGTAGCGGCGGTTCATCCGCAGCAGGGGCGTCGTGAGGATGAACCCGTCGCCGCCGACCTCGTCCATCACCTCGCCCATGCGGTCCGCGACCTGGTCGGGGGTGCCGACCAGCTCCACGGAGGACACCAGCCCGCCGGCGCCGTCCATCACCAGCTCGCGCAGCGTCTTGTCGGTCCCCCACTGCTGGAATTTGTCCAGGGTGCCCTGCTCGCCGTTGGTCTCCAGCTTGTACGGCAGCGGCTTGTCGACGTCGAACTGCGCGAAGTCGATCTCGGTGAGGGCGGACATCTGGGCGAGGATGTCCCTGATGAACTGGGGCGAGGAGACGGTCCTGGCCTGCTTCTGGCGGGCGTCCTCCTCCGTGTCGCCCAGGGTGGGGGTCACGCAGAACAGCACCCTGATTCCGGCGGGGTCGCGGCCCAGCCTCCTGGCCCGGTCGTGGATGTCGTCGCGGAAGGCCTTCATGCTCTCCGGGCCGTTGGCGATGGCGATGATCGAGTCGGCGTTGCGGGCGGCGAAGTCCCGGCCCGCGGGAGAGGCGCCGGCCTGGACGAACGCGGGGCGGTGCTGGGGCGAGGGCACGGTGTTCAGCGGGCCGCGCACCTGGAAGTACTCGCCCTTGAAGTTGATCGGGCGGACCTTGGTGTGGTCGGCGTAGACCCCCTTGTCCCGGTCGAGCACGACCGCGTCCTTGTCCCAGGAGGCGAACAGCTGCTTGACCACCTCGACGTACTCGTCCGCCATCGCGTAGCGGACGTCGCGCGGCGGCAGCTTGTCCATGCCGAAGTTCTGGGCGGCCAGGTCCTCGGCGCTGGTGACGATGTTCCAGCCGTAGCGCCCGCCGAGCATGCTGTCCATGGTGGAGGCCAGGCGCGCGGTCATGAACGGCGGATAGGCCAGCGTGGACAGCGTGGTGACGATGCCGAGGTGCGAGGTGGCCAGCCCCATGGCGACGGCGAGCGGGACGGGGTCGTGCTTGGGCACGATCATCGCCTGCGTGAGCGCCGCCTCCCGCGAACCGCCGTAGCTCTCGGGCACCATGAGCTTGTCCTCGACGATGACGAAGTCGAAGCAGGCCCGCTCCAGCGCCTGGGCCACACCGGTGTGGAACGCGCCGTCCCAGGGCGAGCCGCCGGTGCCGAACGGGCCGCGCCACTCGTCCGCGGCGAAGTCGAAGATGAAGGCCAGATGGAATTTACGCGTCACGGCTGCGTCCCTTCTGTAGTGGCGGCCGCCCGGCGGGTCCCGTCCCGTCCGTCGCGCGCCCGCAGGAGCCCGGCGCCTTCGCGCACCATGGCCACCGCCTCGTCGGTCACATGGCGGAAGAGCTTCTCGCCCAGCTCGGCGCTCGATCCCGAGGTCGGCGACAGGACGCCGTCGGTGCTGATCAGGTCCACGTCGACGGGGTGCAGGTACACCCCGGCGCGCGGCGGGGTGTCGTGGTCCGGCCGCAGGTCGGTGACCAGGTCCGGCCGCAGATGGAGCATCAGGCTCGTCTCGGTCACCCCCGCGTGCTCCGCGTGCCAGCCGGGGAAGGCGTCGGTCTCGGCGGCGATCCAGGACTCCTGCACCAGGCTCCACCAGCTGAAGGCGAAGACCTCCTTGCCGTCGAGCAGGCCCTCCTGACGCACCTGGTCGAGCGCCTCGAAGATGTACGGCTCGTTCTCGAAGTGCCCGTTCACCACGACCAGCCGGGCCATCGGCAGGCCCAGCAGCGACCGCAGCGCCTCGCGCAGGAACCGGACCAGGGTGTCCCCGCCGACGTACACGGTGCCGGGGAAGGACAGTCCGCCGCCGCTCTGCGGCAGCGACCGCGCGGCGATCGACTGCACCGGCAGGGTGAACCCGTCCAGTTCGCCGGCGATCTCGCGGGCGAACTCCTCGGCGAGCACGGCGTCGACGGACAGCGGCAGGTGCGGGCCGTGCTGCTCGGTGGCCCCGATGGGCCAGACGACGGTCCGGCCGGTCACCCGGTCGGTGATCCGGGCACTGGTGAGGTCGGCGAGCGGCCCGGCCATCAGGTCGCCACCTCCATCGTCGGGGTGATGGCGGGGGCGGCCCCGGACAGGATCCCGTCGGTCTCGGCGACGATCCGCTCCAAGGTGCCGTACATGTCGGTGTGCAGCGCCGTGTACACCTGCGCCACGTCCGCGCCGGCGTCCAGGTAGTCCGCCACGTCACGGCCGGAGCCGACGCCGCCGCAGCCCATGACGGGCAGGTCGAACCCGCGCTTGCGCAAGCGCCAGATGGCCGCGAGCACCAGCGGCTTGATGCCGGGACCCGAGTAGCCGTAGGTGCCGCCGAGTTCCAGCTCGCCGGTCAGCGGGGACACCGCCGCGCCGGGGATGGTGTCGCTCATGGTGATGGCGTCCGCGCCGCCGGCGACCGCGGCCCGCACCCGCTCCTCCAGGGCGTCGCCGACGGCCACCTTGACCGAGAAGGGCAGCGCGACCTTGCTGCGGGTCTCCGCGGTGTACGCGAACACCCGCTCGGGGTCGTCGTCCCCGAAGCCGGTCTCGTCGTTGAGGCACGAGATGCCCAGTTCCAGCGCCCGGCAGCCGGTGCGCTCGACCTCCCGCGCCAGCTCGCCCAGCTCCACCGGCGTGTCGGCGTGGAGGGAGGCGATGACCGGCAGCCCCTCCTGCGCGCAGGAGCGCAGGACCCGCAGCCAGTGGTCGACGGGGCGTTTGGAGTACGTGGTGCTGTTCAGCATGCCGATGGGCAGCCGCAGGATCCGCTCGTCCAGCCCCTGCGGGGGGCTGGGGTGGATGGTCTTGGTGACCACGGCTCCCGCGCCCGAGGCCAGCAGTCTGCGGATGTTGCGCTCCTGGTCGGTCAGGAGTCCGGATCCGACGACCACCGGATTCTTGATGCGCAGGCCCAGGATGGGAAAGTCGGGCACGTGGCTCTCCCTCGGAAGAGGACGGGGTGCGAGTCGGGGGCGGTGCGGCCGGGCGGCTAGGCGGACCTGACGGCGTCCTCCTGCTGGTCCAGGGCCGCGAGGACGGCCTCGATCAGCAGCCCGGGCTTCTCGTTGAACTCGTCGAAGCCGATGGCCCGTACCGAGCCGACGCGGCTGAGCCCCTTGAGGAGGTGACTCGCCGAGTCCACGAAGGGCTGCGGGGTGATGAGCACGATGGGCCGCCCCAGGGCCGTGGCCCAGCCGAGTTCGATGTGGGTGCCGTCCGTCCGGTGCAGGGTCCGATCGGGCAGGACCGGGAGAATCGGCACGAAGATGTCGCATTTCTTCATCCACTGGAAATCCCGCACCGACACCTGTTCGGGCGTGAAAGCCGCCGTCTCCGCGCCGAACTTCTCGGCCACATGCGCCGAGAAGACATTTCCGCCGTGCTCGCGGACCGCGCCGATCGCCCGGAGGAACGTGTCCCGTAGGGCGCCGGGGAAGCCCTGGGCAATGGCGTGCTGTATCGGCCCTCCGATGAAGACATCGAACCCCGCGAGCAGGCCCCGATGGTTCGCGGCAGAGTCCATTTCGTCGACACTCTCCTCTGTGAAGGGGGATCGGTGTTCTCCGCCCGGGCGGAATTCTCCGGAATACCGGGAATCCCGTCCCCGGCCGTCGGCCGATTCAGCCGGCGGCGCCGCAGCCCGCCTGCGCGCGACGGCCCCTGCCGGGCGGCAGCGGCGGCCGGGCGGGAGCCGCGCCGGGCGATCGGTCGTCGCCCGCGACGCGGAATCGCGCGGGACCGAGGTGTCCCCGGGCGGCCCCGCGGGCGCCCGGGCCTGCCCGACCGCCCGGCGTGTCGTGCCGCGAGCTGCCCGTTCGGGCATTCGGGCCGGGGACCGCGTGCCCGCCGCGCGGCTGCGCGGGGGGATCGGGCAGGGCGCGGCCCGCTCGTCCGGACGCGGCCGGCGTACGGTCGGGCGCGCACGCGAAGACGGCGGGCGCGGTTGCCCGTTGGGACAGCGGTGGGTGCCCGCACCGGGAGGACGACCACCGAGCGGCTTCGTCTACGGCCATACCCCTCAGTCGACACGGTCTCGTCCGGCGGAGTCCAACACCGGTAAGCTGTGGGACGACAGTGGTCCGCTGTGACAGCAGGTGGGGATGGTGACGGAGACTGTGGCGCTGTATGGCTTTGCTTACTGCGGGCTCATGCTCGACGCGTGCAATTCCGTGGAATAGCGCATATGGAACTTGATTTACGCCTCATACGCTATGCGGTGATCCTGGCAGATGAGTTGCACTTCGGGCGTGCCGCTCAAAAGTTACTGATTGCCCAGCAGACGTTGTCCTCGCAGATCGTCCAGCTCGAAGCCGGGCTGGGGGTCGTGCTGTTCATCCGGGACCGCCGTCATGTCGAGCTGACACCGGCCGGGAAGTTGTTCGTCGACCGCGGCCGGCGGCTGCTCGCCGAGGCCCGGAACATGGTCGTGGAGTTCAGCAGGACCGCGCCGCTGCTGCGGGTCGACGTGATCACCGAGGGCCTGCCCACCACCGACCTGATCGCGCGGCAACTGCGCTCGCGCTTGCCCGAGGTGACGCTGGAGGTCGTGCAGGGGCAGGGTTTCACCGTCGCCGTGACGAGTCTCGTCCAGGGCAGGACCGACCTCGCCTTCGGCCGGGTGAACGGCCTCGACGGCCCCCTGCCCAAGGCGCTCCAGCACCGGTTGGTGCGGCTGGAGCCGATGGGCGTGGTCCTGCCCGCGGACCACGGGCTGGCCGGGCGCGACGCCGTCCGGATGGCGGAGCTGGCCGATCACCCGCTGCTGCTGCACATCGCGGAGGAGGCGGCCGACTGGCAGGACTGGAACGAGCAGGTCGTCGCCGAATTCGGCCTGGAGGTCGGGTACCGCATGCGCGGGCACGGCCGCAGCGCGGCCAACGCGGCGGTGGCCGCCTACCGCGCCCCGTCGCTGGGGCCGCTGCTCGCACCGGCCGCCGACGGCGTGGTGGTGCGGCCGGTGGTCGACCCGGTACCGGTCTATCCCTTCTCGGCGGTCTGGCGGTCGGGGCGGCCGAGCAGGCCGCTGGACGGCGCCATCACCGCCGTCCGCGGCATCGCCGACGAGAGCGGCTGGCTGGAGCCGCCGCCCCGGGAGTGGTGGATGCCCGCCGCCGACCACACCTGACCGGCGTGTTCACGGCGACGCGACGGCGCCCGGCCGCACCTGGCGCCCCGGCCCGGGTGCGGTCCGGCCTGCGGCCCGCCGCCGTCAGCCGGCCGCCAGGATCTGCACGCCGTGCGCCATGATCCGCTCGACCACCGGATGGCCGGGGCCGGCGTCGGTGATCAGGCCGCTGATCTCCGCCCAGGGCAGGACCCGGAAGCGGGAGGCGGTGCCGATCTTCTCGGACGAGGCGAGGATCCAGGTGTCCGCGGACCGGGCGGCCAGGGCGCGCTTCATCGCGGCCTCCTCGGCGTCGCCGGTGGTCAGTCCGGCCTCCGGGTGGACGCCGCTGACGCCGAGCAGGCACAGGTCGGCGGAGACGTTCTGGGCGGCCTCGACCGCGGCCGCGCCGCAGGCGACCGCCGAGTGCTTGAAGACCCGGCCGCCGAGCAGGAAGACCTCGGCCAGCGGATGGCCGAGCAGCGCGGCCGCGGTCGTCGGGCTGTGGGTGATGACGGTGCAGGCGAGGTCCTGCGGGAGCGCGCGGACCACGGCCAGCGCGGTGGTGCCGCCGTCGAGGATCAGCGCGCCGCCGGGCCGCACGAGAGCGACGGCCGCCGCGGCGACCTTCCGCTTTCCGCCGGGGGCGACGGCCTGCCGGGAGGCGTAGTCCGCGGCGGCCGGGGAGACGGGCAGTGCCCCGCCGTAGACCCGCTGGCAGCGTCCCTCGGCGGCGAGGTCGCGCAGATCGCGGCGCACGCTGTCCTCGGAGATGCCCAGGCCGGCGGCGACGTCCTTGGCGACGATCTTGCCCTCGCGAGCGAGCAGGCCCAGCAGGTGGTCGCGCCGTTCAGCAGCCAGCATGCACACTCTCTCCCGTTCTTGCACGTTTCTGCGTGTATCGTAGCGCGCCATGACCGACAAGCCGACACCCCTCCCCGTCGCCGGCCCGTACCGCCCCGGCGTCGACACCCCCGACCACCGCGGGCGTACCGGACTCGACCGCGCCGGGCGCGGTCTGGACCGGAACCCCGACGTGGTGGTCCGCGACGTGGAGCTGACGTCGCAGGGCTGGCACGTGCTGCGCCGCACCACCTTCGACTACCGGCGGCGGGACGGGCGCTGGGTCACCCAGCAGCGCGAGACGTACGACCGCGGCAACGGCGCGGTCGTCCTGCCGTACGACGCCGAGCGCGGCCGTGTGCTGCTCACCCGTCAGTTCCGCTACCCGGCCTACGTCAACGGCCACCCCGACGGCATGCTGATCGAGGCCGCGGCCGGGCTGCTCGACGGTGACGCCCCGCTCGCCGCCGTCCGGCGCGAGGCCGCCGAGGAACTCGGGGTCACGCTCGGCCCGCTCACCCACGTCCTCGACGCCTACATGAGCCCCGGCTCCGTCACCGAACGCCTGCACTTCTACGCGGCGCCCTACACCCCGGCCGACCGGACCGGACAGGGCGGCGGGCTGGAGGAGGACGGCGAGGACATCGACGTCGTCGACGTGCCCTTCGCCGACGCCCTCGCCATGGTCCGCGACGGGCGCATCGCCGACGGCAAGACCGTGCTGCTCCTGCAATGGGCCGCCCTGGACGGACCCTTCGCCGCCGCGGCGGCCACCCGCTGACCGACCCCGGCCGGACCCGCTCCGGGGACGGGCGGTCGTCCGGCTACTGCACCCTGCCAGGGCCCCTCAACTCCGGTGCCTGGCGCAGGATCTCCAGTTCCAGGTGCTGGAGCGCGGGGCTGGGCGAGATGCCCAGGTCCTCCACCATGGTCTTCTGGTGGTCCCGCAGCACCGACAGCGCGTTGGCCTGCCGGCCCGCCCGGTACAGCGCGAGGCTCAGCAGTTCGCAGCCGTACTCGCGCAGCGGGTGGGCCTGGGTGAAGGCCACCAGTTCGGGCACCGCCAGTTCGTGGTTGCCCACCGCGATCAGCGTCGCACAGCGGCCCTCGATCATCGACAGGCGCAGTTCCTCCAGACGTACGGCCGCCGGTGTGACGTGCCGGGCCGCCACCTCCGCGTACGCCTCACCGCGCCACAGCGCGAGGCCGGCCTCGAACGCGTACAGCGCCCGCTGCGGATCGCCCCGGTCCAGCGCCCGCCACCCGGCGGTGGCGCACTCCCCGAAGCGGTGCGCGTCGACCTCGACGGCCCGGCTGTCCAGCAGATAGCTCCGGCCGCGCGTGCACAGCACCGTCGACGGGGCGCGCGGCGCCCGGTGCGGTTCCAGCGCGCGCCGCAGATTGGCGATGTAGGCGTGCAGCGAAGTGGTCGCCGACTGCGGCGGCCGGCCGTCCCACAGCGCTTCCACCAGGACGTCGATCGAGACCGGCTGGCCCACCTGGCTCACCAGCAGGGCGAGCGCCGCACGCTGCTTGGGCGTGCCCAGGTCCACCCACCGGCCGCCGACGGCCACCTCGATCGGGCCGAGGACCCGGATCTCGACCTCGGCGGCGGTGGGGTGCGGGGCGCGGGCGGGTCCGTCCCCGGCGCCCGGCGCGGGGCGGCGCGCCGGATCGGCCGGGTCCTGGCCGTATCCGGCGGCGCCCTCGAAGCGGTCGTCCCGCTCCGAGGGGCTGACGTCGAGCTCCAGCGCCTTGCTGACGTACTGCTTGAGCGTCTCGTTGGCCCGCCGCAACTCCCGGACCTCGCGTTCGAGTTCCGCTATGCGCCGCGCGCTGCCGGCGCTCCCCCCGCTCTCCCGCGGCCCCGGCGGTTCCGCGACGGCCTGTGGTCCGCGTCCCTCGACGGCCACCGGGGCGGCGGTCAGGGTGCCGCGGCGGTCTTCTCTGTCCATCGTTGTCGCACGCATGGATACTGCCCCCGTAAGTTGTGTGCGGTTGCTCACCGGCCGCTGAGCGTGGACACCCGGTCGTCGTGGTCGCCCGCCGCCGGCAGGGCGTCGTCCCGGCGCAGGAAGAGCTTGCCGGGCCACCACATCCAGCGGCCCACGTCCAGGGTGAGCGCGGTGACCAGCACCGAGCGGACCACGAGGGTGTCCAGCAGCACCCCGAAGGCCACCGCGAAGCCCAGTTCCGCCGCGAAGACCAGCGGCAGTGACGCCATCGCCCCGAAGGTGCCGGCGAGCACCACGCCCGCCGAGGTGATCACCCCGCCGGTGGAGGACAGGCCGGTCAGCGCGGCGCGCCGGGTGCCCTGCCGCAGCGCGTCCTCGCGGATCCGGGTGACCAGGAAGATGTTGTAGTCGATGCCCAGGGCGACCAGGAAGACGAAGGCGAGCAGCGGGAAGGACGCGTCGGCACCGGCGAAGCCGAAGACGTGCTCGAACATCAGGCTGCTCACCCCGAGGGCCGCGCCGAACGACAGCAGCACCGTCGCCATCAGCAGCAGCGGCGCGACCACCGCCCGCAGCAGCGCCGCCAGGATGAGCAGCACCACCACCAGCACGAGCGGGATGACCACCTTGTTGTCGCGGGCCGCCGCGTCCTCGGTGTCCACCATGACCGCGGTGCTGCCGCCGACCTGCGCGTCCGCGCCGTCGATCCGGTGGACCGCGCCGCGGGCCCGGTCGACGGTACGCATCGCCGCCTCGCTGCTGGGCTCGTCCTTCAACTGGGCGAGCAGGACCGCCCCGTCGCCCTTGACCACCGGGTCCGCGACGCCGGCGATCCCGGGCACCCCGGCCAGCGCCGCCTTGACCCGGTCGGCCGCGCCGGCCCTGGCCACCACGTAGACGGGGTCGCCGGATCCGGCGGGGAAGTGCTCGGCGCGGACGTCCTCGCCGACCGCCATCTGCGGTGTGTTCGTGAACTGGTCCTTGTTGGCCAGGCCGGAGGCGTCGAGCCCGAGGGCGCCGAGCGCCAGGGCCCCGAGCACGAGCACGGTGCCCGCCCACACCAGGCGCGGGCGGCCGGAGACGGCCTTCCCGACCCGGCTCCAGACGCTCTCCTTGCGCGTCGCCCCCGCGGCCCCGTACACCGGTCTCACCGGCCAGAAGACCCACCGGCCGCAGACGACGAGCAGGGCGGGCATCAGGGTGACCATGGTGAGCAGGCCGACCAGGATGCCGATGGCGCAGGCCGGGCCCATGCCCTTGGTGGAGTTCAGGTCGGCGAGCATCAGCAGCATCAGGCTGACCGCGACGGTCGCCGCGCTGGCCACGATCGCCGGGCCCGAGCGGTGGAGGGCCTCCGCCATCGCCTCGTGCCGGTCCTCGTGGCGCAGCAGTTCCTCCCGGTAGCGGGAGATCAGCAGCAGGGCGTAGTCGGTGGCGGCGCCGAAGACGAGCACGGTCAGGATGAAGCTGCTCTGCTTGTTGACGACCAGCCCGGCGTGCTCGGCCAGCAGGTAGATCAGCGCCTCCGCCACGACCAGGGCCACGCCGACGGTGATCAGCGGCAGCAGGGGCAGCAGCGGGCTGCGGTAGGTGAACAGCAGGATCACGATGACGACCAGCGCGGTGATCGTGGTCAGGGTGCCGCCGCCGCCGAACGCCTTGATCGAGTCGGCGCCGTAGCCGGCCGGTCCCGCGACGTGGAAGCCGAGGCCGTCAGGTCCCTGCCGGCCGACCTCGGTCATCCGGTCGACCACTGTGCCGAGCCCTTCCCAGCCGGAGTTGTCCTTGTGGACCTGGACGACGGTCTGGATGGCCTTGCCGTCCTGGGACTCGACCGGGCCCTGCGGGGCGCCCACGACGTTGTCGATGCCCTGGAACGCCTTGGCGTCCGCCCGCGCCTTGGACAGGTCGGCGGCGGTGACCCCGGTGGCCCGGTCGTAGACCACGATCGCGGGCACGGTGTCGGCGGGCATCAGCTTCTCGGCGCGCTCGACGACCGCGGTGGACTCCGCGTTGCCGGGCAGCCAGGCCGAGTTGTCGTTCTGCTCCGCGCCGGAGAGCTTCCCTGCCAGCATCAGTGCGGGAACCAGCAGGACGGCCCAGATCGCGAGGACGACCCACTTGCCCACGCTTCCACTGGGCAAGGCGGCCAGTTTTCGCATCATGCCGGTTCCTCCGTGTGGTGTGGGGGTGAGAGATGGTGCGCAGCGGGATTCCAGGGCGCCCGACGAGGTGTCAGGCGGTCCGGACACAGGTCGGGACGCCGGTCACCGCACTGCGGGGAGCACGGCCTGCGGGTCGGCGAGCCGGGCGCGGACGTGCCCGAGGGCGAGCAGCACCGGGATGTCGGTGAGCAGCGGGAAGTGGTAGGCGAAGGGGCGGGGGCCGACCATGTCGGGCGGGCCGCCGTAGCTGCCGTCGGCCTTCTGCTGGGCGAGCAGCCAGGTCAGGGCGCGGCCGAGGGGCCGCGGGTCGTCGGCGTAGCAGAGCGCGATCAGGCCGTACGCGGTGCTGACGTCGTCGCTGGGGTCGCCGGGCTGCATGCCCCAGCCGCCGTCGGTGTTCTGCGTCTCGCGCACCGTCTGCTCGATCCGCGCGGCCATGGCGGCGGCGCGCGGGTCGTCCTGCCCCGCCGTGCAGGCGGCGAGCCGGACCCGGAAGAGGCTGTGCAGGCGGCTGCGGCTCCAGCCCGGCTCGAAGCTGCCGTCGGCGTGCTGGCTGTCGGCGAGGAAGGCCAGTGCCTTGTCCCGGACCGGCGCGGTGGCGGGGTGCGGGGCGAGCGCGCAGACCGCGGCGGCCGTCATGCACGGCTCGGAGGAGGCGCCCGCGACGTAGGTCGGGAAGCCGCCGTCCGCGCCCTGCACGGCGAGCAGCGCGTCCACCCCGCGCCGCACGGCCCCGGCGTGCGTGACCGGGTCGACGGCCTGGAGGAGTTCCAGGGCGCAGGAGGTGTCGTCGACGTCGTTCTGCGCGACGAGCGGCGACATCGACCAGCCGCCGGTCAGCGGCGCGCCCCGGGAGAGCGAGCGCAGCCGGGCGCCGCCCTGGTGGGCGCCGAGCATCGCCGTCATGCGGCGCAGCAGCGCCGGGTCCGCGCCCGCCGCGTGCAGGGCGAGACCGCCGGTGGCCGTGCACCAGTTGTCCATCGCCAGCACGAACGGGAAGCCGCCGTCGGGGCGCTGATGGCGCAGCAGTGTCTCCAGGCCGCGCCGCACGGTCTCCTCCTGGCCGGGCACCCCGGCGAGCGCGTGCAGCGCCAGCAGGTGCATCAGCGCGTAGCCCTCCCACACCGTGGTGGCGGGGTCGGTGGCCAGCAGGGTGCCGAGCGCGGCCTCGGTGGAGCGGTTCCTGACGCCCATGGCGCCGGCCAGGATCAGCGTGATGGACGCCTGCTGCACGGCGGCCCAGGAGTGCAGCGGGTCGGTGGGGGCCTGCCCGCCGCCCGGGAGTTCGGCGTCGGCCGGCAGCGGGCAGCCGAGCACGCAGAGCACCGCGTAGACCATCAGGCGGCGGCGGACGGAGATGAAGCCCGGCGCGGCGGCCAGGACGCCGGACGCCAGGGTGCCGACGAGCGCGCTGTCGCCGCCGGTCTCCCGGCCCGCGGCTCCCCCGACGGCCAGCGAGGCGAGCACCGCGTCGAGCCGGTCCGCGGACTGCCGGTGGGGACGCAGGTAGGCCAGGAGGCGGTCCCGGGCCGGGGAGTGGGCGCCGGTCCGCGTCATCAGCGAGAGCGCGAGCGCGGACTCCAGCACTCTGCTCTCGCAGTGCCCGCGCAGGGCGCCGTCGGGATCGGCTCTGCCGCTGACGTGCGCGACCAGCCGGGATGTGGCCCGGTGCACCACGTCGGGGTGGATCTCCTCGGGCAGTTGCAGCGCGGCCGGCCGCGCAGGGGTGGCGATCTTCATGGAGTGCTCCTGTCTGGGCCGGACCGAACCGGCCGGGATGGCCTCATGGCACGACGACCGGCCCGGCCCCGCGGGAGGGGGATCCCCGCGCGGGGCCGGGCGCCGGTCAGCGGACGCTCTGCGCGAACCGGAAGAACCGGTACGGGTCGTACTTCTCCTTGACCCGGGCCAGCCGCGCGTAGTTCTCGGCGTAGTAGGAGCGCCGCCACCCGGTCAGGCGCGGGTCGATGAAGTTCTGGTAGGTCTCGCCGTTGGAGTAGGGGTCGATCACCGCGAAGCCGCCGTCGACGTAGCTCCAGGCGGCGGCCTCGGCCTCCTGGGAGATCGGCGCGACGGCGTCCGAGGTGAGGTAGCTGACCGAGAAGAGGCTGTCGCGGTGGACGTAGGCGGTGGCGTCGCGGGCCGGGGTGTTGGCCTGGCCGCCGAGGGCGGAGATCTGCAACTGACGCATCTGCCCGGCGAAGCGGTGCGCGTCGAAGGCCTCCAGTGCCTTGGCCCAGCCGTCGCGCGGCATCGACTGCTCGAACAGGCGGCTGCGCCAGGCGCCGAACGCCGGGCGCTGGATCTGCCCGCCGGGTGAGGTGTCGACGCGGTGGCACTGCTGCACCGACAGTTCGGTGCACTGGTAGAGCTGCATCAGGACCGACCGGTAGGGGGCGGTGAACTTCTGCTGGAACACCGGGGGCCGGCCGACCAGCGAGGTCAGGCGGGCGATCTCGGTGTCGAACCCGGGGCCGGTGTCCACCGAGGCGAGGAAGACCGAGGCGGTCGGCACGGTGCCGGGGCCCGCGTCGGTGAGCGTGACGTTGACGCCGCTGCCGATCGTCCAGGGCGCGTCGGGCAGCCAGCGGGCCCAGCCGTCCAGCATGTCCAGGGCCTGGTCGAAGGTCCACACCAGGTTGACGGCGGCCACGTTGGTCAGCGGCGAGGGGGTGACGTCGTAGGAGGTCACGATGCCGAAGTTGCCGCCACCGCCGCCGCGCAGGGCCCAGAACAGGTCCTTGTGGCTGTTCGGCGAGGCGGTGACGGTCCGCCCGTCGGCCAGGACCACCTGCGCCGAGGTCACCTTGTCGGAGGCGATGCCGATGCTGCGGGTGAACAGGCCCATGCCGCCGCCCTGGAAGAACCCGCCGGCCGCGACGGTGGGGCAGTAGCCGCCGGAGATGCCGAGGCCGGCCGGCGCGAGGGTGTCCATGATGTCGATGAGCTGGGCGCCGGGCCCGATCTTCACCGAACCGTTGCCGGGCACCACGGAGTTGAGCCGGGAGACGTCGATGACCAGGCCGCGGGTGGTGGAGTAGCCGCCCGCGCTGTGGCCGCCGCTGCGCGCGGCGACGGGGATGCCCTGGGCCTCGGCGAAGCGGATGCACGCGGCGACGTCGGCGGCCGAGGCGCAGTAGGCGACCGCCTTGGGGCTGGTGGCGTCGAACTGGACCTGGTAGAGCTGCTTGGCCTTCTGGTAGTCCGCGTCGGACGGGAGCACCAGGTGTCCCTGGAGCCGGTCGGCGAGCCGGCTCCACTTGGTGCCCGAGGCATTGGCCTTGGCCTGGGTGGCGCCGGCCAGCGCCGTCGCGGCCAGCGCCGCACCACCGGTGCCGGCGAGGAATGACCTTCTGTTGATCATGCTGTTCCTACCGTGTTCTTCAGGGCGTTCCTCAGGGAGGACGCCTGATGGGGCGGCTTGATGGGCGGGACGGTGCGCGGGGTCACGGGACCTGGTGGCCCAGGACGAGGGAGAGCGCCTCGGTCAGGGCGCCCGCCGGGTCCGCCTCGGTACCGGTGGCGCGCCAGGCCACGTGCTGGTCGGGCCGGACCAGGACGGCGCCCGCCCCGCCGGTCTCGCGCAGCCGCTGCCAGGCGCCGTCGGCGTCGGCGTACTCGGCCCCCTCGCCGATCAGGACCGCGGTCACCGGGACGGAGAGCTTCCCGGCCGCCAGCGCGGCGGCCTCGGCCCATGCCGCGCCGTCCGCCCCGGTGATCAGGACGAAGCCGGTGCCGGACCCGACCAGGTCGTGGGTGGACACCCGCCGGCCGTCCCGCTCGATCCACGCGTGCGGCAGCAGATGACCCGGGCGGGTGGTGGGCCGGTACACGTCGCCCAGCGGCGACCGGGCGGGCAGGCG
This sequence comes from Streptomyces sp. NBC_01477, assembly GCF_036227245.1. Taxonomy (GTDB): domain Bacteria; phylum Actinomycetota; class Actinomycetes; order Streptomycetales; family Streptomycetaceae; genus Actinacidiphila. Next base: position 1,170,269 of record NZ_CP109445.1, read on the forward strand.
GCTGCCGTCCGGGACGACCGCGCCCTGCTCGTAGCCGAATCCGGCCTCCACGTCGAGCGCCTGGCACTCGCCGCGGTGGGTGGCGAAGATCTCCGCCGCGCGGGCGCGCTGCGCGGCGCCGACCGGGGTCGGCGCGAAGTAGCCGAAGAACATCTGGGTACGGCGCTCCGGCGGCACGTGCGGGCCGAGGCCGAGGGCGGCGTCGATGACCACCTGGTGGTGCGCCGCGGCGGACATCGCCCAGCCCAGGTTGTGCCGGCCGACGGGCCGGCGCTCGGCCTCGTACGCGTCGAGCAGGCTGTCGCCCGCACTGCCGGACAGGACCGCGGCGAGCTTCCAGGCGAGGTTGTGCGCGTCCTGGATGCCGGTGTTCAGGCCGAGGCCGACGGCGGGAGGCTGGCGGTGGGCGGCGTCGCCGGCCAGGAACACCCTGCCGTACCGGTAGCGCTCGGCGAGCACCGCCTCCACGGTCCAGCTGGTCACCTCGTGCAGGGTCAGCTCCAGCTCGGGCAGGCCGAGCACCTCGCGGATACGGGCGGTGACCGCCTGCTCGTCGGTGCGGTCGATGCCGGTGAGGGGCAGGTGCAGGCCCCACTCCTCGCAGTGCCTGCCCCAGGTCGGGCCCATCTCGATGAGGGCGCTCGACAGGTCCGGGCGGTAGGGGTTGAGGAACCAGGTGATGATCGAGCCCTCGTTCCACCACGGCGACAGATCGGCGGAGAAGTACGCCGTGGTGGCGTCGAACAGGGCGGGCAGGCCCTCCATGCGCACACCGAGAGCGGAGCCGACCGTACGGCCGCCGTCCGCCGCGATCACGTAGCGCGCCCTGACCGTCGTGGTCTCGCCGGTCCCGGTGGAGCGGATCTCGGCGGTGACGCTCCCGCCGTCCTCGTCCTCGGCCAGCGACACCAGCTCGTGGCCGAACAGGATCCCGCCGGGGTTGCGCTGCTCGGCGTGGCGGCGCAGCACCGGTTCGAGGCGCAGCTGCGGCAGCTTGACCGGAAGCACGGGACCGGCCGCCTCGTACGCCTCGCGCAGCGCGCCGCCGCCGAAGCCGTCCATCTCGTGGATGACCCGCCCGTCCAGCGGTCCCTGGCCGGTGAGCGTGGTCTGCCAGCGGACCGTGCCGAACTGCTCGGGCCCGGCTCCCGGTCTCGACACGTCGTCCGCCAGTCCGTGCTGGCGGAAGACCCCCATGGTGCGCTGGTTGAGGTAGTGCGCCTTCGGCAGGCGCGAGGTGTCCGCGCGGCGCTCCACCAGCAGATGGCCGACGCCGTGGTCGGACAGGAAGACGGAGGCGGACAGGCCGGTGCCGCCGCCGCCCACGATCAGTACCGGGACTTCTACGGTGCCCAAGGTTTCGTCCTTCCGGAAGTAAGGCCCGAGGGGCAGGCAGCATCCAACTTCCGCCGTGCCGTGGAGAGGTGAGGAAGACGAGCGACGAGAAGAGAGCCGAGGAGGAGGGCGGGCGGGGCTAGACCGGGTCCGCGAGGGCGCCCTCGGGCAGCTGCATGATCTCCGGCACTCCGGAACCCCACCGGTAGTAGGCCTGGAGCTTGTAATATTCGCCGTCGGGCTGGGAGGCGACGGCGTAGACGAACTTCGTGTGCGGGTCGGCGCGCCGCACGTGCCGCACGAACAGCTCGATCCGGTCGTCGAGTTCGACGGGGAGACCGGACGGGTCGGTCGTCGCCACGGCGAAGCTGATCCGCTCGATCGCCGGGTTGTCCCAGCTGAGGGTCACGTAGAGGCCGAAGATCTCGCGGCCGAGCCGGAGCATCTGCTCGGTGGGCTCTGCCTGGCCGATCTCGCGGAGCATCGACCGCAGCGACTCGGGGGCGAAGCCGTCGGCGGGCGGCTCGCCCATGTAGATGTTGACGGTGCGGTGGCGGTAGTCGATGCCGATCAGGCCCACGGTGTCGCCCAGGCCGTGCCGGGCGATGAAGTCGAGGCTCCGGCCCAGGCTCGGCGGCATCGACGGGATGCCGGCCAGCTCGGCGACCCCCTGGAGGGCGGTCCTGGGCAGCACCACCCAGATCTTCTTGAACCCCCCGACGACACCGAAGTCGATGCCGTAGCCGTCGACGGGGCAGTGCTCGCGGATGTCCGCGAGCAGCCGGGAGACAGGGTGGTCCGTCCTCTCCAACAGCCCGCTGTCCACGGCGAGTTCGTACGGGTCGACGTCCTGCGGCACCGTGAACCGGCAGTCCAGCTCGCCCGCGCGCTCGGCGCCGGTCGAGACCCGGAACGCGACCACCGCCCGGGCGAGGTCCCCCCCGTACAGGTTCAGGATGCGCAGCACCGTGTCGCGCGGGTACTCCACCTCCAGCAGGCCGGCCGCTTCCTCGATGGCCGAGTGGAGGGCCTTCACCGCGTCTTCCTGAGTGATCAGCGCCGCCTCACTCATGGCGGTCACCATCCATAGGCTTCATGGCGGGCAGCCTCAGCCACCGATCTTGAACAGACCTCTCACACGGCTTGTCGCCGGCTTGGCGCGGGGTCGCCGGCGAAGGTCGCCGGGTCACCGGGGGAGTTCCGTTCGGGGCAGCTCGCCCGCGTACAGCAGGACCAGCGGGTGGAAGCGGTAGCGGTCCTCGCCGAGGGCGCCGCCGGGCTCGGAGGAGAGCAGGCAGGCGTCGACGAGTTCTTCCAGGGCGCCTTCCGCCTCGGCCAGGCCGGTCACCTCGCCCGCGAGCCGGGCGGTGAAGGGGCCGGGTCCCAGCGCCGCGAGCCAGGGCAGGACGGCCGCGGTGGCCGGGCTCAGCCGGGACAGGGCGCGGTCGAGGGTACGGGTCAGTGCCAGGCCGCCGTAGGAGAAGGCGGCGAGCCGGGAGCGCGGGTCGGCCAGCTGGGCGGCGAGCCGGGCCACCGGCCAGTGCGGGCGGGCGGCGAGCCGGGCGCCCACGATCCGCACCGCCAGCGGCAGCCCGGCGCAGTAGCGCACCAGGTCGCGTGCCGCCGGGAGTTCGGCCCGGACACGGCCGGCGCCCACGGTCTCGGCGAGCAGCGCCACCGCGTCCTCGTCGCCCAGCGGTTCCAGCGGGACGGTGGAGGAGGCGGGCACGGTCACCAGCCGGGTCCTGCTGGTGATGAGCAGTGCGGTGTCCGGGCTCGCGGGCAGCAGCGGGGCCAACTGCGCGTCGCCCGTCGCGTCGTCCAGCACGACGAGCAGCCGGGAGGCGGCGGTCCTGGCACGGTAGCGGCGCACCAGGTCGCCCAGTTCGTGCCCGGCCGCCCGCCCGGCGTCCGCGGTGTCCCCCAGCGCCGAGAGGATCTCCGCGAGCACGGCTGCGGGAGGGCGGGCGGCTCCGTCGGCGTCCTGGAGGTCGGCGTGCACCACCCCGTCGGGGAAGGCCTGGGCGCAGCCGTGGGCCACTTCGGCGGCCAGGGCCGTCTTGCCGCTGCCGGGCATCCCGGTGACCAGCGCCGCCCTGAGCCGGGAGCCCTGGCCCGAGGGGCGGCGCAGCAGCAGCGACCTGAGCCGGGCCGCCTCGGCGGTGCGCCCGGTGACCACCGCTGCCCGCACGGGCAGCAGGACGAGCGGCTTGCGCCGGGCGGCGGCGCCCTCGCCGCGCAGCATCCGCAGATAGGCCTTTCTGAGCTGCGGTCCCGGCACCACGCCGAGCTGCTCGTCGAGGATCCGGCGGCCCTCGCCGTACACCTGGACGGCCTCCGCCTGCCGGTCGCAGCGGTGCAGTGCCGTGATGAGGTGGGCGCGCAGATTCTCCTCCATGGGGAAGCGGGCCACCAGGGAGAGGAGTTCGGGTACCAGGGAGCGGTGCCGGCCGAGTGCCAGATCCGCCTGGATCCGGCGTTCCAGTGCCTCGGCCCGCAGGAATTCCAGGCGTGGCCGCTCGAACTGCAGGAGGTGCTCGCTCACATTGTCCAGGGCGTGGCCGCTCCAACAGCCGAGCGCGCTGCCGAGCAGCCGGCCCGCCTCCTCGTGGCGGTTCTCCTTCAGGGCCTGGCGGCCCAGCCGGTCGAGCCGCTCGAAGGAGAACAGATCGACCTCGGCGTCCTTGACGTCGAGGGCGTATCCCGGGCCTTTCCGGGATATTTGCGCCGCTTTCCCGAGGACTTTTCTGAGCCGGGAGACATAGGTGTAGATCTGGGAGTTCGAGGTGTGCGGCGGCGCGTCCCCCCACAGCGCCGCGCTCAGCCGCCCGTCGGCGACCAGGGCACCCCGCGCCAGCAGCAGTACGGCGAGCACGGTGTGGATCTTCGTCCCGGGCAGCGGGACCGCCGTACCCGCACGGGTCACGGAGACCGGTCCCAGCAAACGGAATTCAAGCATCCCGGGCGCTTCCGCGCCCGGGTCGTCCGGTTCCGCGGTCCCATCGGCGGGCCGTACGGCCACACCACCAGAGTTCAGCACAGCGCAATCCCCATCCCCCGGACATCCCCCGGCAAAGTTCTCCTCATAACCTTATCCGCCAGGACTTTCCCCGCATTATCGAGTCGATTTCCGACAGTCGAAATCGCCGGGAAATCACACCAAAAGCGGCCACCCTTAGGCTGCCCTCAGAGAAAGCCGTCAGGGCGTTTTCTGAGAACACTACGGGGAGTCATTCATGCGTAAGTTCACTACGGGCGCGGTAGCGTTCGCCACCGCCGCGCTGGTTTTTCTTCCACTGCTTCTCGCCGTGGGCGCCGGCCTGCGGACCGGTGATCTGCCCTGGACGTGACGACGCCCGCGGGGGCCTGATCAGCAGCCGTGGAGCAGGCGGGCCAGGACCAGCCCCTCGATGGGGCTGTCCGCGTCGTGCGACCCCAGGACCTCGCGCAGCCGGCCGGCCCGCCGTACCCACACCGGCGCGTTGAGCGTGCGGAATTCCTGCTGGGCCCACTCCAGGGGCGCGTCGGCGCCGGTGCCGCCGCAGATCGCCTCGGCGCAGGCGAGGTTGGTGGTGATCCTGGCCTGGAGGAACCGGTCGTTGACCTCCTCGGCGGCGCGCAGCGCCCGCAGCAGGCTGGCCCGCGCCTTGTGCGGCTCGTTCTGCCGCCACTGCGCCTCGCCGAGGACGCACAGCCCGTGGGCCTCACCCAGCCGGTCGCCCTGACCGCGGGTGAGGCCCACCACGTCGTGGCAGACCCGCTCCGCCCGCGCCGACTGCCCGGCGCCGAGCAGCGCCTCGGCCAGGCGGTAGAGGTTCTGGGTGCGGCTGCGCAGCGATCCGGCCTTGTAGCTGACCTCGATCGCCTGGTTGCTCAGCTCCACACCCCGCTCGGGATTGCCCTGCTCGATCTCGATCTGGGCGAGCAGCCCCAGCGCGTGCGAGAGGCCGGAGGAGTCGCCGGCCCGCCGGAACAGCACCAGGGACTCCTCGCAGCAGCGGGCCGCCTCGGCGAGGTCGCCGGAGAAGCGGGCGCACACCGCGAGATTGCGCCGCACGATGGCCCGGCCCTGGGTGTCGTCGCTGTGCTCCAGGTGGGTCAGCGCGGTCAGCAGCCGCTCCCGCGCCTCCTCGTAGCGGCGCTGGTAGATGGCGAGCGTCCCCAGGGAGCGGAGCATGGTGCCGGCGCCGCGGGTGTCGCCCGCGCGCTGCGCGCCCTCCAGGGCGCACTCGGCCGTCCGCCGCCAGTCCTCCAGGTAGTTGCGCGTCTCGAAGAAGGGGACGGAGCCCACCGCGAGGATCCAGGCTCGTCCCGCCTGACCGCCGCGCGCGGCCTGCGCCACCAGCGCGCCGAGCAGTTCCCGCTCGCCCTCGAACCACTCGATGGGGTCGGCGACCAGCTCGCTCACCGTCTCGCCGGGCACCTGCGGGGTGTGTGCCGGGACGTGGGGGGCGCCCTCGCTCTTGCCGTACAGCTGCTCCCCGGCCGCGTACACCAGCGTGAGCATGGCGGAGAAGACCCGGTCCAGGGTCTGCTCGCGCTCCTGTGCGCTGTCCTCGGCCAGGCAGCGCTCCTGGGCGAACAGCCGCATCAGGTCCTGGATACGGAAGCGGGTCCCGCCGCCCTGCGCGGGGCAGCTCTCCAGGAGCTGCGCGCCGGCGAGCTGGTGGAGCAGCTCCTGCGACACACCGGGGGTGACACCGAGGACGGGGGCGCCGATCCAGGCCGGGACGTCGGGCACGTCCAGCATGCTCAGCTGCCGGTAGAGCCGCGCCGCCTGCACGGAAAGCGCCCGGTAGCTGAGCCACAGGCTGGAGCGCACCCCGCTCTCGCCGGGGCTGACCACGTCCAGGCGCTCGCGGCGGTCCTCCATCCGCGCCGCCATCCGGCGCAGCGACCAGCGGTGGTCGGACAGCAGCCGGGTCGCGACGATCCGCAGCGCCAGCGGCAGCCGGTCGCACAGGTCCACCAGGCGCCGCGCCGCCTCCGGTTCCGCCGCCACCCGGCGGTCGCCGATCGTGGCGGCGAGCAGGTTCAGGGACTCGGCCGGGCTCATCGCGTGCAGTTCGACCCGGACCGCGGCGAAGGCGCCGGCCAGCCCGCTCAGCGGGTCCCGGCTGGTGAAGACCGCCCGGGCGGGGCCGCGGCCGGGCAGCAGCGGGCGGATCTGGTCCAGGGAGCGGGCGTTGTCCAGGACGACGAGCAGCCGTCTGCCGTCGAGGGTGGCGCGGTAGAGCGCGGCCCGGTCCTCCAGGCCCGCGGGGATCGAGGCGCCGGGCACACCGAGCGCGCGCAGCGCCCCGTCCAGCGCCGCCTCGGGTGTGACGGGGCCGCCGTGCCAGTGCGGGCCCTGGAGGTCCAGGTAGATCTGGCCGTCGGGGAAGCGCTCCGCGACGCGGTCGGCCCAGTGCAGGGCGAGGGTGCTCTTGCCGACACCTGCGGCACCGCAGACCGCCGCGATCCGCACCGGCAGGCCGCCGCCGTGCACAGGCACCGGCTGCACGAGCCGTTCGAGCAGGTCGAGTTCGGCCTCCCGGCCGACGAACGGCTCCGGCGGCATCGGGAGTTGCCGGGGCACGGCGTCAGGAGCGGCGGCGGGGGCCGCGGCCCGCACCGGGGCGGGACCGTCGCCCTCCAGCACCGTGCGGTGCAATTCCTGGAGTTCGGCGCCCGGTTCGACGCCCAGTTCCGCGATGAGGATCCGGCGCCCTTCGCGGTAGCAGTCCAGCGCCTCGGACCGGCGGCCCGACAGGTGGTAGGCCCGCATGAGGACGGCGCGGGCGTGCTCGCGCAGCGGGTGCTCGGCGACGACAGGTGCCAGGTTCGCCACCACCGACCGGTAGCGGCCCTGCTGGAGCTGGACGGCGGCGTACTCCTCGGCCAGGTCGATCCTCAGCTCGGTGAGCCGGCTCACCACCCCGGTCAGGGCGCCGCCGTCCAGGCCGTCGAGCACCGGCCCCGACCACAGGGCGAGGGCGTCCTCGAAGCGGGCCGCCGCCGCGCCCGGGTCGCCGGCCTCGGCGGCGGCTCCGGCAGCCGCGGCCGACTCGTACAGGTCGGCCACATCGACGTAATGGCCCTCGGTGTGCAGCACATAGCCGGGCAGCACCGTCTCGATGAGGCCGTCGACGCCCGCCTCGTCGCGGAAGGTCTTGCGCAGCGCCGAGACGCAGATGGCGATCTGGTTGCGCGCGGTGACGGGCGGGTCACCGTGCCAGACGGCGTCCGCCAGGGATTCCACGGAGACGACGCGTCCCGGGGTGAGCAGCAGAACGGCCAGAATTGTGCGCTGCCGCGCGCTGCGCAGCGGCAGTGAGCGACCGTCCACGCTCACTTTGAGCGGGCCCAGCACCTGAAATGACAGCCAGGGCGACACACCGTCCCCTTCCCGGCGGAGCATACGCCCCGCCCCCCCGCGGGAGACATTGCAGAGACATTGTGTGTACAAGTTCTGGTCACGACAACACAGTTGCGCCACCCCTCACGCTACGTGCCGGTCACCTGGTCGGCTCCCTGCGCGTCTTCGCGGGCATCACCACGTTCCGTCACATCATGGCCAGTGCTTGTCCACCGTTTGGCGTACGCCGCTCAGGCGGGCGGCGATCTCCTTCCGCAGCCGCTCGCCGCCCCCGCCGTTGGCGAGCACGACGAGGCCGCGGCCGGTACGCAGCCGGAGCGCCGACGCGGCGTAATGGCCGGCCGAAGCCGCCTCGTGCCCGAACTCCGTGTCGGAGCCGAGGATGTCGGCCCTCGTTCCCAGCCCGTAGCGGCTGTCGGGGCACGGGGTCAGCATGCGGGCCGCGGTGTCCCGGCCGAGCAGGGCGAGCGGGGCGCCGAGCGCGGAACGCCGGATCTCCAGCGCCGCCCTGGCCAGGTCGGCGGCGGTGGTCCACAGCCCGGCCGGGTCCGTGGCCGCGGCGGCGCCGCCGAGGGGGCGCCCGGCGGTGTCGTGGCCGACGCGGGCCGCCGGGGCGCCGGTCCTGCCGCTTCCGCGCGGCGGCGGTCCGCCGAAGCAGCTGTCGTCCAGGCCGAGCGGCCCGAGCACCAGCCGCCGCATCAGCGGGCCGAACGGCTCGCCCGTGGCGTCCTCCAGCAGCGCGGGGAGGCGGTCGGCGCCTTCCGCGCGGCGGTGCCCGAGCAGGTCCGCCAGGGTGACCGGGGTGTCCCCCGGGCGGCCGGTCCCGGCGTCCAGGGCGATCAGCCCCTCGTCCACCAGGCGCAGGGCGCCCAGGGCCGTGAGGTGCCGGCTCAGCCCGCCCGCGGGGAAGGCGGTGCGCGGGGTGACCGGCCTGCCCTCCCCGTCGGTTCCCGCGGCCTCGACCGCCACCAGGTCGCCGCTCTCCAGTACGGCGACGGACGCGCCCGGCACCCGGCACGCCGCGAGCAGTTCCGCGAAGGCGCGCCCGCCGAAGGGGGCCGGCCGGCCGGCAGGTGCGGGCCGGCGGGGGACGGCCGGCCCGCACCTGCCGTACCGTCCGGGGCCGGGCAGCGCCGCCAGGTCCACCCGCCCGTCGGCGGCGCGCGGCACCTCGTCGAGCAGAGCGAGGGTCGCGGGCACCAGGTGTCCCGGCAGCCGCCGCCGGCAGTGGGCCGCCAGCGCCGCCGCGTCCAGGCCCTGCGCACCGGGGCGCGGCACCACGTAGGCGGCCAGGTGGACATCGCCCGCCGCGGCCCGCACCCCGATGACGACGGCCTCGCCGACGCACGGGTGGTCGTGCAGCGCCTCCTCGGCCTCGGCCGGGTCGGCCCGGTGGCCGCGGACCCACACCTGCCGGTCGGCGCGGCCGAGGAGTTCCACCTCCCCCGCCGCCGTCCGGCGCGCCAGCTCCCCGGTGCGGTACATCCGCGTCCCGGCCGGGCCGTACGGGTCGGGCACGAACCGCTCCGCCGTCAGCGCGGCCCGGCCGTCGTAACCGCGGGCCACCCCGGGACCGGCCACGTACAGTTCGCCCACCGCACCGGCCGGGACCCGCCGGCAGGCCCCGTCCAGCACCCTCACCTGCGCGTCCGCGCCGGGGGGCACGGGGTGCAGGCAGCCGCCGTACGACGTCTCGGCCGTCCCGTACGCGCTGAGCAGCCGTCCGGGGCCGAGGTGTCCGGCGAGCCGCGCCGCCGCCGGCCCCGGCGCCCCGCCCGCGACCACGAACGTCCGGGCCAGCGCCGCGACCCGCGCCTCGCCGCGTTCCCTTACGAGCAGGTCGAGATGGCCCGGCGTCAGCTCCAGGAAGCCGAACGGCCCGCTCGCCGCGAGCCACTCCCCCACGTGCGCCAGGTCCAGGGCCTGCGGTGCGAGCAGCACCCGCTGCCCGGCCCACAGCGGTGCCCACAGGCCCGTCGCCGTCAGCTCGGAGGCGACCGACGCGAACACCGCCGTCCCGCCGCGGCCCGTACCGGTCAACTCCCGCTCCGCCCATGCCACATGGTGCGCCAGGCCGCGGTGCGTGACGGCCACGGCGTGCGGGCGCCCGGCCGCCGAGGGCACATGGGCCACGCACGCCACGTCGTCCGGATCCGGCGCCCCGGCGAGCGGCCCGCCCGGGTGCAGGGCCAGCGCGCCGCAGACCTCGGGATCGTCCACGTGCACGACCTGCCCCTCGAACCCGTCGGGCCGGTACGCCGCCTCGGTGACCAGCACCCGCGCCCCGGCGTCGGCGAGCAGCCAGCGCAGCCGGGCCGCCGGGAATTCCGGGTCGAGCGGCACGCATCCGGCGCCCGCCTTCCACACGCCCAGCGTCACCGCGTGCAGGTCGGCGCCCCGGCCGAGGAGGACCCCCACCAGCACGCCGCGTCCCACGCCCCGTAAGCGCAGGTGGCGGGCCCAGCGGTTCGACGCCGCGTCGAGTGCGCCGAAGGACAGGGCGAAGCCGTCGCCCTCCACGGCGACGGCATCCGGGTTCCGCCGCGCCTGCCGCCCGATGAGCCCGGGGACGCAGGCGCCGCCGGTGTCCCCGCCCTCCAGCTCCGCTTCCCGCGTCGCCGCCCCTTCCGCTTCCGCCGCTTCCGCTTCCGCCGCTTCCGCGCGGCGGCGCAGACTCGCCGGGCGCAGGTCGGCCCACAGTTCCTGGACGCGGGCGAGACAGCGCTCCCGCGATCCGGTGGTCCCCTCGGCGTGCCAGCCGGCGGGCAGGTCGCGGTCGATCCACCAGATCGAGTGCTGCCCCTCGCTGTTGAGCACGACGCGCCGGTCCGCGGGGGCGGCGGTCTGCGGTTCTGACAAGGTCGCTCCTGTCGGGTCCACGGGCGTTGCCTGGTTCGGCCGAACCGAGCCACCCTGCCCGGGCGGGCCATACACGACCTATACGGGTACTTCTGGCGGGCTGGTTTTTCCGGCAGCCGGCTTCCCGCCGGTCCCCGGCGGCACGGGCGCCCGGCCGCACGGCGGCGGTCGGGTGCGGACTCCGCAAGGGCCGCGGCGTCCGGTCCCGCAAGCGCGACCGCCCCTCCCGGCAGCGGACTTTCCCGCCGAACCCGATTGCCGCCCCAGGACAGCGAGTTGTCCACCCTGGGGTGGCGCCGAGGGGGCAACCCGGTACGATCATCGGCGCGCGGGGCATCCAAGCCCCCGGCAGCGCCATCGCATGGTGCTGCGCAACGGCTATCAGGCGTTCGAGATCATCGGCAGACCGGGCTGCCGATCGATGTCACCCATCGCGCCGCTGACTTGTCCTTCGCTGACTCCTCGTACCAGGAGAACGGTGTCCCGCAACGGGGTGCCCAGCGACACTGTTCCCACGGAAGCGGAGAAATCGTGCACGCCGCCTATGTCACGGTCATCATCCTCGGCGCGGTCTTCAACGGCGCCGCCGCCGTCACCTACCTGATCGGCCATGAGTACCCCAAGACCCAGGCGGACATGAAGGGCCTGCCCCGCAAGTGGGTGCCGGTGCTCGGCTCGTTGCTGGCCGCGGGCACCCTGGGACTGCTGGCCGGGTTCGCCGTGCCGGTCCTGGGCACCCTCGCCGCGATCGGCCTGGTGCTGTACTTCATCGGCGCGATCATCGCCCACCTGCGGGTGGGCTCGCGCGACATCGTGGGCGGCATCGTGTTCCTCGCCACCGCGGTGGCCGCCCTGGTCCTGGGCCTGATCGAGCACGGCGCCTGGTAGACCGCGGCGGCCCTGCCGCCCGCCCCGCTGGACCGCCGCCCAGCGGCTCGTGGGCGGCGGGCGGTCAGGGGACGAGTGCAGGGCCTGCGACTGTCGGTCCTCGCCTTCCTCGGCGGCGGAACCAACGACGTGCAACGCGGACTGATCGCCCGCGGCCTCGGCCTGAGCTGAGGACGCCCGCGCTACCCCGCGGGGCCGGCCGAAGGGTCGAGCGCTCCGGCCGCGACCAGGGCGATGATGGCCGCGCCCACCAGGACCCGGTAGACGACGAACGGCGTGAAGCTGTTGTGCGAGATGTACTTGAGGAACCAGGCGATGGCGGCGTAACCCACCGCGAAGGCGATGACCGTGGCCAGCAGCGTCGGACCCCAGGCCGGTGAGGGTCCTTCACCGATCTTGGCCAGCTCCAGGCCGCCGGAGGCCAGCACCGCCGGGACGGCGAGCAGGAAGGAGTAGCGCGCTGCGGCTTCCCTGCTGTAGCCGAGGAAGAGCCCGGCGCTCACGGTGCCGCCCGAGCGCGAGACGCCCGGGATCAGCGCGAGCGACTGGGCGAAGCCGTAGATCACGGCGTGCGGAAGGCTCAGCTCGCTGATGGGCTTGGCGTACCGCACGGCCCGCGAACGGTCCGCGACACCGAGGACCAGGCCGAAGAGGATCAGGACGGTCCCGGTGATCCGCAGGTCGCGCAGGCTGGTCTCGATGGGGTGCTGGAACGCGGCCCCCAGCACGGCGATGGGGACGGTGCCGACGATGACGAACCAGCCCATCCGCGCGTCGGGGTCCTTCCGCCGCTCCGGTACGAACAGCGACGCCGTCCAGGCGCTGACGATCGAGGCGATGTCCCGCCGGAAGTAGATCAGCACGGCCGTCTCCGTGCCCAGCTGGGTGACCGCCGTGAACGCCGATCCCGGATCGCTCCACCCGGCCAGCGCGGAAACCACCCGCAAGTGGGCGCTGGAGGAGATCGGCAAGAACTCGGTGAGCCCCTGCACCAAGCCCAGCAGAGCGGCTTCGAACCAGGACATCACGGGCGCGCTCCACAGGCGGTCGACTCTCCCCGGCCGAGCTGTGGCCGAACGTGATCAAGGCTAACGCACCCGCGACCACCGGCTCTCCGCCCCCGGCCGCCGCGGCCCCCGCCCCCCGCGCACGGGGAGGAGGGCCGCCGCCTGCCCGGCAGATCCGCCTGCCTAGTAGATCTCGTCGCCGGGAGCGCCACAGCCGGCGTCGGGCTCCGGCCGCAGCGAGCTCACCGACCGGTCGAGCGGGGCGAGCAGGTTCTCCCCCTGGTCGGTGGTCACGAGCTTCCACTCGCCCCTGTAGTTCTCGTCCCGGTACAGGCACCAGTCGTCGCTGGTCCGGTTGAAGACGCTGCGGGCCTTGTCCTGGAAGATGCCGGCGAGGTCGGGGACGGCACTGCCGGTGGAGTACGGCTCACCCGCGCCCCCGTGGGACGAGTACAGACAGATCTGCTCGTCGCTGCACTCGTAGGCCCCCGCGGCGGCCGCCGGGTGGACCAGCACGGCGGCCAGCGCCGCACCCGCGGTCGCGATCGCCGCGACGGACCTGCCGAATGTACTGACACGCATAATGCTACTCCTTGTGATCGACTGGTGGCTAAGAGTAGCGAAAACACACACAACGGTGTGCCCGCGGGGCTCGCGATTCGCGGCATGTCGCCGGAGCGTTCGAGAAAGGCACGGTCACGTCAGGGGCGGCCGGCTGACCGGCCCGCTGAAAGGCTTTACGGCGCCAAGCCGGGCGTCGTCCCCTGACGGGTCGCCCCCGGTGCCGGGACGGGCTGTCGTCCCGGCACCGGGGCGCCGTCCTACGCCTCGTCCCGCAGCCGGGCGGCCAGGGAGGTCAGCGGCTCGGTCTCCCCGGTGTGGCCCAGCGCGGTCAGGCGGGACGCCGCCGCGTCGAGGCGGGAGAGTGCGGGGGCCGGGCGCTTGAGGTAGATGCCCTCCACCGCACCCGAGAGGCGGACGCACTCGGCCCACTCGCTCGCGTGGTCCTGGTCGGGTCCCGGCTCGCCGAGCAGGGCGAGGGCCTTGTCCAGGGCGGCGAGCGCGGCCTCGTACTCACCGGCGTAGGCGTTGACCCGCCCGTGTTCGTAGGCCAGGGCGGTGTCCAGGGAGCGCCCGCGGGCCTCGTATCCGGCGGCGCGGGCCTCGTCGGCGATCCGGCCGGCGTCGGTGAGGCAGCCGAGGGCGTCGGCCAGCCCTTCGGGGCCCTGCTGCTCGGCCTGGAGGCGGGCGATCTCGCGCAGGCAGCCGCTGAGCAGTTCGTACCGCGGGGCCCGGGCGTGGGCGTCGAGTGCCTGGTCAGCGGCCTCGCGGGCCGGGCCGAACTCGCCGCACTCGCCGAGGATGACGGCCGTCTCCGCCGCGATCATGGCGTGGCTGCCCGGGTCGTCCTCCCAGCCGGCCGACTCGGCCGCGAGGGCGATGAATTCCGCCGCGGCGGCCTTGAGGTCCTCCCCCGCGTGCAGCGCGCGGGCGCGGGTCAGGCGCAGCTGAGCGGCGAGCCGGTCGTCCAACTCCCCCGCGGCGACGTCCGGTTCGGCCAGCAGCGAGTCGAGCAGCGCGATGCAGTCCTCGACGCGGCCCAGGTCGAGCGAGAGCCGGGCGGCGTTGCTGTACGTGCAGAACGCGTCCGTCCGGCTGCCGACGCGCAGGTCCAGCTCCGCCGAGCGCGTCAGGTGCCGCAGCGCATCCTCGGCCCGTCCCAGGCGCAGGCAGGCCTCGGCCAGATCGCTGTGGAGGCGGGCCGTGTCGACCGCGTCGGCGGGCCAGTCGGCGGCCAGCCGCAGCCCCTCGGCCAGGTCCGCGTGCGCCGACTGCGCTTCCTGGAGGCCGAGCCGGATCCTGCCCCGCAGTCCGAGCACCCGCGGCAGGTGCCAGGCGGGGCCGTGCGCCGTGACCTGGTCGAGGAGGCCGTCGGCCTCCGTGACCGCGGCGGGCAGGTCGCCGGAGACTGCGCAGGTGCTGACCCGCAGCATCAGGGCGCCGGAGACCTGCGCGACGATGCCGTGCCGGGTGGCGAACGCGTGCAGCAGGTCCGCCTCGGCGAGGACCGGCGCGATGTGCTCCTGGCTCCCCGACTTCTGCAGGCGCAGGCCGAGGGTGGATGCCCGCAGCCGCAGCAGGCGGGCCTCCTGGTACGGGGCCAGGTCCGGCGTCCGCTCGTGCAGGCGGGTCAAGGACACGTGCGCGCCGGTCAGCGCGGCGGCCTCCGCCTCGGCTCCGCCGTCGCCCTCCGCGGGGATCGCGGCGGCGGCGAGCAGGACGCAGGCGCGGGCGAGCGCCGCGTGAGCCGGCACTCCGGCGTCGTCGTACAGTGCCGCGGCCTCCTCGTGGAGAGCGGCGGCGACGGCGAACTCGTCCTTCTCGCCCGCCCGGTTGCCCTCGTCGGTCAGCAGGTCCGCACGCAGCCGTGCGAGCGGGCCGACCGCCGGGTCGTCGGGGTGGACGTAGTCGCGGGCGGCGACGAGCGTACGCAGCCGCGCCCAGCAGGCCCGCGCGTCCGGGTGCCCCTGCTCCTCCAACGCCCGCGCCCGGACGATGAGGTCTGGCAGCGGCTCCGGGGTGCCGGCCGCGGCGGCGGGCACGGCGAGCGGGGCGGCCGGGGTCACGTCGTCGAGGCCGCGGGTGCGCAGGGTCAGTTCCAGCGCGTCCAGCAGCGGGGCGCGGTCGAGGCGGGCCCTGCGGCGGTCGGTGTGGACCGTGGTTCCGTTGCGGGCGTCGAAGCGGGCGGCGAGGTCGTCGGCCCGGCCCCCCACCTCGGCGCGCAGGCCGGCCACCGTCCAGGTGCGGCCCGCGAATCCGGCGGCGGGCAGTCCGCCGCGGCCGAGGAGTTCGACCCGCTGGAGCAGGACCTCCACACCGGTGAGGAAGCCGAGCAGGTCGAGCGGCGAGTCCACCTCGTCCAGCAGGCTGCGGTTCTCGGCGAGGAGTTCCAGGCCGCGGGCCTCGTTGCCGGTCAGCGCGCAGAATTCCAGGTGCCGGCCGACCTCCGCCGCCATCGAGGGATTGCGGCGGCAGCCGCGGTAGCCGGCGAGGTGCAGTTCGCGGGCCCGGTCGGTGCGGCCGGTGCGCAGCAGGGGCAGCAGCGCGTACGAGACGGAGCGGGCCGGCTCCTCCCGGCAGGACTCCTTTCCGGCCAGGACGGGCTCCCAGGCGCTCAGCGCCCGCTCGTCGTCGCCCGCCGCGAGGTGGTGGAGGGCCAGCTCGCAGATCTCGCAGGCCTCGCAGTCGCTGAGCGGGGTGCGGGTGCGGCCCGCCCACAACTCGTAGGCCAGGGCGGTGTCCTCGCCGACGTGGGCGGCGAGCTGGTAGGCCTGACCGTAGTACGGCTGGAGGCCCAGACCGGCCTTCTCGTAACGGACGCGCATCTCCGTCAGCCACTGGCGCAGGCTGGCGAGCGGTATCTCCGGCAGCGCGCGCAGGGCGTTGGCGACCCACTTGAAGCGCCAGAACAGCTGGCGCCGCCGGTGCTCGTCGAAGAGGTCGGGCTGCTCGTCGAACAGGGTGAGCAGGCGGGCGAAGACGACGGGCGACTTCCGGGGCTCCGAGCCGTAGGTGTACGCCTCGTGGAGTCCGAGGAGCGCGCGGAGGAGCGGTAGGGGCTCCGCGAACTGCTCGGCGGCGTCCACGAGTTCCTCGGCGGTGACGGTACGGGCGCGGCCGTAGGGGCGGCGGCCGTTCTCCTGGAGCGCCTGGTCCAGCTCGTCGGTCGTCTGGGGTGCGGTCGGCATCGTCAGCTGTCCTTGCGGAGGGCGTGGGCGAGAAGGTCGAGGAAGGAGCGGTTGATGAGGCTCGATTCGGCGGGCCGCAGCGGGCGCCGGGACAGCAGCACGGCCTGCCCGTACAGGGCTTCGGCGCTGGTGCGGGCCAGTTCGGGCTCCTCGATGGCGACGGCGGTGCGGACCAGCGGATTGAGCTGGTTGAGGATCAGCTGGGCCTTCGGGGCCTCCTGGCGCAGGGCGCCGAGGATGTCGCCCCACAGGCCGCCCTCCTGCTCCCGGGCGAGCTGGGAGCGGGTGCGCTCGTGCCGGGCCTCGCGGCTGTCGACCAGGAGGGCCGGGGCGGAGGCGGGCTGGAAGGTGCGCAGCGCGACGTCGCAGTCGAAGACGGCGAGGGCGTCGCGGGCCAGCGCGAGGTAGGCCACGGCGGCCAGTTCCGTCTCACGGTCGACGGGGTCGAGGTGGGCGGTGAGGGTCGCCGGGTCCAGGTCGGCGACGCTGGCCTCGGGCCTGATCTCGGGCAGCCGGTGGACCAGCTCGCGGTCGTAGGTGTAGCCGCCGTTGACGACGCCGAGCCCGGCGGCCGAGGCGATCGCCGCGACCTGCCGGAATTCCTCCACGCTCGACGTCACGAGCACGGTGCGGTGGGTCCGCGCGAACTCGTCCAGGGTGGTGTGCCCGTCGGTGGTCTCGAACGGCAGCCAGGGCAGCAGCATCCGCAGGATCTCGTCGTCGTGCACCGCGAGCGACTTCACGGCCAGGTGGTGGGCCTGGAGGAAGCGGGCGAGCAGGTCCGGGTCGCTGGCGGCGGCCCGGGCGATCCACGCCCGCAGCCGCTCGGCGAGGGCGTCGCGTACGGCGGCGAGCGTGTCGTCCTCGTACAGCGACTCGCGGGACGCCGTCGGGCGCAGGCTCTCGGCGTCCACCACGCAGCGGACGAAGAACGCCCATTCGGGCAGGATCTCCTCGGCGTGCTCCGACAGCAGCATGCCCTTGACGTGTACGCGGTGGCCGTGGCGGCGCCCGGCCGGCACCGCCTCGGGCAGCACGCACGCGATGCCCTTGAGGCCCACCGCGGGCAGGTCCAGCTCGATGGTGTCCAGCGGCGTGAACCCGAAGACCTCCGCGCCGTACGCCGCGAGCGCCCGGGAGCGGGCGCCGGGGGTGGGGTACGTACGCGCCCAGGGTGCGGGCTCGGGGTTGACGGACGCGCCGGGGCCGGCCGGGCCGCCGGCGCCGCCTGTACCGCCTGTACCGTCGCTGAAGGTCACCGGGTGCCGCAGCAGGGAGCCGAAGTGCCGGGCCAGCGTGTGCACATGGGCCGGCCGGGTCCACTCGCCCGCGTCGGCGCGCGGCGTCAGCGTGACGGTGGTGCCGGGCCGGGGGCGGGCGGAGGCGGGCAGGAGCTGGACGGTGTAGCTGCCGTCGCCGCGTCCCCGCCACTCCACGGTGCCCGCGCCGGGGGTGCGGGCGGAGCGGCTCAGGACGTGGATCTCGTCGGCGACCAGGAAGCAGGAGAGCAGACCGATCCCGAACTGGCCGATGAAATCGCCGCGTTGCTCGGCGATCCGTTCGGCGCGCTTGCTGCTGCGGCCGATCGTGGCAAGGAAGGTGTGCACGTCGGCCTCGGTGAGACCGACGCCGTCGTCCTCGACGCGTACGACGGAACCGTCGGCGTACAGGCGGATGCCGAAGCCGTCGGCGGGGGCGTCCGGTTCGAGGCCGTGCCGGGCGGTGAGCGCGTCCACCGCGTTCTGCAGGAGTTCGCGCAGGTAGACGCGGGGGCTGGAGTAGAGGTGGTGGGAGAGGAGGTCGACGAGGCCGCGCAGATCCACCTGGAAGGTGCGGTCGGCGCCGGCCGGGGTCGCGGCGGTGTCGGGCGAAGAAGTCATCGGGCAGTCCGAGGTGGGAGGGGCGAGGGGTGGCGGGAGTGCGGCGGGCGCTCAGACGCGGCGGTGCTGGCGGGCGAACTGCTTCTCGGGGTCGGCGAAATAGGTCCACGGCCTGGTGGTGTAGGCGCCGTCGAGCGCCCGGAAGACCCGCCGGATCCTGTGGTCCTCACCGGCCAGCGACAGGGCCATGGCGAACATGTTGAAGTCGTGCTGCCAGCCCGGGCGCCGCACGTAGTCCGCGTGGAGGATGCTGTGGTCGGCCGCCTTCCGCAGCTCGTCCTGGATCGCGGGGGTTTCGAGGCAGTCCGCGCGGTCCGACTCGACCCAGTCCTCGATGCGCGCCATGGCGATGACGCAGCCGAGCCGGTGCCCCTGCGGGGCGCGGGCGAGCGCGTCACGCGCGAACGCCGTCGCCTGGCCCGGCTCGCCGCCCCAGCGGGGCTGCAACTGCGACACCCATTCGATGTGGGTCTCCAGGTCCAGCGGGTCGCGGCGCAGGGCGGCGCCGAGCCGGGTCTCGTTGACGGCGCGGCCCAGCGACATGCCGCGCCCGGAGGTGAGGAGTCGGCGCCACGGCGCGACCCACTCCGGCCTCAGCTCGGCAGCTTCCAGCAGCTGCTCCTCGGCGATGCCGAGCCGCTCGTGGAAGAGCCGCCACTGCGCCTGCGTCACGTTCACGGCACTCGCCCTGGTGCGGGCCTCCCAGCCCCAGTTGACGTGGCGCGCCCCCGAGATCAGCAGGGCCGTCGCCCGGTGCTCCTTGTCCTCCTCGACCGCCCGGCCGATCCAGTCCTGCACTCCGGCCACGTCGGCCAGCTCACCGAGAACCTGGTGGTCGCGACCGAGGTCGAAGGGCGCCAGCGCCGCCTTGACCGCCGCCCAGTCCCCCGCTTCGGCCGCCTCGACCAGCGCGAGCACCCGCTCGTCCCCGAGCGCGCGCAGCGTGTACATCCCGTTCTTCTGCCTGCGCGTGACCGGGAGCGCATGCGGCTCCGCCGCGGGTCTCTCCCCACCCCTCCCGAACAGCTTCCCGAACATGCCGCACCCTCCCCTGGTCCCGCGTGATCATCCCCAGCGCAGCATAAGCGCCCCCACCGACATCCCTCCCACAGGGTTTTCGCACCCCCTCCACGCCCCCGGCCGGCCCCCGCCTGTGTGACTTCCGCGCTGTCGCGACCCCTGACGCCCCGAGCGAACGGGCGGCCGGGCAGGCCGGGGTAACCCCCGCCGTGAAACCCGGTATCCGGAACCCGGTGTGTGCGGGAGGATCGGAACCGTGCCGGATCCGGTCGAGAGCCCGCAGGAGATCTGGGACGCCTGCGCCGCGTACGGCGACACGGTGTTCGAGGTTCACGACCAGGTGGCCTGGCAACGGGATCGACGGATGGACTGGTACGCCGGATGGCGGATGTCCGCACCCGTGGCGGACGGGCTGAGCAGGACACTGCTGGCTCTGAGGTTCTACGCGTTGTCCAACGACGCCGCCGTCACGACCGGGCGTCCGCTGACCCGCGACGACCTCGCCGGAATTCCCCTCGCGGGCGTGATCTCCGGGACGCGGCGGCACTACGAACTCTTCGCCGGCCTCCACGCGGTCACACCGGACGCCGTCCGGTCCCGCTCGGTGAACATCCTCAAGCTGCTCACCTACGAACAGCACGGCAATGCGCTGGCGTTGGCCCGGCTCGACGCCGCGATACGAGCCACGGCCGACCGGCTCATTGAGCGGTACAGGAGTCCTGGTCTCACAGTCCGCGACCTCTGGGCTGCCTCCGAGGGCTGAACTGCGCACGGGCATCCGTCAGGCGGCCAGCCGGTTGAGGAGGTGGGCGACCTCCCCCGGTGCCTGGATGTGGCCCAAGTGGCCCTGGCCGGGCAGCTCGTGGACCCGGGCGTGCGGGACGCGCCGGCGGACGTCGTCGAAGGACGTGCCGTAGGGGGCCGTTCCGCGGTTGTGTCGGCCGATGATCAGATCGACGCGGTCGGCCCGGCGTGCCATCGCCTCGGGGGGCGGCGCCGCGTTGAGCGCGCTCAGCTCCGCGTACAGCGGGCCGCTCAGGCGGCGCAGGGTCGCCCACCCGCGGCGGTCGGCCCGTAGCGCGTCGACATGTGCGGCCGGGAAGCCGGAGATCCGCCGGTTCACGATCTCGACGCTGCGGTCCAGGTCCGCCGCCTCCTCGGCGGCCTTCAGCTCCGGCAGGGCGTGGCCGCCGAACGGTCGCACGACCGGCTCATAGGCGATCACCTGGCGTAGCGGACGGTCATCGGCGGCCAGCAACGCGAACAGGCCGCCGGCGCTCCAGCCGAAAACCGTCCGGGTGCCGGCGAATTCGTCAAGGACCGCTCCGAGGTCGGCGACCTCGTGACGTATCGAGTATCCGCTGCCCAACGGCCCCGAGGGCGTACGGCCCCGGCGGTTCACGACCGCGACGGACGGCCAGGCGTCGACGGCGGTCGCGACGTGCCGCCACGCGTGGGCGTCGCTCATCACGCCCGGGACGACGACGAGGCCAGGAGCGCCCGGCTCCCCGTACACATCGACCGTGACCCAACCGCCCCCGCCGACCGGCACCCTCTTCTGGATCGTCTGCTCCATAAATTTATTATGGAGCAAACGCTCTACAATGCAAGCGTGACCGAACACCCCCGTGGACGCCCACGCGCCTTCGACCGTGACCGCGCGATCCTCGAAGCCGCCCGCCTCTTCTGGCGTCGGGGCTACTCCGGCACCTCCACCCGCGCCCTGACCGCGGCCCTCGGGCTCTCCTCCTCCAGCCTCTACGCCGCCTTCGGCAGCAAGGCCGGCCTGTTCGAGGAAGCGGTACGGACCTATGCCGAGCGCTACCGCGAGATCTACCAACAAGGCGTGGCCGAGCCGGACATCAGGACCGTCCTGGAGCGCATCCTCATCGGCTCGGTCCACGAGTTCACCCAGCCCGACGACACGCATCCCGGGTGCCTCATCAGCAGCGCCGTCATGACCGACCGCGCGGACACGCTCGACACCACCGCCTACGTCGCCGCACTCCACCGCGCGAACGAGCAGGCGCTGCTGCGGCGCGTCGAACGAGCGGTCCGGGACGGCGAACTGGCCCCCGGCACCAGCGCGGCAGCACTGACCGGACTCGTCCAGACCCTCTGGCACGGCCTGTCGGTACGCTCCAACCTCGGCGCGCCTCGTGAGGACCTGACCGCGGCGGCGCAGCTCGCCCACAGGCTGATCTGCCGGCAACTCGCCTCACCAGCTCCCTGACCGGGGCGGCGAACCGGCCCCAGGCACCGCGGGCGGGCTGGCACCGGCTTTGTCCGGTGGGCTACGTTGTGCGGCGATGACTACCGGGACGGCCTCGCGCCACACACGGATCGGTGACCCGGTGCTCTGCTGAGCGCCGTACGGGCCGGTACGGGTCCGCTGTTCGGCCGGGGATCCGGCGCTGCCGCGCGGGCCCCGCCTCCGTCGTGTTGATCACAGGCTCCACACATCAACCACGACAGGAGACGTCATGCCCACCACGATGCTGCGGATTCCCACCCCGGACGGCGAGGCCGACGCCTTCGCCGCCTTCCCCGACCGCGGCGAGCGGCACCCCGGGGTGCTGCTGTACATGGACATCTTCGGGCTGCGGCCCGAGTTGGAGAAGAGGGCCCGCGACCTGGCCGAGCACGGGTACTACGTGCTCGTCCCCAATGTCTACTACCGGCACGGCCCGGCGCCGGTGACCGACATCCCCGAGCACATCAGCACGGAGATCCGGCCCTCGGTCGTCGCCCGGTTGATGCCCCTGGTCACGGCGCACACCACCGAACGGGTCCTGCGCGACGCCGACGCCTACCTGGCGTTCCTCGCCGCCCAGCCCGAGGTCGGCGCTGGGCCGAGCGGCGTGATCGGCTACTGCATGGGCGCCGTTCTGGCGCTGCGCACCGCGGCGGCCCACCCCGGAAAGGTGGCCGCCGTCGCCGGATTCCACCCCGGCAGACTCGTCACCGACGCGCCCGACAGCCCGCACCGCCTCGTCCCCAGGCTCAGCGCCGAGGTCCATCTCGGGCACGCCGAGGGCGACATGACGCCCGAGGCCCTCGGCAGGCTCGACCAGGCCCTGGACGCGTCAGGCGTCAACCACAGCTCCGAGACCTACCCCGGCACCGTCCACGGCTTCACCATGTCCGACACCGACGCCTTCGACGCCGCCGCGCTACAGCTGCACTGGGACCGCCTCCTCCCCCTCCTCGACCGCACTCTGGCGAACGGCTGACGCCAGCGGCGGCCCACGCCACCGTCAGCGGCCCGGCCGCGCGGCCCCGGCGGCAGTGCCCGGCGGGGCCGCCGCGGTGTACGGGCGCAGCGGCAGCGGCTGACCGCCGGGGCACTGGGCGGCGGGCAGCGAGGCCGTGAGGATCTCGCGGAAGCGCTGGTCGGCCTCCCGGTCGCCGACCAGGTGGTGCGCGGCCTGCGGGTTGACCTGCTGGAGCAGGGCAAGGGCGATCATGCGGGGGGTGTTGGTGAGGCGGTCGACGCGCCGCTTGGCGTCGGGCGTCAGCCGGTCCCACAGCTCACCGGTCCTGTCGTCCGGGAAAGCCCCGTACCAGAGCACCCTCGGGGAGCTGAGGACCGCCTTGGCCACCCGGTCCCGCGGCGGGCGCTCGCAAACCGTGGACGCCGTCAAGGCCGACCCGCAGCGCGTGCGCCGCCGGGTGGCTATTACTCCACCTCAACGGTTCAGGCCCTTGGCCCGGGCAGGGCGCCGCGGATGCCGGCCGCGTCACGACGATGATCCGGGTGATCGTGCTTCCGGGCCGTCAGGCCCGGCGATCCGACCGAATGGAGCGCCCGTGCGCCTGTCCCCCCGTCAGACATCGGCGGCCCTGCTGCTGGCCGTCGTGCTCGTCGCCGCTCCCGCCGCGTACGCGGTCGAGCCGCCCGCCGCCGCCGTCGCGGTGGAGCGATCCGCCCGTGCCGTGCCCGGGCAGTACATCGTCACCCTCAAGCCCGGCCGCGCCCCCGGCGGCCTCTTGCGGGCGCTCGGAATCACCCCCAGGTTCACCTACACCGACGCGCTGAACGGATTCGCAGCGGTCCTCGACCCGCTTGTGCTGCGGGCCGTGCGGACCGATCCCGCCGTCGAGGCCGTCGAGGAGAACTCCGTTGTCAGCGTCCCCGCGCCTTCCGGCGAGCTGCCGCGTCCGGCCCGCCGGGCGGTCGCCGCCACCTGGGGCCTGGACCGCATCGACCAGCGGACCCTGCCCCTGGACGGCCGGTTCACCACCCGGGGCCACGGCGCCGGCGCGACCGCGTACATCCTCGACACCGGGATCGACTTCGCCCACGAGCAGTTCGGCGGCCGGGCCGTCCCCGGTTTCGACGCTGTCGGCGACGGCAGGAACGGCCTCGACTGCCACGGCCACGGCACCCATGTCGCGGGCACTGTCGCCGGCCGCACCTACGGCGTCGCGCCGCTGGCCCGCCTTGTCGCGGTGCGCGTCCTGGACTGCACGGGCAACGGCGACAAGGCCCAGACGATCGCCGGCCTCGACTGGGTCGCCAGGAACGCCCAGCGCCCCGCCGTCCTCAACGCGTCCATCGGCGAGGAGCGCTCCACGGCCCTCAACGACGCCGCGACCGCACTGTCCGACCAGGGCGTCCTGCCCGTCGTCTCCGCCGGCAACGACGCCGCCGACGCGTGCACCGCCTCCCCCGCCTCCGCCGACCGGGTCGTGACCGTCGCCGCGTCCGACCGGCAGGACGAGGAGAGCGGCTTCTCCAACTGGGGACCCTGCGTCACGCTGTACGCCCCCGGCCAGGCCGTCGAGTCCGCGAAGCTGGGCGGCGGCAGCATCACCTTCAGCGGTACGTCCATGGCCGCCCCCCATGTCGCCGGAACCGCCGCCCTCTACGCGGCGGAGCACCCGGACGCGACCCCCGCCGAGGTGACCGCCTTCCTCACCCGCGCCGCCACCACCGGGGTCCTGACCGGCGTGCACGAGGGAACCCCCGACCGGCTGCTGTTCACCGAGGGTCTGTAGCGTCGGGCACCAGGACGCCCGTGCCCCACGAGTGCCAGGTCAGTGCGGGGACGACGGCGCGGTGCGGGCTCGGCTGGGGGCCGGTGTCCTTGAGGTCCCAGTCGACCGTCACCCTGCTCCCGCACGGCACCGGCACGGCCACCTGCCGACCGGGGTCGTAGCCGTCGGGGCAGTCGCCGGCGGCACGGGCGGACGCCCCGTGCTCGGCCCCGGCGGGCGGCCGGACGGTGATCCGGAGCCCGGCCTGCGCACTGGACCGGAAGGTCTGGACCGACCCGTCGAGCAGCCCGTCCGAGGTGGCGGTGTAGTGGCGGACCCAGCTGCCCAAGGTGTTCGGCGGCGGGATCAGCGGCGGCATGGTGCCCGGGCTCGGCCGCTGCCACAGCACGCACGGCCCCTTGGAGATGAGCTTGTGCACCACCAGATGCGGTTCCTGCACGGTGATGAACGTGCTCAGCGCATAGGTGACACCGCCCTGATCCGCGCTCAGCCGGAACGCGGTGTCCCGCCAGATCGTGACCCGCGTGCTCTTGTCCCTGCTGACGTCCCTCCCCTCGGCCGGCCCCTCCGACCAGTGGAGGAACAGTTTCTCGTCCTTGTGGTTGTCGCACTGCCAGGTCAGTTCCACCTCCTCACCCGCGCGGACGGACGGCGCCTTGGGCAGGAACTCGCCGAGGGTGAAGCCCCCGCTGAATTTGGTGTGGCGGCGGATGGTGCGCGCCTCGGCCGTCGTCTCCTCGACAATGGTCAACTCGGCCTGGCCCGGGGTGTTGTTGACCTTCACGTCGATGAGGCCGAAGACCAGCTCGTCCTCGATCTTCTGCACCTTGCGCCCGGGGACGAGGACGAGGACGTTGTCCTCGGTGTGGGTCTGCCGTGACCAGCCGTCCTGGGGGAAGATGACCTTGATGATCGCCGCGTCCGCCTTCGTGGTGAACGCCTCACCGCCCTCCCCCACCGCCAGGGTCAGGGTCAGCTTCTTGCAGGTGACCGGGGTGCCGGTGGTGTTGGTCACCGTCACATTGACGGTCGCCGGTGTGCCGACGGCCAGTTGCGGCGGCTCGGACGAGAGCCCGTAGCCGAGGCGGACTTCGGATGCGGCCATGGTGTTCCTCCCCTCGCGGCGACCGCCCGGCCCGGGTGCGCGGGCCGGGCGGCCGGCGGACGGACGCGCGCGATGTGACGTGACGTGACGTATCGACGGTGGTCCCGGTGCTGCCGGGTCAGTCCCAGTTGGGCGCGAGTTCCAGCTGGTAGAGGTCCGTGATGCCGGTCAGCGGGATCGATCCGGCGACCTCGCTCCTGTCCAGATCCACCACCCAGATCGTCGACGCGTCCACGTCGGAGACGTAGGCGTAGCGGCTGTGCGGGTCCACCGCGACGGAGGACACGGACTTGGCGTCCTTGAGAAGGACGGAGACCTGGGTGTCCTCCACGGTCCGGATGATGAGCAGCTTCTGGAAGTCCCTGACCTTGTTGACGGCCGCCACGCAGCGGGTCCCGTCCAGGGTCGTCGCCAGGCCCACCACCCGGCCGCCGGCCGCGAAGCTCTTGAGCACCTTCGGCTTGTCGAGGACGACCTTCGTCACTTCCGCCTTGTCCGCGGTGCCCACATAGACCTTCTTGCCGTCCGGGCAGGCGGCAAGGTAGTCCGGCTTCAACTCGCCGAGGCGGACGGTGGTCGAGTATTTGTGGGTCGCGGCGTCCACGACGGCGAATTCGTACCCGACCTCTTCCACGCCCTGGTAGAAGCCGACGTAGACCGTGCGGTTGTCCGGCGAGACGGCGATGGAGCCGTACATGTTGGGAAAGGACGTGTACTTGGGGGAGGGCTCGGTCGTGCCGCCGTCCAGTTTCAGCTCCGTCAGCATGGCCTTCGGCGAAAGGCCGGTACGCAGCCACAGGCTCTGCCAGTGCGGTGCCATCGCCGAGATGTAGACGCTGCTGTTGAGCTTCGCCGTCCAGATGGTCGGCTCTTCCTCCGGCTTCCTGGTCAGATCGACGGCCACCACCTTCTCACCGTCGCGGTCCGGGACGTACGCGCGCCGGTTGTCGGGCGTCACGTAAAAGAACGGCGGCGGGAAGTGGTTCTTGGTCCAGGAGAAATTGAGTGTCGTCCGGTCGGCGGCCGGGCTGGAGGGCAGTGTGGTCGCGCCGGACGTGAGGTCGATATCGGTTCGTACCCTGGTGAGCTTTCCTTCGGGATTGCAGTAGATGTCCAGGTAGGGGGTGCCGACCGGGGCCCCGGACCAGGAGTCGGTGATCTTCTTCTTCGATCCGGTGTCCACACTCAGGGTGTTGTCCGTGTCGTTCACCGAACCGGTGTAATAGTGCTC
Organism: Streptomyces sp. NBC_01477; assembly: GCF_036227245.1. Lineage (GTDB taxonomy): Bacteria > Actinomycetota > Actinomycetes > Streptomycetales > Streptomycetaceae > Actinacidiphila. Next base: position 1,196,702 of record NZ_CP109445.1, read on the forward strand.
GCCCGAGAAGAAGTAGGGCGTGCCCGAGAGGTAGCAGGCGCCGTCCACGGCGGTCAGCCCGGTCAGCCTCTTCACGCCGCCCGTCACCTGCTCGTCCTCGGTCGCGTACGAGCAGTAGTCGCCGCCCCGGAAGAGGTACACCCTTCCCGGTACGTTCATCGCCGCACCGACACCCTGGTCGAAGCCGGTCGGGAGGTCGGCGATGATGCCCGACAGGGCGCCCTCGGCCTCCACGAGCTTCCCCGTGCTCAGGTCGTAGCGGATCACCCGGTCCTTGGCCGTGAGCCAGATGCGGTCGCCCGCCGTCCACACGGCGTCGTACGCCTTGCGGCCGGCCGTCGCGGCGAGCCCCGGCCACCAGGCACTGAGGTGCCGGGCGGTGGAGAACGGCGCGGTGATCTGCCACGTGCCGTCCTTGAGGGTGTAACGGGCCGCCCAGGTGCCTTTGAAGAGGTACAGAGCGGTGGTCTCGTCCTCGGTGAGGCAAAGCGCGTCGCTGATGCGCGGAGTGGTCATGTGCTGCTCCTTGGGTGGGGGTGGGAGGGGCTCAGGCCTTGTGCAGCGCGCCCGCGCCCATCGGGAACCAGGTGGACTGGAACTGGTAAGCGGCGCCGCTGGCGCCCGCCTTGACCTGCACCGACGCGCCCGAGGGGACGGGGACGAGCAGATTGCCGGGAGAGCCCTTGACCGCCGCGGCCACCTGGCGGTGGCTGAGGGTGCCGGAGGAGGTGGTGGCCGTGACGGTCACGGTGGCCGACGCCGTCCGGTCCGTGACGTCGGTCTGGACGCGAACGGCGACCATGCCGTCCGTGGCGGCGGTCAGGACGCCGCTGCCGTACGCCTTCGTCAGGGTCTTGTCGGGATCGGGGTTGATCGCCGCGGGCTCCTTCAGCAGCAGCACCGGGCCGTTGACCTGGAGCCGGCCGGCGAGCAGGTCGGCCTCGACGACGGTGACCGCGGTGGTGATGCCGGAGACGAGGGGCTTGTACCCGGTGGAGTCGGTCGCCTGGGCCAGCATCATGAAGGCGGTGGACTCGCACAGCGGCCCGGTGGGCCACTCCCCCACGCCCGTCGTGGGGTCCATCCGGTCGGTGAGGGGCTGGCCGAGGGCCTTGCCCTGGTAGAGCGTGTAGGTGGGCTTGAGTTCGGACGTCTCGCGCGGCAGGCCCTTCCAGCGGAGCGTGGTGCCCGCGCCGCGGTCCACCGACTGGTCGTCCGCGACGAAGTAGTCCAGCATCGTGGGATCGGCCGTGCAGACCGAGAAGTGGTTCACCGCCACCACCGCCGGCCGGTCGGCCATGCGGGTGTGCACCCGGGCGGTGAGAAGTGCGTTGCCCGGGTCGGTGCCCGCGCCCACCCCGGCGAGGGTGAGGGTCAGCGGAGCGCCGGGCCGCAGTTCGGCGGGGCGGTCGCGGACCAGGGCGAAGGCGTCGCCGCCCGTGTGCACCAGGGACCAGCCGTCACGCTCTCCGGCCAGCGCCAACCGGCCCGGGACGGCGGCGAGATGGCCGGACCCGGTACCGATCGGCAGGGTGAGTTCGAGCCGTTCGCAGTGCATCGGCTCGGTGCCTGGGTTGCGGACGACGAAGCGCAGACCGCTTCCGTCAGCGCCGGTCTCCGCACGTACGGCGCCGGTGCTGACGCTCTCGACGAGGCAGCCGGGGGCCGGGGATGAGGTGGTCATTGCGCTCCCGGGGTCGAACGGCGGGCCTCGGGCTTCGCGGGGTGCGGGGCCTTGGGCGTATAGGTCAGATAGCCGCTGCGGACCTCCGGCGGCGTGTTCGGCGGCCGTACGGCGGAGCCGGTGCCGGCGAAGTCGTAGTGCAGCCACGGCTGTTCGACCGGTCCGGCGGGAACGGCGGGTCCTTCGGGCACGGCCGCCCGCTCACTCCACCCCCAGAAGCCGGGCCACGCCGACGGCACCGGAAGCGCGACGCCCGGCGGCCGGCCCTGCGCCGGCGCCCGCAGCCCGGCGAGCAGCGGACCGGTACGCAGACCGACCGCCATCCGGGACAGCGGCCCCGCCAGATACGGCTCGGGCACCTGGGCGCGGCACATCGGGAGCAGCCCGCTGAAGGCGTGCACGGGCGTCCACGGGCTCATCAGCAGCGTCACCCAGGCTGCGGCGCCGGCCGGGACCTCGGACGAGGCGAACGGCGGCCCGGCCAGCGGTTCCGCGGCGATGACGGCCGGGTCGGCGGCGGAGTCGAGCGCGTGGAGGTACGACGACTCGCGGACCGCCGGCAGATGGGGGACGAAGCACTGCCCGTACCCGGTGTCCGTGGGCCGCTCCGCCGAGTCCGGCGCCCGGAACAGGCCGACCAGCCCGTCGGTGCGGCGGTAGGGGTCACCGATCCGCACCCGCCAGCCGATCTTCCGCAGCTGACTCCCGTCCTTCGGCCCGGGACCCGCCAGAATCCGCTTCCAGCTGGCCTCGTACACCGGCGGCGCCGCCAGCTCGATGCGCACCCGGGCCCGTACGAGCGCCAGCGGCCGGCCGGTGAACAGCGCGCGGTAGGGGTCGGCGTGCTCGGGCGGCGAGACGATGGTGTGCAGCGCCAGGTCGACGGCGGCGGTCAGATCGCGCAGCGCGCGGTGGTCGTCGCCGAAGCCCGCCAGGAAGGGTGCCAGATGCGGATGGGCGCGGGCGAAGTCCGCGCTGCGCAGATCGGCCTTGTCCAGGACCGACGAGCCGGGCAGCGGCACCCAGCGGACGCCTTCCTGCCCGGGCCGCCCGGCCACCAGCAGCTCGCCGAGCGCCTGCCCCGCCGCGTCGTGGATGAGCAGGCTCTTCTCCCGCCGGTCCGGAACGACCCAGCCGCAGACGGGACTTGCCGCGTCGGCGTAGCCGGGCTGGTCGCCGGGGTAGAGGCCGCGGAATTCGTCGCGGGCGGAGACCATCTCGAACCGGACCCGGGCGGGCTGCTGGAGGCGCGGCGGCAGCTGGACGAAGCGATAGCGGAACGTCGACTCGGCGGTCACCTCGGTGCCCTGCGCGGTGCCGGGCAGCACGCTCGCCGCGCGGTACGGGCGGAACTGCTCGGCGGACGGACCGGTCGCCACCAGGACGACCGCGCGGCCGAAGCGGTCCACCAGCGTCAGTTCCTCGAAGAGGAGTTGGGTCGCGCGCACCGGCTCGAAGCGCTCGCTGCCCACGGGGCGGGCGACCTGCGGGAAGGTGGTCAGCTCGGACGCGCTCTTGCCGTCCAGCGGGTCGAAGTGGGTGCTGGCCTCGCGCTGGGCCAGCCAGCCGTTGACGCCGCGCAGCTCCTGGGCGATCTGGTCGCGGTTGGCGGGGTCGGCGAGGCGCTTGCGCAGCTCCTCCTCGCGCGCGTCGCCGTGGCGGTTGAGGTACTCCTCCACCCGGCCCCTGAGCATGAAGGGCGGGAGCGAGGTGAGCAGCGACCGGCCGTACAGATAGCCGTAACCACGCTGCCCGGTGCCCTTCCACCGGTGCCCGCGTCCTTCGAACTCCCAGTGCTCGGTGGCCGCGCCGGACTGGTCCGTCCGGTACGGCAGCGGGTATTCCTTGACCGTCCACAGCAAGAAGAGCGGCGCCCAGGGCTGCCGCCAGACGGCGCTGAACTCCGGTGTCCGGTCGAGCGGGCGGCTCTCCCGGTCCGTGAGGCGGAGGTGGAGCCGGTGCAGCGCGTCGCCGAACGGCTCGCCCGGCGTGAAGGCCCGGTCGGCCCGCACCTGGCGTGCCGCCTCGGCCAGCAGCCCGAACTCGCGGCGGATCTCCTTCAGCGGAGCCCAGTCCAGCGCCTTTTCCACCTCGCCCCAGTGCGCGGGGACGGCGGGCAGGGCCACGGGCACGTCCTGTCCGCCCTTGGACAGCTTGTCGGCGAGCGCCGTGGGGACGCGGCAGGGCAGCGGTTCGGTGCGCGGCTCCGCCAGCCGGGCTCCTGGGCCGCGCAGCACCACGGTGGGGTCGGTGGCCTGCTGGTAGGGCTCGGCCGGTACCCGGCGCAGCGTCCGCGACGGGGCAAGCCCGATGCGCCGCTCGTGCTCCGCGATGCTCGCGGCGAGCTGCGCGGGCGTGCTGCCCTGCGGCACCTTGTCCCGCAGTCCGCCCGTGCCGCCCGGGCCGAAGCACTCGACCCGCAGCGCGGACACCTGGTTGACCAGACTCTCCGGCACGGCGGGGTCGAGCTCGCCGTCGGCGCCGTCCTTGAAGAAGTCCGGCTGCTCGGGGACGGCCTCCGGCGGCAGGCCGCGCAGCCACCACAGGTCGTACAGCCGCTCCCGGGCGATCGCCAGCCGGCGCAGCGCCTGGTCGTACGCCCACTGGTCCGCGTTGAGCCCGCGCAGCGCGAGTTCCTCCGCCGCGAGGTCGTCCGGGCCGGGGTCGGCTCCCGGGCGGTCCACGGCGGTCCAGGCGTAGCCCGCCGGGGTGGAGGCGAACCAGGTGGCGTGGGCCGCCGCGTCGAGGATGTCCCGGCCGCCGTCGAGGGCGTCGTCCAGCAGGTCCAGCGCCCCGTACTCGAACGCCTCATTGAGCAGGCGCTTCTTCGGATCGTGCTCGCGGTCCAGCGCGGTGCGGGCGTCGGGGGTGCTGTGGCCCACGGCGATGTCGATACCGGGCCGGTCGTTCGGCGGCTTGTCCGACGGGGGGTTGCCGTCGTGCGCCCACTGGACGTCGAGCAGCGTGCCCACGTACAGGCAGCGCGGCGCCCGGCCGGGGGCGGGTTCCCAGCGCAGCGCGCGCAGGCCGGCCTCGAAGAGCTGGACGTCGGTCATACCGGGCCGGTAGTCGCCGCGGAAGGTGAGCAGTGCTCTCAGCTCGGAGGCGGACAGCGGGTCGGCGGCGGCGGTGGAGTGCCAGCCGACGACCAGGTAGCTCAAAGTCCCGTCCGCGATCAGCGGGCCGGGTTTGCCGCCCTGCCCCGGCAGGCGCAGCGGGTCGCGCATCGAGAAGACGTCCTCGTTGTACGGCGTGAACGAGGAGAACGTGGACAGGCCGGGCCCGGCCACGGTGAGGAACGGCGGTACGGAGGGCCTGGGTTCCGCCCACTCCTGAGCGTCCAGATCGCACTTCCGGCCGATGAACGGGCTGCGTTCCTCGCCCGTCCTGGTGGGGTCGAAATACGGGGAGGTGCCGTCGATGACGTCCACGAAGTCGCTCTCCACCACCCAGCCCGCGGTCCGTGCCTCCGCCCCGGACGCGGTGGGGCGGTGGCTGCGCAGCACCAGCCAGCGGTTGGGCGCCGGCGGGAAGGTGACCGCGTTTTCCCCCGGCCGCACCGGGTCTGCGCCGGCCGCCAGATCGACGCGGCCCCGGGCCAGCGCCTGGGGCACCTGCCAGTGCAGATGGGTGCCGTTGAACTTCGGGTCGCCCTTGACCTTGACGAAGGTCTTGGGCAGCGGCTCGGGGTCGTCGCGGGACTGCCGGCTCTCGAAGTCGGGCTGCCAGCGGCGGTAGGCGTCGTTGTCGCGTACGTAGTCGCTGACCGCGAGGCCGCTCACCTCGACGGGGACGATCAGGCAGGTGGGATCGGTCTTCACTCGGCGTTCTTCTCCTGAGGGCTGGTCCCCGCGAGGATCTTCGGGGCCGCGAAGACCAGCTCACCTGGTGTGTTGACGAGTTGGAGCGCGGCGGCGACCGGGGACAGCGGCTTGGGCGGCTGCTCCTGCGGCCATTGGCCGTTGGCCGCCAGTGCGTCGCGCAGCGCGGCGACCAGCCGACCGGTGTCGAAGACTTCCCGCGGCAGTCCGGCGGGCGGCGTGCGCAGGTGCGTATCCACCTGCGTGAGGCGGACCAGGTCCCCCATGCTCTCGCCTGCGCGGTCCGGCACGAGGTAGCGCAGCACGATGAAGTCCTTGCCGTCCAGGCCGAATTGCAGGGCCTGTGCGGGCTGCCGCAGCCGGACTGTGTCGGGCACCGCGGAGAACAGGACGAGCGCCAGATCCGGGGCGGGCACGTGCGGCGCGCCCACCAGCACGTCCGTGCCGCCCGCCCGCGCCTCGAAGATCAGGCCGGGCCAGTCGCGTACGAGGGTGGAGCGCACCAGCATGCCCGCGACGGGCAGGGTCTCGGCGGCGGTGAGCGCTTCGAGCGTCCGCCCGATCAGCTTCTTGTCCAGCGACGTGCGGATACCGAGGCTGAGCAGCCCGGCCGCCACCGCGTGCACCCAGGAGGCGTCCAGGTGAAAGAACCGCACGGTCTCGGGCGGGAGCAGGCCCTCGTGCGGCACGAGATGGGCGAACGGGACGGCGGCGAGCAGCCGGTTGAGGGAGACACCGGAGTCGTCGAGCGCGCCGAGGGTGACCGCCACGGCCTGGTCGTACGCGGACGCGACGGCGCTTCCGGGGACGGGGAACAGCGCCGCACTCAGCCGGGCGGCCAGATCGGGCGGCGCGGCGGCACGGGACTCCTGCGCGGCGGAGTCCGCCGCCTCGCCGGTCAGCGCCGCCTCGAAGGCCCGGCGTGCGGTGCCGTCCACGCGCAGCGCGCTCAGCGCGACCGGGCCGGCGGCGTCGGGGGCGGACGGCTCGGCGGCGCCGCTCCCGTCCGGGAACCGCGCGATCGTCTCCAGCCCCAGCGCGCTCAACTGCCCGAGTGTGGCGGGGAGATCGGCGTACGCCAGCGCGAGCACCTTGCCCAGCGCGAAGGCCGACGCGTAGCTGACGTCGAACATGTTCTGCGCCGGCAGGTGAATCAGCGCCGCCGCCTCCGAGTCCAGCGCCTCGACGCCGCCGGGGAGTCGCGCGGGGACGACGGGTGTGAACGGCCCGCGGTACCACGCGTACGTCCGCTCCCCGGTCGGCAGGCGGTGGCGCAGCGGTACGTACCCCTGCCGGAGGCGCCAGGGGCCGGGCTCCGACGCGGGGTCCGGTGCGTCGGGGCCGTTCCAGGGCACGCCGAGGCGGAGCAGCGGCTTGTCGCCGCTGCTGTCCCGCAGGGCACTTGCGACGGTGGCGAAGCCGGGGTGGGTCTCCGCGGTGGCCTCGAAGGTCCAGGACCGCAGGGACACCAGCCGGACGGTCGTGACGGGGTTCTCGCCGCGGGTGTCCTTGTCGGGCAGCGTGGTGAGCCAGTCGCCGAGCCCTTCCAGGGACACCAGGTGCGCCGCGTAGCTGCCGGGTGTGCGCGGCAGGCGGTTGCTCAGCACGACCGAGACGTCGTCAGGTCGCGGCTCGGGGCCGGGGCCGGGCGCGACGGCTCGCCTGACATGGGTCAGACAGGGCAGTTCGTCGAGCCGGGGCACCACCGCGGTGAAGACCTCCGCCCGCAGGTCGATGGTGCGGCAGCGGTCGGGGCCGACCGTGACGGCCTCCTTGGACAGCGCGGGGATCAGCACCCCGGCCGGCACGTCCGTCTTCTTGTCCGGGGTCAGTTCGGCGATCGCCCGCTCGCGGTCGGTCTCCCCGGTGCCGGGGTCGGGGGGAAGTTCCGCGGCGGTGAGCACCAGCAGCGCCAGCCAGGGCGTGGTCTTCCCCGCCTCGGCGTTCGGCGACCGCTCCCAGGGGAGGGTCGGACCCGTCAGCGAGATGTGCGGAAGGACGCACGAGAAGTCCCCGGCGGCGCCGGGCACCGGACAGGTGGCGTGGACGAGCGCCGGATCGAGGGTGAAGCGGGGCGCGACGACCTCGAAGGTCCGCGCCGGAGCCTCGAAGGTGCCTTCGACCCCCTTGTCACCCGTCAGCTCCTGCTGGACCGCGATGCTGTACATGGCGGCCTGGAGGGTGGGCGTCCAGTAGTCGTGCAGGGCGACGGGGCCGTCCTTCGCTCTGGCCGGTGCGGCCCAGGGCGGATTCATCGCGTGCGCCATGTCACGCCTCCTCGTGCTGCTGGCGCATCGGCTCGGTGCGCAGATGCGAGCGGACATCCCGGCAGTAGCGGGGGAAGGGGGCGGCCCACTCCAGGTCGTCGTTGCGGGGGATCACCCCGGAAGCGGCCAGGGTGCCGAGCAGTTCGCGCCGGGCGCGGTCGCGGTCACCGACCGGGTGGTCCTCCAGATCGGCGCGGACGTCCCCGGGCCGGTCCGGGGCGTGCGCGACCGGGGAGAGCGCGCTGAGCGGCACCGGCGGCCCGGTGATCTTCTCCGTGCCGAGCCGCTCCTCGGTCGATACCAGGGCGCCGCCGGCGAGTTCGGCCGCGGGCGCGGCGAAACGCACGCCCGTCCGGGCCGGCACCAGGCCCTCCCCCGCCGTCGGGAGGGCCGGCTGCTTGTCCGCCGGGAGCGGCGTCCCCCACAGGCCGAGCGGCACCCGGCCGTCCTCGGGCGTGACCTTCCACTTCTCCTTCACCGGGTCGATGACGGTCGCGCCGCGCTTGAGCGTGACCCGGTGCGTGGACGAGACGCCCTTCGCGCCGACCGGGCGGATGTCGACCGGGTTCCCGTCCGGCAGGCCGTCGGGCGCCGTGGTGGCCGTACCGAAGCGGACCTTCTGGACCGGGACCACGGAGCGGGTGGCGAAGGTGAATCCCTGGCGGGCGGCGATCCATGTCCCGTCCTCGGGCATCGTCTCCCCGCCGGGTCCCGGCACCGTGCCCGCCACGGGCAGCGCGTCGGCCACGGGCTGGGGCAGCACGCGCTCGGAGAAGTCCTTCCACTCCAGCAGCTCGGGCTCGGTGGGCCGGGGATCGCCGAAGCGGATGTCGAAGTCCCAGGCCAGCACGTGGACGGTGGCGATACCGCCGGTGGGCGGCCCCCAGGCGTCCAGGGACACCCCGAGCGAACCGCTGAAGTAGGGCCAGATGTCGATCGAGACCCCGACCTCCACCTTCATCGACAGCGAGAAGGAGAAGGGGTCCCACTGCACGAGCGCGTCGAGCCCGGCCCGGCACCACGCCTTGATCGGCCCGGCGTGGAAGGACAGCTCCAGCTGCGCCCCCACCATGAACGCGGACGGGGTGAGCGCCGCGTAGCAGGAGCCGTGCACGGACACCTGGTCGGAGACGGACCAGTCCAGCGCCAGCCGCTTGGGCCGGGGATAGTGGTCGGGTGGTGTGAACCTGGGGTGGTATCCGCCCAGCGAGAGCACGAAGTCGCCCGGGTGCGCGCTGCGGCCGAACCACACGCAGAAGGCGGCCTGCCCGCTCAGCTTGCACGAGGGGTGGACCACGAACGACCCGTCCGCCAGCGCCGCGAAGACCTTGAGGACGTCCGGCTTCGACTCGTACGTCGCCGCCAGGACCACGTCGACATGGGCGTACGTGACGGCCCCTGTCCCCTTGGGGAAGTCCGCCCACGCCCGGCCGAGCAGCATCGCGCTGAAGTCCTGGCTGCCGCTGGTGCTGAACTGGGCCACGCCCAGGATCCGGCCGTGGACGAACTGGAACGAGTCGAACTCGATGCCCGCAGCCAGCCACAGATGGTCCCGGGACTCGCTGAGCCACGGCTGCTTGCCGCCCGGGGAGCCGGTCAGCTCCTCCAGCATCACCAGCGGGTCGGTGGAGGTGCTGCCGCCCGGCATCAGCGGGAACTTCTCCACCTCGTACAGCTCCGGCACGCGTACGGCGCTGTTGTAGCCGAACCCGGCGGCGGCGCCGGTGATCCGGAAGGGGGGCGGGCCCAGCCCCTGGCCGGAGCCGAACACCAGCCTGCCGAAGACGAACATCGACGGCGGCTCGCCCTTGCGCTGGGCGTAACCGCCCACGGCGGCCAGTTCCAGCGCCGGGGTCTTCACCGTCGCCGCGCCCTGGATGAGTACCGAGTAGCGGGGGTCGTGCCTGCTGATGAGGGCGCCGGCGACCTCGATGGGCGGCTTGGACCAGGCGAGCCCGAGGCCTTCCAGCGTGCCGCTGATCCGGGCCGGATCGTCCAGCCGGACGCCGAGCCCCATGCCCCGGCCGCTGAGCGTGAGGCCCTGCACCTTCAACTCGGCGTCCACCAGCAGCCATACGGTGCCGTCGGCGTAGCGGATGCCGAGCCGTTCGAGCCGGATCGGCCCGAGGCCGCGGCCGAACGGATACCAGGCGGTGCCCGATTCCTCGGCTGCGGACACCACGGGCGCGCCGTCCCGGCCCACGATGTCGCCGTGCGACGGCTTCGGCCCGGCACCGACCGGCGCGCACAACAGCCTCTGCTTGCCGCCCACTTCGACCGCGATGCCGAACTGGGCCCTGCCCTTCATCTCCCCGTCGGGGAGCGCGAGCGTGGTGTCCTCGGACGCCACGCCGAGCAGCAGCTTGTTCGCCCGCTCGACCTCGGGGGCCGTCAACGGCCGGGCCGCGGCGGCCGCGTGGAGCCCGCGCAGCCGGATGTCCACCTCCTGCGGCACATGCGGTCCCACGACCGGCAGATCGCGGAGCCCTGCGTCGGCCTTGGCACGGACCACGAACGCCCAGAGGGAACCTGCGCCCGCGCCCGGCTGTTCCCGGCCGATCTGGTCCACGGCGGCGCCGTCCTCGTCTCGCTCCCCCGTCACGACAGCCTTCCTTCCTCCATCACCACGTCCGCTCCCCTTCCGTTCAGGTGTCCCGGGCGTCATGCGAGCAGCGGGCGGCAGTGCCGACGGGCGCGGGTGACTGCGGGAAATTCCGCTTACGCCAGTCTGCTGACCGCGAGTGCGGCCGCAAACCCGGAGCGGCTCCTGTCACCTGATCGGGTAAAGATGTTCACTCGTCCGAATTTCGGCGCTTATTCCGGCTCCCCTCGGGGTGTTAACGTCGTGGCGCCGGGGCGCGGTCAGCGTATTCCCCCTCGCACTCGTCCGACGTGTTCGACTCGTTCGACGTGCCCGACAGGATTTCCCGTTTCCCCCGCGGTCGATCGTCCAGGAGTGGGCATGAACAATCCGGAGCCGAGAGAGCTCGCTATCGGCGATATCGCGAGCGTTCCGGGGCTCGGCCGCGCAAAGGGCGACTTTCTGGCGCGCCCCCTTTCTGGCGAACGATATGTGCTGGAGCCCAAGCCCGACCCCAAGGACCGGCAGGTCTATACGCTGTCAGCGGACGCCAAGGGTGAGAAACCGCTGACGAAGCTCCTCCCTGTCCCGTGGTTCCGGAAGAGTTGCTGGTTCGCACCCAAGGAGGGTGAAGAGGAGATCTGGGCGGGGTCGGCACGGCCGGAGTGGTATTGGCAGACGGTGGCCGCGGCGGTCGCGTCCTACAGGAAGCCGACCGGCAGCACAGACGCGGAACTGCTGGCCGAGGGTTTCCGCTGCGTCTTCCTGGCTGTCACAGCGGAGTTGAAAGTGCCGGCGCCCGCGGTTCTCCCGGATATCGCGAAGCGCGTCCATTTCTTCACAGAGGACGGAATCGGCCGGGTGCTCAGAATCGATTCCGTGCCACCCCAGGGCCTGAGCTGGGAAAGCGTCCTTCCCTGGAGAAATTTCGGACAGCTGGCCGAGTCAGTGAAGGGCGAGGAGCTGCTGAAGAGCCTCGAGGAGTGCGGGATCACTGTGCACCAGGGTTCGTCCGGGACGTCGTACAACCCCGCCCTGAGCCGGGCACGGAACGTGGCGGTCTTCAAGGACATCGAAAAGGACACGCCTCCGCCAGACGTCAAATACCGTCTCGCGCTGGAAGACGGCCGTCATCCCCTGGCGCGCCGGCATCTGCTGGCCCATGAGCTGACCCACGCGCACTCCGGTCGCGCCTGCGGACTCCAGGCGGAGGACACGGCCGTGGACGAGGCGTACACCGAGACCCTCGCACGGATGGTGACGGACACGATCACGGCCGGCCAATCAGGCGTCAGCGGCGCCGATCTCACCGACCCCGCGAAAAGGGACGCTCTCGCCGAGAAAGTCCAGTACAACGTCTACTGCGAGGCATCCCGCGCGACCGAACAGGAAAAGGGAGCGCTCCGCTACCAGAAGAACATCTGGGGCCTGGTCAGAGTGGCATTCCTCGCCGACGCCGACGGCAGGAGTTTGGGCGTACCGCTCACCGAGCAGCTGGCGCGCTATCTGCAGCCCGACGCTCCCGCCCTCCCCACGGTGCTGGAGGTGGTCGCCCAGGCGCCGGGCGATTCGGCGGTACTCAGCCGAGCCGCCCCGGGGAGTGCGACGTCCGTCCCGCTGGAGCTGTACCTCCCCGACACCGACGAGGCCGACTACCACCTGCTCCTGGTGCACGGGGCCGACGCCGGACGGGCCCGCACGGTCCTGGTCGACGGCGGATGCGTCGGGTCCGCGGACGCCGAGGTGCAGACCAAGAAGCTGGCCGAGGTGCTCGCCCTGCTACCCAAGGGGTCGGCGAACCGCCCCGTCCTGGACCTGGTGCTGATCACCGGTGATATGCCCCGGCGCTACAACCTGCTGCCCGCGGCCACCAAGGACATCGACATCGGAGCCGTCCACTACGCGGGCGCGCCCGGACGGGACAGGGCGCCGCTGCCGCCGACCGGCGGCACCATCTGCCAGTGGCTCACCGCACACCAGGCACGCCCCTTCCCCGCGGCGTTCAGCAGCGCGGACCGGCCGTTCGCCACGCTGGGTCCGGCCACTCTCCAGGTGCTCGGCGCCAACCTGACGGCGGGCGGCGCCGACGCGGCGGGCGGCAGCGCCCTGGTGCTGGTGTCCGCCGGGGGGCTGCGCCTGGTGCTGACCTCCGACGCCGACGCGGCGGCGGCACGGGCGGCTGACGCCCTGTGCGCGGTGCCCGGCGGTCCGCGGCTGTTCACCGCGCCCGCGGCGCTGACGGTGGTCACGGGCCGGCCCGATCCGGACGCGGCACGCGCCTGGCCGTGGGTGGCACCGGCCGGCGCACCGCTGCTGCTGCCGGTGGCGGCCACCGGCGACCGGCCCGCCGATCCCGGAACTCCTCCCCGGCGCACGGCCGCAGCGTCGCTCGCGCCGAAGGCGCAGCCGCTGAGCACCGTGATCCTGCAACTGCCCGAGACCACCCTGACGATCCCTCCCCCCGCGGATGACGGAGGAAGCCCATGAGCGGGCTCACGCGGCAGCAGATCCTGGACCACATCACCGGCAAGGTGCTCAGCCTCCCCGCCGACACGCTCGGTACCTCCTTCGCGGAGCTGTGGGACTGCCTGAGCGGTACGGACACGGTGACGGCGACCGGGGTCGAAACCTCCCTGGACGACCGGACCTTGACCGTGAGCGGCACCGTCGCGCTTCCCGGACAGGACCCCGTCCAGGCCCGCTTCCTCTTCACCGGGGACCCCGTCACCGCACTGACGCTGCGCCTGCCCCGCCCCGGCTGGGCCTACTGGGACACCGAACGGAGCTACGACCTGGCGGCGGTGCGCGAGGCGCTGTATCCGAAGGGCGGCGCCGCACCGCCGACGCCCACGGCGGTCGTCACGGCCCCGCTGGGCGGCACGTACACCTCGCGCGTCGAGCTGCCCCTCGCCGCGCCCGGGGGCGCACCGTTCGTGCTGCTGCTGTCCCAGGATGAGCAGGACGACCAGCGGCTGGTGCTCGCCTCACCGCCAGGGCAGGCGGTCTCGCTGTCCACCCTCGGCGAGCTGACCGGGCTGCCCCGGCTGAAGGACTGCGAATTCACGGTCCCCACGGAGATCCCCCTGAACGGTCTGCGGCTGGGGGCACTCCGGTTCGTCGTCGACGCGCGCCGGTCCCGGCTCGAATCCGTACAGATCCGGGTGCTGGCGCCCGACTGGGAGATCTCGAAGGACGTCTCCGTGCTGGCGCTCAAGGACGTGGGCATCGGCTTCACCGTCGCGCTTCCCCCCGCACCGGCGGTCCCCGCGGTGTCCGCGAGCCTCGGCGCGACCATCGCTCTCGGGGACGCGGAGGTGACCGTCTCGGTGACGCTTCCCCAGCTCGACCTGTCCTTCACGGGCTATCTCCCGGACGCCTCGATGTCCAAGGCCTTGCCGACGAAGGCACAGCAGGAGTGGAACGGCACCGGGCTGTCACTGGAGGAGCCGGGCATCAGCGTCTACGGGACGGCGAACCTGCGCCGCAGGTCCTGGACGCTCGGCTGCCGTTGGGCGGGATCGCTGGACGCCGGGACAACGAGGCTGGACGGACTGTCGGTCGAGGCGTCCGATCAGGGCGCGGGTCTGACGGTCACGGCGGGAGCGCGGGCGACGATCGCCGGGGCGCGCTGCGCGGTGACGCTCGTGAAGGCCGGCGGCTGGGAATTCCAGGGCACGGTGAGTGATGCGGACGTGTCCGCCGTGCTCGCGTGGATCGGCGTCCCGGTTCCCGCGCGGATCACCCTCGATGCCGTGAGCGTCCTCTACGGCTTCGGCTCACGTGACTTCACGGCGATGTGCGACGCCTCGCTGACCTTCCAGGACGTGACCCTGGAACTCGATGTCGTCGCACAGAAGACGGCCAAGGGGACGGCGCTGAACGCCGGGCTGCTGGTCGATGACAGTTCATCCCCCGACGTCTTCCCCCTTCTCTTCACGGGGAGTTACGCGGCCGGCGGGAAGGATGTCGAGGCCGAGCTCGGCTGGAAGAACGCCAACCCGCTGCAGGTGACCCGGCTCGCCCGGTACTTCGGCGTCTCGCTCCCGGACGAGTTCCCGAAGACACTCCTGCCGGATATCAAGGAGGCGAAGTTCACCTACAGCAGCGTGCAGGGCGCCTCGAATCTCGCGCTGGGCTTCTACTTCGCCTACGTGTCCGGCGGTCTGGTCGTGATGAAGCAGTGACGCGACAGCACAGATGGGACCCTCTGCCATGCTCAACGAAGTCATGCCGAAAGAGCCGGCGGCGAACGGAGCCGCACCGGGCGACTCCCCGCTGGGCGACCTGCCCAGGATCCCCGTGCTCCCGTACCTCCGGCGACCCGTGCCGCCGCATGTGTTCCGCTTCGACCTGCGCGGGCCCGCGGAGCTGTTCGAGGAGGGGTTCTGGGCCTGGGGCACCGGGTTCGACCTGTGCCGGCATGTGGCCGGATTCAGCGCGTACCAGCGCAGAAGCGGCTTCGTCAGCACGGCGTCGGACGTGACCACCGCCCTGAACATGTTCATCAGCTGGAAGGTCGGCAAGGCCGATCTGACCAAGGCATGGGCGCTCGACATGAAGCTGGCCACATACGGGAGCGACTACACACAGGTCGTCGGGCAGATCAGGGACAAGGAATTCCGTACAAAACTGAGCCTGACTCCGGAGAAGGAGCTTGAGGGCCTTCTGAACCTCTACAAGAAGGAGCTTCAAACGCTCACCAAGGCAGAGAAGGTGGCCGAGAGCCGGAAGACCGCCGGGTGGGTGGAGGGGTGGCTGTACGTCATCAAGCCGGATCCGCACTATGTGAGCGTCGAGGAGAACCTCCAGGACCCGCAGCGCAGCCGGCTGTCCGGGCCGCGCGCGGTCAAACTGTCCGGCGAGGCCACGGAATGGGACGCCGTCCTGCGTATTCCCCCGCAGCTCATCAGGCAGGCGGTCAAGGTCAGATTCACCCGGATCAAGACCGGACCGCGGAAGCTCGCCAAGCTGGTCCATGACGTCGGGCTCGACATCGCCACCAACGCGTCGTTCGACGAGAAGTTCACGTACGATCCGTACGCCTTCTCGCAAGGGCGCTATCTGGGGCTCATCGGATACTGGGCCCCGGTGGACACCAAGACCACTCCGACCATCTACGCCCCCGGTTCCGTGAGCTTCGTCAAGCTGACGAAAGAGCAGTGGGAGGGGAAGGCCGAGTTCGACCGGCCGGCCGGGCCGCGGCACCCCTTCGGGCGGCCCGCGGAAGTGGCCCCGGCCTACCCGGCGTTCGCCGCGAAGCCCTGAACGGGGAGTACGCACTCGCGCTCGGCGTACTCGACGCACGCGGCTACGGCAGCGGGTCGGCAGCGGCGGCAGAGCCCGCTTCTTCGGCGGGCCAGTTCTGCTCGGCCCAGATGGTCTTGCCCGCCGAGGACTGGCGGGTGCCCCACTTCTCGGTGAGCCGCGAGACGATGAACAGCCCCCGGCCGCCTTCGTCGGTCACTCGGGCGTGCCGCAGTTTGGGGGCGGTGGTGCCGGCGTCGCTGACTTCGACGGTGAGGGCGCGGTCGAGGATGAGGCGCAGCGTCACGGGGGGTGTGCCGTAGCGCACGGCGTTGGTCACCAGTTCGCTGACCAGGAGTTCGGCCGAGTCGAGGTCGTCGGGGGCGAGCGGGTGGGGGTGGTCGGTGAGCCACTGCCGGGTGAGGCGGCGGGCCTGGGGCGCGGCACTGTCCTCCGAGGGCAGGGACCAGGACGCGGTACGGCCGGCCGGGAGCGGGCGGGTGCGGGCGACCAGCGCGGTGCCCTGGTGGCCGGGGTGGGCCGCCAGCCTGGTGAACACTCCGTCCGCCAGATCCTGAGCCGTGCTGTAGACGGCCACCAACTGGGTGATGACCTCGTCGCCGAGTGCCGGGTCCAGGTCGTCGCCGGCCAGGATGAGCGTGGTGTCGTCGTCGATGTCGATGGCGACCATGGCGAACGGTGCGCTGTCCGGAGCTGCCAGCCGGGGTCCGATGGGGGCGTCGATCCGCTCGATCCGGCCTTCCGGGCTGATCAGCCGAGGTGCGGGCTGTCCGGCGCAGGCGACGGTACAGGTGCGCGCGATCGGGTCGTAGAGCACGTAGACGCAGGCGGCGGTCAGGGCCGGTGCGCCGGGAGCGGAGGCGCCGGCCTGTTCCTGGGCCAGCCGGGTGAGTGTGTCACTGAGCCGGGCGAGCAGTTCGTCGGGCTGGAGCTCCAGCCCGGCCAGTACGCGCAGGGCGGTGCGCAGGTGCCCCATGGCGGCGACGCTCGGCATTCCCTCGCCGCTCACCTGTCCGACGACCAGCCCGCACCGGGCGCCGGACAGCGGGATGACGTCGAACCACACGCCGCTGTCGGCCGTCGGCGAGAGGGCGACGAACGCCGTGTCGATCCCCAGCTGAGTGCCGGGCAGGTGGGGCAGCAGCCTGCGCTGGACCGTGGAGGCGAGAGCCCGGTCGTGGGCGGCGCGGCGCGCGTTGTCCAGGCACAGGGCCGCGTAGGCGACGGCGGCCTCCACGGCCCGCAGGTCGGCCAGGGTGTAGTGCTCGGAGTCGCCGCACCGGAAGATCCGCAGAAGTCCCAGCGCCCGTCCCCGTACGGCGAGAGGGGCCACGATCATGCTGTGCGCCCCCGCCTTCCGCAGGCCGCTCCGACGTGTCGGGCTGTCCGCCAGGTCGCCGTTGCGGTCGGACCGCAGCAGCAGGGGCCGCGGAGACGTCATCGCCCTGGCGAACGACGACTCGCGGGCGACGGCGTCCACCACGCTGATGCCCTCGTCCGGGTCGGGAGGCCCCGTGCTGCGGAAGGCCGCGCGCCGCAGCATCAGCCGCTCGGCGTCGGCCGACTGGAGGGGCGGGTAGTCACCGCCGGCCACCTCCTCGGTCACCGACACCAGCACGAGGTCGGCGAAGCCCGGGCTCAGCGCGTCGGCAAGGTCCTCGCAGGTCCGCATCACGTCCAGGGAGTGCCCGACCCGCTCACGGACGCGGGAGACGGTCACCGCCCGCTCGCGGTCACGCTCGCGACGGGTCACGTCGAGGAGCGTCATGGCCAGCCCGACCACTTCTCCGCCCGGCCGGCTCAGCCGGAAGGCGGAAACGGAGTAGTGCTGCCGCAGCCCGTGCACGGTCAGGACCGTGACCAGCCGGGAGAAGACCGGTCCCCCGGTTTCCAGCACCTGTCGGGCGGAGGCCAGATCCCCGGCCGGATCCTCCAGGCGGTAGACGTCCTCCAGGCGGCGCCCGAGGACGTCCTGCGGGGCGCCGCCGTGCATCGTCAGCGCGGCGGCACTGACCCGGATCAGCCGGAGGTCGCGGTCCAGGACGAGCAGGCCCAGCTGCGACACCGAGAACAGCGCGCGCACCAGGGGGCCCTCCACGTCGGCCTCGGCCGGGTCGGAGAGATGCACCTCCCAGCCGCCGCCGGACCGCGGTACGACGCGGAGCGCGGCGTCCGCCCCGCCGACCGCCTCCGCCGCGGGGCCCCCCACCACGTCGTCCGCCGCGCGGCCGAACAACGACGCGGCGGCCTGGCTCCACGAGCTGACACGGCCGGCGTCGTCGGCGGTGAACAGCGGCTCCGGCACCTGTCCCGTCTCCACGTACCGATCATCGGCGCAAGAGCGCCACGGCGCAGAACCCGGGATCCCCGTGACGACCGCCACCCGGGGGGATTCCCTGTCGCCCACCGCCGTCCGAACCGCGCCCCGCTCCGGGGGCCGGCTATCGGTCGAGGGGCTACGAGGCCGCGGCGGGTGCGGTGGCCGGCAGCGGGTGCGCCGGTTCGATCGCGCGGCGTCTGGTGATCAGCACGATGATCAGGGCGACCTGGAGGACGATGACGAGGAACATCCCGACGGACACCTGGGGCTCGGCGCCGACCAGGTTGGAGATGAGGCTGGTGTCCCACAGGCCGTGGACGAGCATCGGCAGGAGGAGCACACCGCCGACCCGCAGGCAGAGGTAGAAGAG
The DNA here is from genome assembly GCF_036227245.1 of Streptomyces sp. NBC_01477. Lineage (GTDB taxonomy): Bacteria > Actinomycetota > Actinomycetes > Streptomycetales > Streptomycetaceae > Actinacidiphila. Next base: position 1,215,010 of record NZ_CP109445.1, read on the forward strand.
GTAGCCCGAGGTGGAGACGACCACGGCCTGCGCGAAGGCCTGTGCGCCCTGCCCGATGGCGTTGCTGACGTGGACCAGGCCGAAGACGGCCGAGGAGTAGAGCGCGACCTTCCCCTCGGTGAAACCGGCCCGCTTGAAGACCTGGACGCCGATGCCCCGGAACATCAGCTCCTCGCCGACACCGACGAACACTCCGAGTACCAGCAGGCACAGCACCAGCGAGGCGTTCTGGTCGGCGAGGTGCCAGTAGTTCAGGCCGAACAGCGCGACGGCCAGCATCGAGATCGGCACCCAGCGCACCCAGCGCCGCACCGGGGCACGGTAGTGCAGGACCTCGCCCCACCAGCCGAGCCAGGTCACCACGGCGACGGCGAACACGATCGACGCCCCGATGGGGATCAGCGCGTTCCGGACCAGGGACTCCGTCGTCGGGAACTGGCTGTCCGAATCACCCGGGTCCACACCGATCAGCAGCCCGATGCCCTGGATGATCCCCGCGTACACCACGACGACCGCCAGGAACCATGGCCAGGACAGCCTCCGGCCCACGTGTCCCGCCGCCGCCTCATTCACCGTGTCGTGCACTGTGCCGTCCTCTGCTGGGTGGCGCCGACCTCCTGCGGATCCGCCCCGCCATCCAGTCTGCCAGCCGATCCGAGCAGGTCAGCGGCCCGAGGTGTCACAAAACGGCAGCGGTGCGTGCGGGGATCCCCCCGCCGGGTCCGGGATCGCCGGGCGACGAGCGGACGCCGGCCGGCTCGCCGGCCGCGGCGACCGGCTCGCGGGTCCGGCGGCCGGCGGCCGGTGAGCGGTGCGGCGGCCGACTCGTGGGTCCGGGGGCCGGTGACCGGTGCGGCCGGTCCCGACCCCGGCGCGGTGCGCACGACCGGGACGGCGGCCTCGCGGTCGTGCGACCGGAAAGGCGCCCTCCTCAGCGCAGGGCCACCAGCGGCGCCGCCGTCATCACCGCCACGAGAGCCGCCGCCAGCGCGATGATGATCCGGCGCTGTCCGCGCAGCCGGGCCCGGTCGGCCGCCGCCGCGCGCCGCCGCTTGCGCCGCGCCTGTGCGGCGGCGTCGAGGAACTCCCGTTCCCGCACCGTCGGTTCGTGGCCGTCCCGGCCGCACAGGTCATGGGCCTCGGCGAGGTCCACGCCCCGGTACAGGCGCTCGGGCGGGCGCCCGTGCGCGTGCCAGGCGCGGGCGGCCTCCGTCAGGCGGCGGTGCACGCGCAGGTTCTGGGCCTCCGTCTCCGCCCATCGCGCGAGGCGGGTCCACGTCCGGGCCACGGCCGCGTGCGCCCACATGGCGCGGTCGCGGTCGAGGGTCAGCGCACGGGCGCGGGCGAAACGTTCCAGCACGGTCCTGGTCACCGGGTCGTCGTCCAGATCCGACAGCGCGACCGCCGCAGGTCCCGGCCCGGCGGGCGCCTCGGCGGCGGCCAGCCGCAGCAGGACCGAGCGTGCCCGGCGGTGCAGCGCCTCGGGCAGGTCCGCCCAGGCGGCCTCGGCGCAGCGCGCGGCCACCCCGTCGATCCCGCCGACGGCACGCAGCACGGACAGGCTCAGCACTCCCCCGTCGCGGCGCAGCCACACCTCGCGCAGCACGGCCGACACCAGCGGGAGGGCGCCCGGCTGTCCCGCCGCCGCCGCGACCAGGACGGCGACCAGGTCCTCCTGGGCCGGGCACCCGGCCCGGGCCGCGGGCTCGGTGACCGCCCGGCGCAGGTCCTCGGGCGCCATCGGCCCGACGACGAGGGGGTCGTCGAAGAGGGCGGAGGACGGCAGCGGCCTGCCGAGCCAGCGGTCGTAGGCGTCCGCGCGGGTGCAGATGACGATCCGCCGCCGGCCGGCCGCCGCGGCGGAGCCGAGCAGGTCCAGGAAGCGGAGGCGTTCGGCGGACGAGCCGCACAGCGTGAACAGCTCCTCGAACTGGTCGATCACCACGACCGACTCGCCGTGCCCCGGGGACAGCCCGGCGCCCGGCCGGGCGAGCCACCGGCCGGCTTTCCGCAGCGGGTCGGGACCCGGGGTGAGGACGACGACGGGACCCGGGTGGCCCTCGGCCCGCAGCAGGGCGATCAGCCCGGCGTTCAGCAGGGAGGTCTTGCCCGCGCCGGACGGCCCCGTCACGGTGACGACCCGGCGGTGGCGCAGCCGCTCCCGCAGATCGGCGGCCAGCGCCTCGCGGCCGAAGAACCACTCCGCGTCGTCGGGCCGGAAGGGCGCCGCCCCGAGATAGGGCACGGCGTCCCCGATCCCGGACCCGTACCCGGACACCGGCCCGGCCCCGGTCCCGTCCGCCGGCAGCCCCGCCCGGGAGCCGGGGGCCGGGACCGCGCCACCGCCGGCCTCCCCTTCCGCCGGGGCCGCGCCACCGCCTGCCTCCGCCGCCGCTCCGAGCGCGTCGGCCACGTCGTGCCAGCGCAGCCGCCACGCCTCCACGTCGCCCCCGCAGCCCTCCACGTAGGCGATGGTCACCGCGAGTGTGGGCAGCCGGCGCCCGCCCGCGGCGACCGAGAGGCTGGCGGCGGAGGCGTGGGCGCGTACGGCGAGCTGCCGGTAGCTGGGCGCGCCCGCCTTCAAGCGCAGCTGCCGCAGATCGGCGGCGAACCGCAGCACAGGGGTGTCCCCGTCTTCCAGCGGCCGTTCTTGACGTGGCACCGGAACCCCTTTCCCGGCCGCCGTCCCGGGGGGCGGCGGCGCTGGGGACGTCCGACGGATCTGCGGTGGCGTTTCGTGCGGCATCCGAGCGGCTCCGCCGCGTACGAGAGCGTCCCCACACGGTACGCACAACGCTGTGAACGGCGGCATCGTGGATTTCGCCAATTCTGCGAGCGCATGACTTGACCCGTGATCACATGGAATATACCCATCCGGGTGTTCAGCGTTGTTCGAGGTTGATGTTCAGCGCGTCCGGCGGGCACCTGAACAACGCGATATCCGGTAGTCATGAGACGGCGGAGCGCCGAACACCATTGCCGGCCGCCGCCTGTTCGCCCTCCAAGAGCGCGTCGCCTTCGTCGGGAGATCCCCATGAAGTTTTCCCGGTACTGCCGCTCACTCCTGTCCACACCCGGCACCGCGGTGCACCGGTACGCGAAGTGCCATGACTCCGGTGCCGACATCGCCATGGTGGACCTGGAGGACTCCGTGCCGCCGCAGCGCAAGGAGGAGGCCCGGCGCCTGGCCGCGGACTTCTTCGCGGACCCCGGCGGCCCGGCGCGCCGGGCGATCCGGATCAACGCCGTGAGCGAACCGGACGGCCTGCGCGACCTGCTCGCGCTGCGGCACTACCCGGTCAAGCCGGCCCTCGTCCTGATCCCCAAGGCCGAGTCGGCGCGCGACATCGAGATCGTCGAGCACGCGCTGGCGCCGACCTGCCCGGACACCGAGTTCTTCGCCGTGGTCGAGACACCGCGCGGGCTGCTGAACACCGCCGCCATCGCCGCCGCCTCACCTCGGCTGCGGGCGGTGGTCTTCGGCTCGGCCGACTACGCCTTCGCGGTGGGCGCGCGGCTGACGTGGGAGGCGCTGGCCTACGCCCGGGCCACCGTGGTCAACAGCGCCCGGGCGGCCGGGATCGAGGTCATGGACGCCCCCTACTTCGAGGCCCTCGACGTCGAGGGGCTGCGCCACGAGGCCGCCGCGGCACGCGACTTCGGCTTCAGCGGCAAGGTCGCCGTCCACCCCCGGCAGATTCCCGTCATCAACGAGTCCTTCTCCCCCGGACCCGGACTGCTGGACCACGCGCGCAGAGTCGTGGCCGCGGGGCGGGAGAACGGCAGGGACGCGACCATGGTCGACGGTGCGATGGTCGGAGCGCCCTTCTTCGAGGCGTCCCAGCAGCTGATCGAGGAGTTCGGCTAGCTCCGGACGGGCGCCGGCCGGACGAGCGGAAAGCCTTCGCGACCGCCCCGCACCCTCCCCCGGCCGTACCCGTACCCGCAGCGGTGTCTGCGTCCGTACGCGCCAGGGCCGTACGAGGAGCCCGCGGCGTCCGCGCGCCGACGCCCGCCACGCCCGCCACGCCCGCCACGCCCTCCACGCCCGCCAACCGTGCCGCCGCAAGACCACGTGCCGCCGCCCACCGCACGGCAGCACCACGCCATGAAAGCCCACCGGTGCATCCGCACACCCCTCGCCAGGGAGTTGTCCGACATGACGCAAAGTCCCCCGCTCGACATCACCGGCCCCCACCGGCACCGCAACAACGCCACGATGCTGGAGGTCGCCGACCCCGCGTGGCGCAAGGCAGCGGACGCCGGGCTCATCGGCATCCATGTCGACACCCCCGACGCCAACAACCGGCTCGTGGTCAAGGAGACCGGGCACGAGTTCGTCAACATGTGCTCGGTCGGCTACTTGGGGCTCAACCACCACCCGGCGGTCATCCAGGGCGCCATCGACGCCCTCCAGGAGGCGCAGGCCACCTGGCTGGTGGTCTCGACCACCCGGATCCGCCACAACCTCATGGTGCAGATGGAGGAGGAGCTGGGCGAGTTGTTCGGCGCGCACGTCCTGCCGGGCACCTCCTGCACCGCGCTGACCGCGGGCATCCTGCCGCTGATCGGCTCGGGCCACCTGGGCGGCGACGGGCAGCCGCGCGTCATGGTCTTCGACCGCTTCTGCCACTTCTGCATGTCGTACGTGAAGCCCGTGTGCGCCGAGGAGACCCTGGTCCTGACCTGCGACCACAACGACCTCGACCAGCTGGAGAAGATCTGCCGGCAGTACCCGCGGGTCGCGTACGTGGCCGACGGGGCGTACTCGATGGGCGGGGCGACGGCGCTGGCCGGCCTGAAGGAACTCCAGGACAGGTACGGGCTGTTCCTCTACATCGACGACTCGCACTCGCTGTCCCTGGTCGGCGAGCACGGCGAGGGGTTCGTCCGCTCGCAGCTGGAGATGAACGACCTGACGGTGATCGTCGCCAGCCTGGGCAAGGGCTTCGGCACCGGCGGCGGCATCGCGATGCTCGGCAGCCGCGCGATGTTCGAGTTCCTGCACCGGCACGCGGGACCGGTGGGATGGTCGCAGAACATGTCGCTGCCGCTGGTGGGCGCCTCACTGGCCAGCGCCGCGATCCACCGCTCGCCCGAACTGGGCGAACTCCAGCGCCGGCTGCACGCGAACATCGACCACTTCGACCGCGTCTATCCCACGCCCTTCGCGGGCAACGGACTTCCGGTCCGCCGGATCACCGTCGGCGAGGCGGACGACGCCGTCCGGCTGTCCGCCGAGCTGTACCAGCGGGGCTTCTACAGCTCCGCGGTCTTCTTCCCCATCGTCCCGCGCGGCGAGGCGGGGCTGCGCATCATGCTCCGCTCGGATCTGAGCACGGAGAAGATCGACGAGTTCGCGGACAGCGTCCGGGATGTGATGGCCGCCCTCTGAGCGGCCGGCCCGGTCCGCCGCACCCCATCCGACCCGCCGGCGCGATGCCCCTCCCGCGGCGGACGCCCGAACCCCGATCCGCCGAGCCGACTCCCCGTGAGAGGACGCGCACATGGACGACGTACGCACCACGGACGCCCCCGCCTCCGCCCCCGCCGCCCGGCCGCCCGATCCGGGCCCGGCCCGGCAGCAGCCGCCGCTGCTCACGGGCTACGAGCGGATCGGCGAGCAGCGCTACCGCGAGTCGGTGGGCTTCCACTACGAGGAGTTCACCGTGGGCGACGTCATCGAGCACCGCCCCGGCCGTACGGTCACCGAGACGGACAACGTGCTGATGAGCATGCTGGCCATGAACCTCTCCCCGCTGCACATCGACGCCGCCTACTGCGAGACGCTGCCGTGGGGCAAGCCGCTGGTCTCCAGCCTCGTGACGCTCAGCATCGTCGGCGGGATGACCGTGCGCAGCACCAGCGGCCGGGCGCTGGCCAACCTCGGCTGGGACCACATCCGGCTGCCCGCGCCGGTCTTCGCCGGCGACACCCTCTACGCGCAGAGCGAGATCCTCGCCAAACGGCTCTCGCGCAGCCGCCCGGGCGAGGGGATCGTGTCCTGCCGGACGACCGGGACGAAGTCCACCGGCGAGGTGGTGCTGGTCTACGAGCGCAGCTTCCTGGTGCCGTGCAGGGCCGGGGCGGGCGGCGCGGCAGCCGCGTACCCGGCCGTGCCCGACGCGCCGCCCGCCCCGCCGTCGCCGGCCGGGTCCGCACCGCGGGAGTCGGCGTGAGGACTCTGCTGATCGGCAACACGCGCACCGAGGAGATGGTCGGTGACCTCGCCGCGCTGTCCCCGCAGGCCCGCGAGGCCGCCGGATACGGTGCCCACCGCATGCTGTGGTGGGCGCGCGAAGGGGACGTGCTGGTCCTGCCGACCCTCCCCGACGAGGCGTTCGCCGACTACGTCGCCGCGCTGACCGGGACCCCGCGCGCCTCGGTCACCGTCCTGGCCCCGGCCCCCGGCCGGCTGGGCTCCGGGCTGCTGACGCCGGACCGGCTGGCGGACCCCGCGCTTGAGGAGGCGCTGCGCGGCGCGCTGCGCAAGGCCCAGGGCTCAGGACCGGCCGGCCTGCGGATCACGCCGGTCTACCCGGACGCCACCGTGGCCGACCTCGCCCGCCGCCTCGGCGCCGAGGCGGCGCTGCCCGGCTTCGCCTTCCACGCCCAAGGCGGCAGCGCGCTGGTCAACAGCAAGGCGGCCTTCCGCGCGGTGGCGGCCGGCGCGGGTGTGCCGATCGCGCCCGGCACGGTGGTCATCGACCCCGGCGAGGCGGCCCGCGCGATCCGCGCCCTCCTCGGCGGGGGCCACTGCGCCATCGCCAAGCAGGAGTTCAGCGGCGGCGGGCTGGGCAACGAGATCCTGGCGCCCGCTCCCGGCGTCGAGCCCGCGGGCGCCCCCCGCGCGGTGGTGCTGCCCGACGGCGCGGCGATCGACGCGTACGTGGCGGAGCGCTGGCCGTGGCTGACCGAGGGCGGCCGGCACCGGCTGGTGGTGGAGCGCTACTACGCCGGGGCGGTGCCGGTGTACGCGGAATTCGTGGTCGCCGACCACGCGGTCGAACTGACCGGCACCGGCGAGATGCTGATGGACCCGGTGGTCGTCGGCGAGATCGTACCGGCCTCGGCGAGGCTGACGGCCGACGCCACGGCCGAGTTGATCACGGTCGGCCGGCACCTGTGCGAGGCGTACCGGGCACTGGGCTACCGGGGCACGATCAGCGCCGACGCCTACCTCACCCCGCAGGGCGAGATCCGCTTCTGCGAGGCCAACGGCCGGATCACCGGCTCCACCCATCTGCACACCGTCATGGCCGAGCGCCTGGTGGGTCCGGCGGTGCGCCCGCGGCGGGTCCTGCTGGGCGGGGAGTGCGCCGCGCCGTCCTTCCCGGCCGCCGTCGCCGCGCTCGACGCGGCCGGGCTCGGCTTCGACCCCGCGACCGGCACCGGCGTGGTCCTCGTGAACGACTTCGGGCCGGCGGCGGGAGCCGTCATGTACTGCGTCATCGCCGAGGACGTCGCGGGCGCCCGGGAGCGGCAGCGGGAGACTGAGCCGCTGCTGGCGAAGGCCGCGGCCTGAACGCGCCCCACCGCACGGCCCGTTGCCCCGGGGCCGCCGCCGCGGGCGGCCCGGACGGCACCCCCCACCATGCCCCGCCCACCCGCAACCGACGCCGAGAGAAGGCCGAACCATGCTCCTGAACAGCTACGACAGTTGGTCCCCGCTGCGTGAGGTGGTCCTCGGATCCGCCGACAACTACACCTCGCACGAACGGGAGTTGTCCTTCGACATCTTCTTCCACGACGAGACGCCCTACAGCCGCATCTACTACCCCCGCCATGTCAGCCCCGGGGCGGGTCCGGCGAAGCGCTCCCCCATCAAGCAGCGGTATCTGGAGGAGCTGCGCGAGGACGTCGAGCAGATGGCCGACATCTTCGCCCAGCTGTCGATCACCGTCCACCGCCCGCTGTCGCTGGACGCGGCGACCGGCGAGGTCCGCACCCCCGCCTTCGCCGCCGCCGTCGTCCCGCCGCTCAACGTCCGCGACAACAGCATCGTGTTCGGCGACGAGATCATCGAGACGCCCCCGCTGGTGCGCTCGCGCTACTTCGAGACGCAGTTCCTCAAGCCGGTCTACGCCGAATACTTCCGGCGCGGCGGGCGCTGGACGGTGATGCCCCGCCCGATGATGACCGACGCCTCCTTCGACCTGTCCTACGTGGCCGAGGCGGGCAAGGCCGGCTCGCTCTTCGAGCCCATCTCCGACCCCCAGCCGTCCCCGTACGACACCGGGTTCGAGATGATGATCGACGGGGCGCAGTGCCTGCGGCTGGGCCGGGACGTGTTCGTCAACGTCTCCAACGCCAACCACGCGCTCGGCTGCGACTGGCTGGAACGGCACCTTGAGGGGCGCTTCCGGGTCCACCGGCTGCACCGGCTCGCCGACAGCCACATCGACAGCACCGTCCTGGCGCTGCGGCCCGGCCTGCTGCTGGTGCGCTCCCCCGAGGTCGCCGAACGGCTGCCGAAGGCGCTGCAGAGATGGGACATGATCTTCCCGCCCGAGCCGGAGGACAACAACTTCCCCGACTACGACGACGACGACCTCATCCTCACCAGCCGCTACATCGACCTCAATGTGCTGTCGGTGTCGCCGGACACCGTGATGGTCAACGCCGCCTGCCCGGAGCTGGCCCGCACCCTGGAGGGCCGCGGCTTCACCGTGGTCCCGGTACGCCACCGCCACCGCCGGCTGTTCGGCGGCGGCCTGCACTGCTTCACCCTCGACACGGTCCGCGAGGGTTCCGGGCCCGAGGACTACCTCGACGACTGAGCACGCCGCCTGTCAGCCGACGAAAGGAGAAGACGATGCGGGCCGTGGTATTACGGCGCTTCGGCGGGCCCGAGGAGCTGCGGCCCGCGGAGCTGCCGGAACCGGAGGCGGGCCAGGGCGAGTCGGTCATCGACGTCACCCTGGCCGGACTCAACTTCGCCGACCTGGAGATCCGCGAGGGCGTGTACGCGCCGCCGCGGCTCCCCGCCGTCCTCGGCGCCGACGTGGTCGGGCGGCGGCGCTCCGACGGGCGCCGGGTCGTCGCCCTGCTGCGCGCGGGCGGCGGCTACGCGCAGGTGGCCGTCGCGCGCGACGCGTACACGGTGGAGGTGCCGGCCGGTATCGACGACGCCCAGGCGGTGGGCCTGCTGGAGCAGGGGTGCACCGCCTACGGCGCCCTCGTCACCGCCGGGCGGCTGCGCCCGGGCGACAGCGTGGCGGTCGCCGCCGCGGCCGGGGGCGTGGGCCACCTCGCGGTGCAGTTGGCGCTCGCGCTCGGCGCCGGTCCGGTGGCGGCCGTCGCGTCGACCCCCGAGAAGCGGGCGTTCGTACGGTCGCTGGGCGCGCAGGTGGCGGTCGGCCGGGCCGAGGAGCTGGGCGAGGCGCTGCCGAACGGTGTCGACCTCTACCTCGACTCGGTCGGCGGCCGGGAGCTGCGGGCGGGCCTCGCCGCGGTGGCCCCTTTCGGCCGGCTGGTGTCGGTCGGCGCACGCGGCGGGTTGTCCGACACACTGGCCATGGACGATCTGACCGGCCGGTCCGTGGGGGTGCACGGCCTGTGGATGCAGCAGGTCCTGGCGGCCCCGCAGGTGTTCGCGCGCGCCTCGGGCATGCTGTTCACCCTGGCCAGGCGGGGACTGCTGACCGCCCGGATCGACCGCGTCGTACCGCTCTCCGGGGTGGGCGCGGCCCACGCGGCGATGGCGGCACGCGAGACGATGGGCAAGGTCCTGGTCGATGTGCGGGCCTGACGGGCGGTAGGGGCCGGCGACGGGTCCGCGCGGCCGACGGCCGGAACGGACCGGGCCGTACGGTCGCGGGCCGGGTGCGTACGGTCGCGGCCCGCGGGACCGCGCTGTGCGGTCGTACGGGCGCGGGCGCCGGGTGCGCACGGTCGCTGCGGGGTCGTACGGCTGCGGGCCGCCGGGGCGTACGGTCGCGCGTTACGCCGCCTGCTGGCCGACGGGTTCCGCCACGTGCGGGGGCGGCGCCGCGAGCCGGCGAAGTCCCGGTGTGGCGGCGCCGATCGACGTGACGGCGCCGATGCAGAGCAGGCCGCCGCCGACCAGGGCCGTCACGCCCGTCGTGGCGGCTGCCACGAGCCCGCCCGCCATGCTGCCGAGGTCGGGTCCCGCCTGCCCGACGATCTGCTCGGCGGCGGCGACCCGGCCGAGGAGTTCGTTCGGGGTGTTCAGCTGGACGATGGCGCCGCGGGACACCACCGAGACGGTGTCGGCCGCGCCTGCCAGCACCAGGCAGCCGAGTCCGGCCCAGGCCTGCGGCGAGAGCCCGAACAGCACGAGTGCGGCGCCCCAGGAGGCGGACCCGCCGAGCATCACCAGGCCGGGGCGCGGCAGCCGGGTGAAGGTCCCGGAGAAGACGGACGCGGCCACCCCGCCGACGGCTATCGCGGACAGGAAAAGGCCCAGGGTGCGCGGGTTGCCGCCGAAGCGCTCCTCGTTGATGAGCGGGAACAGGCTGATCGGCATCGACAGCACGGTGGTGGCCAGGTCGGAGAGCAGCGCCCCGCGGATGACCGGGGTGCGGGCCAGGAAGGCCAGGCCGTCCAGCACGCCGTTCAGCCCCGGCCGGGTGGCCTCGTCGCCGGCCCGCATCGACGGCAGGCCCAGCGCCCCGTAGATCGCCGCGGCGAAGGTGAGCGCGTCGACCAGGTAGCAGGCGCCGACGCCCGGACCGCCGAGGATCAGCCCGCCCATCGCCGGGCCGAGCAGCATGGCGCTCTGGAAGGAGATCCGGTTCAGCGCCAGCCCGGCGGAGAGCTGGTGCGCGGGGAGCAGCCGCGGGACGAAGGTGCGCGAGGCCGGGCCGCTGCCGGCCACGAAGCAGAACTGCACCGCGACCAGAAGCAGCACCGCGGCGGGGGGTAAGTGCCCGAAGAACCCCTGGAGGGCCAGGAGCAGCGCGCACGCGGCCTGCCCGCTGGTCGCGGCCAGGTAGAACCTCCGCCGGTCGACCCGGTCGATGAGCGTCCCGGCGAAGAGCCCGAGCACGGTCAGCGGAAGCGCCTGCGCCAGGCCGACGGCGCCGGTCCAGACCGTACTGCCCGTCATCTGCCAGACCTGGTACATCACGGCGACGAGCGACATCTGGCTGCCGAACCCGGAGAGCGCCTGGCCGGCCCACAGCCGCCGGAAGGCCGGTGAGGACCGCAGCGGGGCGACGTCGAGCAGCGCGTGCCTCATGCCCATCCGGGGTCCTCCGTCGGCTTTTCCGGTGTCCGGCCCTGAACATCTCCTGCCAACGGCCGCCCTGCGCTGCCCCTGCCGCCCTCGGAGTATGCCGGGCCCCGGGCGCCCCCGCCTAGACCGAAAGGCGCCCGTCACGAAGGGCCGAAACCGGGGCCGCTGAACCGGCTGGTCGCGGACGCGGTCCGTGCGCAAGTCTGGGCGTATGCCTCGACGTCTCATGTTCGTGCAGTTGAAGACCGGTTACGACACCGACCGCGGCCCCTCCTGGACCGGGTGGGTGGACTTCTCGAAGACCTGGAGCACCGCGTACGTCCGGGGAAGGACACTGCGGCGGTCAGGGGGGATGTCCGACGCGAACTTCCACGACGTCGGGACCGGCGAGGTGTTCTGGGTCTCAGGACCGAAGCGGGACCGCACCGACACCCGCTACGGGCCGTCCAGCCCTGGCATCGACCCGGAAGCCGTCAGGGCCTACCGCGCCTTCCTCGACGGCGCGCCCCTGCCGGGCCGGCAGAACGGCTGACCGGCGGGAGGCGGGCCGCGCTCGGCGAGCCGGCGTCAGGAGCGGTGCGGGTGGGGCGGTTCCGGGTCCGGGCGGTCGAGTTCCGGTTCCAGGCCGTCCCCGACCGGGGCGGGGCGGCGGCCGGCGTCGACCCGCCACACCTCGAAGGCCCAGGTCGTCGCGGACACCACCGCCAGGCCCAGCAGCCACCCGCCGATCACGTCGCTGCACCAGTGGACGCCGAGGGCCACCCGGGTGAAGCCGACACCCACCACGGCCAGCGCCGCCACGAGCCAGCACAGCCGGTGCGCGGCACGCGGCACGAACGGGAGCAGGACCAGCAGGAAGATCGCGAAGGACGTGGTGGCGGTCATGGCGTGCCCCGAGGGGAACGAGTAACCGGGCGCGTGTGCCACCGGGTCGGACAGGGCGGGGCGGGCCCGTTCGACGATCGCCTTGACCAGCACGCCGGTCAGCGCCCCGGCGCCGGCGGTCACCGCCGACCAGGCCGCCAGCCGCCAGGCCCTGCGGTGCAGCAGCCAGAGGGTGAGCAGGGCCACCGCGGTACGCAGGGTGCCGGGGCTGAGGATCCAGTTCGACACGAAGGAGAGTGCCCGCGTCCACTCGTGGTGGCGGACGGCGATGTGGTGCAGCCGGTCGGCCGCGCCGGTGTCGATGTCCCGCAGCGGCGTCCAGTGCGCCTCGACCAGGACGAGCAGGAGTCCGAAGAGCACCGCCGCCGCCGCGGCGCCGGCGGCCGAACCCAGCAGGTGGGCGCCGTACGAGCGGTCGGCCCTGCGGGTGCGGTCGCCGATGGACTCGGGTGCGTTGTGCGTCACCATGTCAGGCTCCCGGATCGGACGTGACCGGCCCGGGCCGCAGTGCGCGGGCCGCTTCCAGCTGGGCCGCGAACGACAGCCCGAAGAACAGCGCTATCGAGGTCAGATAGGACCACAGCAGCAGCGACATGAACGCGCTCAGCGGCCCGTAGACGGTGTCGAAGGAACCGCTCAGCCGCAGGTAGAGGGCCAGCAGCGCGGTCAGCACGGCCCACAGGACGAGGGAGACCGCCGCCCCGAAGCCCAGCCAGGTGTAGCCGGGCTGCGGACGGCGCGGGGCGCGGCGGAAGATCACGCTCCCGGAGGCCAGCGCGAGCAGCAGCCCGGCGGGCCAGCGTACGACCTTCCAGACGTCCAGGGTGGTCCCGCCGCCCAGGTGGTAGACCGACACCACGGCGGACGCGAGGTCGTCCCCGGCGACCATGATCACCGTGGCCAGGCCCAGCGGCGTACCGGCCGTCAGCGCCATCACCAGGCCGCGGGTGTACTTCTGGCGGAAGGGCCGGTCGCGTTCGATCCCGTAGATCCGGTTCGCCCCGCGCTCGATCTGGCACATGCCCGTCGTGAGATTGACCCAGGAGAAGACCAGGCCGAACCACAGGGCGAACTGGGCACCGTCGCCCGCGTGCCGCCGGCTGCGTTCGAGGGCGTCTTCGACGACGTGCTCGCTCGGCCCCGCGGCCAGCTTGCGGATGGTCAGCTCGGCGATCTGTCCCACGCTCTCGCCGTGCACCGCCGTCGACAGCCCCACGAAGGCGATGGCCAGCGGGATCACCGCCAGCACGATCTGCAGGGCCAGCGCCCGCGCGTGGCTGAATCCGTCGGCGTACCGGAACCGTATGAAGGCGTCGCGCAGCAGCGTCCAGCTGCCGTAGCGGCGCAGGGCCGCCATCGCCTCGTCGGCCGACAGCTCGTCCTCGGACATGTCACGGGTCTGCGGGACCCGTGTCGCGGTACCCATTCATCCCTCCTGCTGGCGGAGTCCGGGGACCCCGGACCGCTCGGGGACCCCGGGGGCCTCGCGGCGGCCGGGGATCCTGGGGGCCCCGGCGCGCCCGGAGACCTCGGAGACCTCGGGCAGGAGGACGCTCAGCGCGCCCGGCACCACCCGCGCGGACAGCTGCCGTCCGGCGGCCACCGGGTCGCCGTCGATCTCGCGCGGCTGCCGGGTGCGCAGGACGAGATCGACCCGCCGGCACGCGTGGGTCTCCACACCGCCCGCGCCCGTGCGCCGGGAGGAGCCGCGCAGGACGTACGCGGCGGCGCCCAGCCAGCCGCCGAGGCCGCGCGGATCCAGCAGCACGACATGGAGCAGGCCGTCGTCGGGGCGGGCGTCCGGGGCGAGCGACGCGTTTCCTTGCAGCCGCCCCACGTTGGCGATCACCACCATGCGCGCGGTGCGCCGTACCGGCTCGCCGCCGTCCAGCCGCAGCGTCATCGCCGTACGGGGGACGCGCAGGGCGCGCACCGATCCCAGGGCGTAGGCGGGCCAGCCCAGGGCCGACTTCGCGCGGTCCGGGGTCCGTTCCATCAGGGCGGCGTCCAGGCCCGCGCCGGACATGGCGCAGAAGAGGGTCGGCGGCAGGTCGTCGCCCTCGATCCGGCCGAGGTCCACCGGCCGGGCCGTCCCGCCGAGGGCGGCGTCCAGCGCCCGGACCGGATCGAGCGGCAGGCCGAGGTTGCGGGCCAGCAGATTGCCCGTGCCGTGCGGGGCCACGGCCAGCGGCACGCCGGTGCCGGCCAGGGCCTCGGCGACCGCGCGGACCGTGCCGTCGCCGCCGCAGACGACCACCAGGGCGGCGCCGTCCGCCACGGCCCGCGCCGCCGGGCCGCCGCCGGGGTCCTCCACGGTGGTCTCCACGAACCGCGGTGCGGTGTGGCCGTACCGTTCCAGTACCAGCCTGATCCGGTCGCGGTCGGAGCCGCCGGTGGAGACGGGGTTGACGATCACGACGGTCGGGCCGGGCGCCGGCTCGGCGCTCTCGCCCGCCTCGGCCACGGCGAGGTCCACCGCGTTGCGCGGCAGCGGGGCAGGGGCGGGATCAGCGAACAGGACCGTCCGGCCGACGATCAGCAGCGACAGCGCGCCGTTGAGCATGCCGCCGGCCACGTCCGTCGGGTGGTGCATGCCCCGGTACATCCGGCAGGTGCCCACCGCGAACGGCAGCAGCACCAGGAGCACCGCCACCGCGATCCGCCAGGGGCGGCTCAGCCGCCGTGTCCGGGTGAGTATGAGAATGGCGAGCCCGCCGTAGAGGGCGGTGGCCGCCCCGGTGTGGCCCGAGGTGTAGCTCGACGTCGGGGGTGAGTCGTCGAGCCGGTGCACCGCCGGCCGGTGGCGGTCCACCGCGGAGGTGATCGCCAGGAACACCAGGGCCTGGAGCGACACGCTCACCGCGAGGAAGACCGCCTCGCGCCACCTCGGCAGGACGGGCGCGAACACCATGGCCGCGCAGACCACCAGGGTGATCGCGATGATCGTCAGGGTGTTGCCGGCCTCGGAACCCCAGGAGGTGACGGTGTCGAAGGTCCCCGTGCGGACGTGCACGAACCCCTCGTTGACGCGGTCCTCCACCGTGAAGGGCCACACGTGCCGGGCGGGGCCGGTGATGAGCAGCCCGAAGCCGATCAGCAGCGCGGCCTGGCAGATGGTCAGCGCCGTGATGCGGCCGACGGCCGTGGCGGTGCCGGTGGTCAGGACGGGGAGGCGTCCGCCGGGCGACGCGGTGCCGGGTCCTCGGCTCGGACTCCGGCCGGAGCCCGGGGCGGTTCGGCCCGGAAGTGCGGTTGGCATGGGTTCCCCCCTGTTGGACGAGTGCGCCGGAGCGGCGGCGTACGCGGAGGCCGGTTTGTGCCTCTCCGAGCCGCTACCCGCCATCGGCCCGTGCAGGCCGAGCAGAAATCCCGGCGTCGGGACCGGCGGTCGGCCGCGGCGGTTCGGCGCAAGCGCGGGGACGGGCGCGACCGCGGTCTCGCGGGCACGTCGGCGCCCTGGGCGGCGCCCGGGACCCTGGCGGCGGCGCGGCGCTGCGAACCCTCTACGATCAGGGCGTTCGGCGTGGCCGAGCCGTGAGGGGAGCGTCGGCCGCCGGGTGCCGCCGACGCAATGAGGGTGGGGATCGTGGCCAAGCATCGTTTGTCCAAAAGGGGCCGGTACATCGCCTGGGCCACGGCGGGATCCGTAGTCGCCGCGGGGGGCGTCGTCATGGCGCAGACGTCGATGGCCGCGACCACGTGGCCCGCGCAGAAGACCTTCACCGGCCGCGCCTTCGACGCCTGCGCGGCACCCTCGCTGAACGCGATGAAGGCGTGGAAGTCCGACGCCTATTACGGAGCCGCCGCCGTTTATGTCGGCGGAAAGAACCGCGGCTGCGCGCAGGCCAACCTCACCGCGTCCTGGGTGAAGTCGGTCAACGCCGCGGGCTGGAAGCTCATACCGATCTACGTCGGCGCCCAGCCGCCCTGCCAGACCGGCTCCAGCCCGGAGAAGCTCACCGCCGCCACGGCCGCCGCGCTCGGCGCGAGCGACGCCAAGGACGCGGTCGCCAAGTCCGCGGCGCTCGGGATGAAGGCCGGCTCGGCGATCTACCTCGACATGGAGCCGTACGCCATCACGAACACCTCGTGCAACACCGCCGTGCTGACCTACGTGCGCTCCTTCACCAAGACGCTGCGCGCCAAGGTCTACCGCGCCGGCTACTACGGCTTCGCCACCTCCAGTGCCAAGGCGATCGCCACCGCGGCGGACAGGACCGACCTGCCCGGCAACCTCTGGTACGCGCTGTGGGACGGCAAGGCCACCACGACGGACTGGCCCTGGGACCCCAAGCTGTTCACCGGCCACAGCCGCGGGCACCAGTACACCGCCAACAGCAAGGAGACCCGCAAGGGCTACACCATCACGGTGGACCGCGACGCCTGGGACGGGCCGGTCGCCATCGTCGGCTGAGGCCGAAGGTCCGGCGCTCCTGGCGCCGGCACGGACGAGGTCGCCGGCCCGGGCAGGGTCAGCACGGCCTGAGCGGCGCGGTGAGGTGTGTGCTCACCGCGCCGCTCAGGTTTCCGGCCCCGCGGCGCGAGCGGCGGCCCGGGCGTAGCGGGCGGCGAGGCCGGCGAAGGCGGCGGCCAGCTGGGGCGGGCCGATGACGTCGATGTCGGCGTCGAAACGGCCGATGGCGGCGGCGAGTCCGGTCCACGACCAGGAGCCGAGGGTGAGCCGGCAGCGCCGCGGGCCGATCTCCTCGACGATTCCGTCCTCGGCGAAGGGCGCCACGTCGGCGGCCGGGAGGTGGAGGACGACGTCGCCTCGGCAGGGCCAGTCGGCGGCGGTGCCGACGTTGCCGCGGAATCGGCTGGTGACGAAGGCGGAGACGCTGCCGCCGGGGACCTCGCGCGGGGCGAAGCGCGGACCGGTGGGCGTACGGGGCCGGACGCGGTCGACGCGGAAAGTACGCCAGTCCTCGCGGTGGAGGTCCCAGGCCACGAGATACCAGCCATGACGCCAGGTGACCAGGTGGTGGGGCTGTACGCGGCGGGGGCCGCCGGCCGGGCCGCTTGAGCCCGGGGCGTAGTCGAAGCGCAGTTCCTCGCGGGCGTGGATGACACGGCTCAGCTCCACCAGGACCTCGGCGTCGACCACGGCGGCGCCGCCGGCCGCGGGCGCTGGGACGGCGGTGGTCCGCAGCAGGTCGATGCGGTGGCGCAGGCGCGGCGGCATGACCTGGCGCAGCGTGGCCAGGGCGCGGGAGGCGTCGTCGGCAAGGGTGGCGCCGCCGGCCGCGGTCCCCAGCGCGACGGCCAGGGCGACGGCCTGGTTGTCGTCGAACAGCAGGGGCGGCAGGCGCGTGCCGGCCTCCAGCCGGTAGCCGCCGGCCGGTCCCTTGGCGGTGGTGATCGGGTAGCCGAGTTCGCGCAGCCGGTCGATGTCCCGGCGCACGGTGCGCGAGCTGATGCCGAGCCGCTCGGCGAGACCCCTGCCCGACCAGTCGCGGTGCGTTTGCAGCAGCGAGAGCAGCGCGAGCAGCCGGGAGGACGTTTTCTGCATGGCACCATTCTCCGCGCAGTACAGGACACACCCTGTCCGCTACCTCGATCACTGTGGCGTACAAGCCGTCCGGGAGTCATCGCTCCTGGTCCCGGCACCCGCCGCCCGACATGGGACGACCGGCGGCGTACACGTCATCGAGGCAGGGAGCAGCCATGTCCGTCACGACCACCACTCATCTGAACTTCCGGGGCAGCGCGCGTGAGGCGCTGGACTTCTACCGGTCCGTCTTCGGCGGGCGGACCGTCGCGGTCACCTACAAGGACGCGGGCGCCGTGCAGGACGAGGCCGAGGCGGACTGGGTGATGTGGGGCGAGGTGGCCGGCGACGACGGCTTCCACGTCATGGCCTACGATGTGCCCTCGCGGCTGCCCTGGAGCCGGGGCGAGAACCCGTTCTTCGTCTCCGTGCGGGGCGGCGACGCCGAGGAGATCGGCGCCCTGTGGGGCAGGCTCGCCGAGGGCGCGGTCATCGTGCGTCCGCTGGAGCCCGCGCAGTGGGCGCCGCTGTACGGCATGCTCACCGACCGCTTCGGCGTCACCTGGGTCCTGGACGTCGCCGCTCCCTACAACGGCTGAGCCGCTGCTGGCCGCCGCCCGGACAGCGGGCGGCGGCTACGGCCGCGGGCGTGGCCCGCGGCCGTAGCCGCCGCAGAGGTCGTGGCGGGGCAGGTCCCTACCCGGCCGGGACCACCACCATCGCCGACCCGCCGCCGCGCCGTACCGGCTCCGCCGCGGCCAGCCAGCGGCCGTCCGCGAGGCGCTGGACGCCGGTGGCCGCGCCGATCTCCGGGTTCTGGACGAAGTGGTGGCCGATGCCCTCCAGGTCGGCCTTCAGCGGACTGTTCCACAGGGCGGGTTCGAGTTCGGTGTTCGCCGCGTTGCGCTGGCTGGCGCGGGGCGCGGCGATCGCGTCGACCAGGGGCAGGCCGCGGTCGACGTGCTCGGTGAGGACCTGGAGCACCGTGGTGATGATGGTCGCGCCGCCGGGCGAGCCGATCGCGAAGTCCGGGCGGCCGTTCTTGAGCACGATGGTCGGGGAGATCGACGAGCGCGGGCGCTTGCCGGGTCCCGGCAGGTTCGGGTCGGGCACGGCCGGGTTGGCGGGGACGAAGGAGAAGTCGGTCAGCTCGTTGTTGAGCAGGAAGCCGCGGCCCGGCACGGCGATCGCGCTGCCGCCGGTCTGCTCGATCGTCAGGGTGTAGGCGACGACGTTGCCCCACTTGTCGGCCACGGTCAGGTGCGTGGTGTTCTCACCCTCGTACGTGGTCGGCGCGGCCGTTCCGGTGCCGCCGCACGCGGCGGGGTGGGCCGGGTCGCCCGGGGCGAGCGGGCTGGTCAGCACCGCGTCGTCCTTGATCAGGCAGGCCCGCGAGTCGGCGAACCGCTGCGAGGTCAGCCCGGCGGTCGGCACCTGTTCGAACGCGGGGTCGCCGACCCAGCGGCCCCGGTCGGCGAACGCGATCCGGCTCGCCTCGATGTAGTGGTGCAGATACTGCACCTGCGAGGCGTTCTTGAGGTCGGTGTGCTGGAGGATGTTCAGCGCCTCGGCCACCGACGTACCGCCGGACGAGGACGGCGCGGGCCCGTACACGTCCAGGCCGCGGTAGTCCGTGTGGGTCGGCGCCTGCTTCTTGGCGGTGTACGCCGCCAGGTCCGCGGCGGTCAGGTCGCCGGTGCGCACCACGCGGGTGGCGGCGGGGTCCACCGGGGGCTTGCGCACGGTACTGACGATGTCCGCGCCGATGTCGCCGTGGTAGATGGCGTTGATCCCCTTGCGGCCCAATTCCTTGTACGTGGTCGCCAGTTGGGGGTTGCGCAGGGTGGAGCCGACCGCCGGGGGCTGCCCGCCGGGCAGGAAGAGCGCGGCGGTGGCCGGGAAGTCCTTGAACCGGGCCTGGTTGTCCGCGGTCTGCGAGTTGAAGGTCGCGTCCACGGTGAAGCCGTCGGTGGCGATCTTCTCGGCGGGCTTGAGGACGTCGCCCAGCGAGCGGCTGCCCCAGGAGTCCAGGGCGGTCTGCCAGGTGGCGGCGGTGCCGGGCACTCCGACGCTGCGTCCGCTGGTGACCGCGTCGGCGAAGGCCAGCGGCTGGCCGTTCTCGACGAAGAGCTGGTCGGTGGCGCTGCGCGGTGCGGTCTCGCGGCCGTCGATGGTGAAGACCTTGTGCTGCTTGGCGCTGTAGTAGACGAAGTAGCCGCCCCCGCCGATGCCCGAGGAGTACGGCTCGGTGACGCCGAGCGCGGCGGCGGTGGCCACGGCGGCGTCCACCGCGTTCCCGCCGTGCCGCAGCACCTCCACACCGGCCGCGGTGGCGTCGGTGTCCACGCTGGCGACGGCCCCGCCGTACCCGACGGCGAGCGGGGCCTTGGCAGGCGGCGAGCCCGGATGGGGGTGCGCCGGCGCGGCGGCGGTGAGGGCGCCGACCACCGCCGTGACGGCGAGCGCGGACACCGCCCCCACGGCCCGGCGCCGTACATCGTGCCTGGTTGAATGCGCGTCGGGGTACCTGCGACGATTGCGTCCCATTTACGGAGCCTCCACTCAACGACCGTCCCGGCAGCCTAACTTCACCTCAGCCGCCACGTCAGGAGCACGCCGAAGTGTCCTGTAGGTTCCGAGTTATTCTGTCGCCGCGGCAAGAGATATTCGACTTCCCGATTGCGTGGCGCCGTACGATCGCGATCTCTCCCGGTCACCGCACGTACCGCCGCCGGGCGCAGCGGCAGGCGCCGCTTGGCCAGGACCGGGGCGCAGCGCCGCGTTCCGACCACAGCGGACCTGGGCGGATGCGTAAATCTGATGCCGCAGGCACAGAAATTCCCGCAGGCCGCGCGGAGCCTTTTACGTCCTTGCCGGCACAGCAATCAAAAGGGTCGGACATAATCGCCGCCGCGTGCTATGGTTCGTATCAGTTGCAGTTGTGGTTCCCAAAGACTTCAAGTGCCCTCGCCGCCACGAGCGGCGGGAGCGCTTTTGTATTTCCGGTTGTTTTTCCGGATGGGGTAATCATCACGGCGACGCGGGGTCCGCACAGTGCGGGCTCCGGGTACTGCCCCTGAAGGAGAATGTAATATGGCATCTGGCACCGTGAAGTGGTTCAATGCGGAAAAGGGTTTCGGCTTCATCGAGCAGGACGGTGGCGGCGCTGACGTCTTCGCCCACTACTCGAACATCGCCGCCTCCGGCTTCCGCGAGCTGCAGGAGGGCCAGAAGGTGAACTTCGACGTCACCCAGGGCCAGAAGGGCCCGCAGGCGGAGAACATCGTTCCCGCCTGACGCTGACGCGCACAGCAGGCCGGGGCCCGCACCTTGGGGTGCGGGCCCCGGCCTGCCGCATTACCCGAATGATTCCCGGGTCCGCGGCGACAGCCGCGCATCCCGCCGGGCACCCTGCCCCCGTACCTCCCGGGCAGGCCGCCGCCCGCTTCGTAGCATTCCCTTTCATCGGTTCGTTCTTGTGTTCCCAGTCGCGGCTTGCGCCGCCCGGGATTCCTCGACGTACCGCATCGAGGAAAGGTTCTCCATGAACCGCACGTACCGCACGACCGATCGCTCTTCCCGCAGCCGCTCCGCCGGCTCCACCGGCTCCGGCCGCGGCGGCTACCGCGGTCAGGCCCCGTCCCGTTCCGGCGGGCCGTCCCGCTCCGGCGGCTACGGAGGCCGCCGCCCCGCGGCGGCGCAGGGGGAGTTCGCCCTGCCCGTCACCCTCACCCCGGCCCTGCCCCCGGTGGAGACCTTCGCCGAGCTGGACCTGCCGCCCGTACTGCTGACGGCCCTGGGCCGGCAGGGGATGGCCGTGCCGTTCCCGATCCAGGCCGCCACGCTCCCCAACTCGCTGGCGGGACGCGACGTGCTGGGCCGCGGCCGTACCGGCTCCGGCAAGACGCTGGCGTTCGGCCTGGCGCTGCTGGCCCGTACCGCGGGGCGGCGCGCCGAGCCCGGTCAGCCGCTGGCCCTGGTGCTGGTCCCGACCCGGGAGCTGGCCCAGCAGGTCACCGACGCCCTCACCCCGTACGCCCGCGACCTGCGGCTGCGGCTGGCCACCGTCGTCGGCGGCATGTCCATCGGCCGTCAGGTCAGTGTCCTGCGGGCGGGCGCCGAGGTCGTCGTGGCGACTCCCGGCCGGCTCAAGGACCTCATCGACCGCGGTACGTGCCGGCTGGACCAGGTCGACATCACCGTGCTGGACGAAGCCGACCAGATGGCCGACATGGGATTCATGCCGCAGGTCACCGCCCTGCTGGACCAGGTGCGCCCGGGCGGCCAGCGGATGCTGTTCTCCGCCACCCTGGACCGCAACATCGACCTGCTGGTGCGCCGCTACCTGACCGACCCGGTCGTGCACTCGGTCGACCCCTCCGCGGGCGCGGTCACCACGATGGAACACCACGTCCTGCACGTGCAGAACACCGACAAGCAGGCCACGACCACCGAGATCGCGGCCCGCGACGGCCGGGTCCTGATGTTCCTGGACACCAAGCACGCCGTGGACAAGCTCACCACGCACCTGCTGCGCAGCGGTGTGCGCGCGGCGGCACTGCACGGCGGCAAGTCGCAGCCGCAGCGCACCCGCACGCTGGCGCAGTTCAAGAGCGGTCACGTGACCGTGCTGGTCGCCACCAACGTGGCCGCCCGCGGTATCCACGTCGACGACCTCGACCTGGTCGTGAACGTCGACCCGCCGAGCGACCACAAGGACTACCTGCACCGCGGCGGACGTACCGCCCGGGCCGGCGAGTCCGGCCGCGTCGTCACCCTGGTCCTGCCCAGCCAGCGCCGCGAGATGACCCGGCTGATGGCCACCGCGGGCATCACCCCGCAGAGCACGCAGACCCACTCGGGGGACGCCGAGCTGACCCGTGTCACGGGCGCGCGGACCCCCTCCGGTGTACCCGTCACCATCACGGAACCGGTCGCGGACCGCACCAAGCGCAGCTCGTCGTCGTCCTCGCGCGGGCGGCGCAGCCGCCCCGCGCAGGCCCGGCGCTCCACCCGGCCCACCGCGGCGCCGGCGGGAACCTCGCAGCGCCGTTCCGCCCTCAGTCCGGCAGCATGAAGCCCGCAGGACCGTCCCCCTCCGGCCGCACCGGCTCCCGCCCCGTCCCCCTCATCTGCGAGGACCCATGCGCTGCATCATCGCCCGTTTCGCCTTCGACCTGACCAAGAGTGACGTGCAGGCGTCGATGAAGGGCATCAAACCCGAGCCGATCACGGGCGAGTCCGTGATCATCAGCCGTCGCCACTACCCGGTCAAGCAGGTCGGGGAGGTCATCACCCGGCAGGACCGCCGCGACTTCAGCGCCGCCGAGGTGACCCGCGCCCTCCACAACCTCGGCTTCACCTGCCGGAGCGCCGCCCCTGACGCTCCCCCCGCCGCCCTCGGTCCGCTCCGGACAGCATCCTCGCTGCTGGGCCTCGGGCACCTGCCCGGCCACTGACCGGGCGGGTTTCCGCGGACCCGGGCGCCCACCCGGCCGTCTCACCTAGCCGTCGGGCCGCCGATCGTCTCGGCGGCCCGGCCCCTACCCGAGCGGGATTACCAGATCTCATCCTCGTCGACATTGTGAAAGTGCACCCATACCACGATTCAGGCACTCGCGCGGTACCAGAGCCTGCCCTCGCGACACCGCTCTCGTGCGCGGCAGTGCACGGGAAGGCATGACATGGCTATGGGAACCGTCAAATGGTTCAACGCGGCCCGGGGGTTCGGCTTCATCGAGCAATCCGGCGATGGCGCCGACGTATTCGCGCACTTCTCCCATCTCGTCGACCCAGGACTTCCCGGACTGGTCGAGGGCCAGCGGGTGACGTTCGACGTCACGCAGAACCCGAAGGGTCTGTACGCCGAGAACATCGCGTGCGCCTGACCACCCCACATCGCCGGGCTTGATCACGCAGGCCCCGCCGTACGCCGGTCGGAGCAGCGGGGCGGGCGCTCCTTACGCCTGCCGCGCCGGCCGATGGGCGGCGGCGCGCTCCACGAAGAGCTGGTGGAGATCGTGTGCCGCGCGCGGCACCGAGCCGGACAGCCGGCGCTGCGCCACCATCAGCACCTCGGTCGCGTCGTCGGCCACCGGCCGGCAGACGAGCGCGCCGCTGCGCTCCAGCGGGTCGCCGATCACGCTGAAGTCCGGCAGGACCGTGGCACCCAGCCCCTCGGCCACCATCAGCTTGCCCATCTCGGCGCCGTCGGTGGAGTACGAGAAGGACGGTGTCCGGCCGGCCAGCAGCCGGTGCACGTAGCGGTGCATGACATAGCCGGCCCGCATCACGACCAGCGGTTCGGTCAGCAGGTCGTCCACGCCGATCGTACGCAGCACGGCCAGCGGGCTGTCCGGGCGGACGCAGACCACGGGCCGGCCGCGCAGCAATTCGGTGGTGTGGAGTTCCGGCGGCAGGTCGTCGCCCTGGAGGTAGTTGACCAGCCCGAGGTCGAACCGGCCCTCCAGCAGCGCCCGGTGGATGTCGGCCTGCTGCGCCGCGACCACCTCGACCTGGGTGGACGGGTGCGCGGCCCGAAAGGCGCGGATCGCCGGCACGAGCAGCGGCACGGTGGCCGCGTTGACCGTGCCCAGCCGGACCGTACGGCTGGTCCTGTGCTGGTGGTCGGCGGCCTGCCGGAGCTTGTCCACCGCGTCGAGGACCCCGATGATGTGCGGCAGCAGCTCGCGCCCGCCGTCGCTGATCTTCGCGCCGGAGCGGCGGCGGTCCAGCAGGTCCACGCCGAGTTCGCGCTCAAGATTGCGCACGGTCTCGCTCAACGCGGGCTGGGAGAGGTGCAGTTCGTCCGCCGCTCGGCGCAGTGAGCCGAGCCGGGTCACCGCTTCGATGTATTCGAGCTGCTCGATCCGCATCGCAGCGTCACCGCCCTGGCACCGTGCGCCGTCGTCGCGCTGTCGGGTGAGAGGGAAACCCTATCAACCGGTCGCCAACGCCGTATCGACCGGCGCCCGCGCGGACGCCTAGTCTGGCGGTCGGACGGAGACCCGCATCGACGGCATGCCGGGGTCCGGCCCGTGACGGCAGGAGTGAGGAAGCGATCGGTATGCGCGGCATCCTCACCAAGCGGCGCCATATCGACCTCGCGCGCGTCGCCAGCGCCTGCTGTTGCCGCTGAGCACCGCTCCCGCCCGCTGCGGCGGACCCCGCCGCTCACCGCCGCGTCCTGCCGCGCGCTGAAACCGCGGTCGGCCCGCACGGCTTCCCCTCGCCCGGGACGCCGTCCGCCCGGCAGGACCCGCAGGACCGGATCGCGCGCCGCCGCCGTGCCGGCACCGCACACGTACCGGCCCCTCGGCCGCGCCCCGTGACCGGTGCTGTCCGCGAGGGGCGCCCGGCACCTCGTCCAGGGCTGGTTCATGCCGGACCGGCGCCGCGCGGCCGGAGACGACGGCCCCGTGGCGGCCGGTCCCGCCGCCGCGCCAGGCCGCCACCCCACCCCTCGACCGCCCTCGACTCCCAGGAGGCCTTCCGTGACCGCTCCGTCCCGACCCCCGACCGCTATGGCGTCCCGCAGGGCGGAGGTGATCGCCGACGACGCGGAAGCGCTCGCCGTCGCCGCCGCGCTCGCCGCCGAATTCCGGGTCGGCGCCGCCCGCCGGGACGCCGAACGCGAGCTGCCGCGGGCCGAGCTGGACCGGCTCACCGCCGCCGGGCTGCTCGCGGTCACGGTCCCGGCGGCGCACGGCGGGGCGGACGTCAGCCTGGTCACGCTCGCCGAGGTCTTCCGGCTGCTGGCCACCGCGGACGGCAGCCTGGCGCAGATCCCGCAGAGCCACTTCGCCTACGTCAATGTGCTGCGCGCCCAGGGCACACCCGCCCAGCAGGACTTCTTCTTCCGGGAGCTGCTGGCCGGCAAGCGGTTCGGCAATGCGCAGTCCGAGGCCGGCACCAGGCACGTCCAGGACATCCGCACCCGGCTGGAGCCCGGCGCCGACGGGACCGGATACGTACTGACCGGGGTCAAGCACTACGCCACCGGCGCGCTGTTCGCCGACTGGATCCCGGTGCTGGCCAGGGCCGGGGACGAGGGCGCGCTGCACGTCGCCTATGTGCCCGCCGACGCGCCGGGCGTGACCGTGGTGGACGACTGGGAGGGCATGGGCCAGCGCACCACCGCCAGCGGGACCGTACGGCTGGAGGACGTCGCGGTGCCCGCGGACCGGGTGGTGCCGCACCACCTGACCTTCACCGGGCCGCAGCTGCACGGGGCGGTGGCCCAGTTGCTGCACGCGGCGATCGACGCCGGGATCGCCGGGGGCGCGCTGGCCGAGGCGGTGGACTTCGTCCGCACCAAGAGCCGCCCGTGGTTCGAGAGCGGATTCGACACCGCGGCCGAGGACCCGCTGCTGATCCAGCGGGTCGGCGAACTCGCCCTCCAGGTCAAGGCCGCGGACGCGCTGCTGGCCGCGGCGGCCCGCGCGGTGGACGCCGCCCGCGCCGAGCTGACCGACGACAGCGCCGCCGAGGCGTCCATCGCGGTGGCGGCGGCCAAGGCGTTCGCGGCGACCGCGGCGGTGGAGGTCGCGGGCGCCCTGTTCGAACTGGCGGGCACCCGCTCGGCCGCCGACTCGTTGAACCTCAACCGCTACTGGCGCGACGCCCGCACCCACACGCTGCACGACCCGGCGCGGTGGAAGGTGCAGCACATCGGCCGCTATGTGCTGTCCGGCACCCGCCCGCCGCGGCACGGCCTGCTGTAGACCCGCGGCCTCCGCGCAGGCCACGCCCGCTGTACGCCCGCGGCCTCACTCGGCCCGCGGGCCACAGTGGCGGGCGCCCGCCCCCACCAGCCGCACACCGAAGCCGCTGACCCCGAACGGAGATCTCTCGTGACCCTGACCTTCCACTGGTTCCTGCCCACCTACGGTGACAGCCGCCGGGTTGTCGGCGGCGGCCACGGCACCCCGGCCGGCGCGGCGGGCGGCGACCGGCCCG
Organism: Streptomyces sp. NBC_01477; assembly: GCF_036227245.1. Classification (GTDB taxonomy): domain Bacteria; phylum Actinomycetota; class Actinomycetes; order Streptomycetales; family Streptomycetaceae; genus Actinacidiphila. The sequence continues at coordinate 1,241,541 of NZ_CP109445.1, forward strand.
CGACGATCGGCTACCTCACCCAGATCGCCCGCGCCGCCGAGGACCTGGGCTTCGTCGGCGCGCTCACCCCGACCGGGGCGTGGTGCGAGGACGCCTGGCTGACCACCGCCATGCTCGCCCAGACCACCGAGCGGCTGAAATTCCTGGTCGCCTTCCGCCCCGGCTCGGTCTCCCCCACCCTCGGCGCGCAGATGGCCGCGACCTTCCAGCGGCATTCCGGCGGCCGGCTGCTGCTCAACGTGGTCACCGGCGGCGAGAGCCACGAGCAGCGCGCGTACGGCGACTTCCTCGACAAGGACGCGCGCTACGCCCGCACCGCCGAGTTCCTGCACATCGTGCGGGGGCTGTGGGCCGGCGAGACGGTCGATCTGGCCGGCGAGCACCTGCGGGTGGAGGGCGCCCGGCTCAGCCGGCTGCCCGACCCGGTGCCCGAGGTGTACTTCGGCGGTTCCTCGCCGGCCGCGGGCACGGTCGCGGCCCGCTACAGCGATGTGTACCTCACCTGGGGCGAGCCGCCGGCCGCCGTCGCGGAGAAGATCGGCTGGATCCGGGCGCTGGCCGACAAGGAGGGCCGCCGGGTCAGGTTCGGCATCCGGCTGCACGTCATCCCGCGCGACACCGCCGGGCAGGCGTGGGCCGAGGCCGAACGGCTGCTGGCCGGCTTCGCCCCCGAGACCATCGCCGCCGTCCAGGCGGGCCTGGCCCGCAGCGAGTCCGAGGGCCAGCGGCGGATGCTGGCACTGCACGGCGGCAGCACCGCCGACCTGGAGATCTCGCCGAACCTGTGGGCCGGTATCGGCCTGGTACGCGGCGGCGCGGGCACCGCGCTGGTCGGCAGCCACACCGAGGTCGCCGACCGTATCGCCGAATACCACGCGCTGGGCATCGACGAATTCGTCCTGTCGGGACACCCCCACCTGGAAGAGGCGTACTGGTTCGGCGAGGGCGTACTCCCCCTGCTCCAGGCCCGCGGACTGTGGACCCACCCGCTCGACGCGACCCCCGGCGCCCGCGACACCGCCACCGCCGAGACCCCCTTCGCCGGCCGGAACTGACGCCGACGCTCCGGCAGGCGGCGGGACCCGCGGTCACCCCGCCGGCCTGTTCCCGCCGGGCCCGCCCCGGCGCCCGCCGCGCGCGCGTCCCTTCCGCCGTCCGCGGACGGCACCGAACTCCGAGGCCACCGGCCTGCCGGCACCGGGCGGCACGCCTCGGCGGCCGGGTCCTCATACTGGGTGGTGCACAGGTGTTCGGGTGGCCGCGGCGAGGAGCTGACAGCGGCCGGGGCGCGTGGTTGGCTGGCGTGCGCGGATCGCATGTCACCGGATGAGACGGGCAGGGCGTGGCGGGAGCGGTGGAGTATCCCGGGGGCGTGCGGGCGGACGGTTTGCCCGCGGTGCTCTCGGACCGGGACAGGTTGGCGGCGCTGGAGGCCAGCGGGCAGGTGGGCAGCGCCCCTGAGGCGGTGTTCGACGACCTCGCGCGGCTGGCGTCGTCGGTGACCGGGTGCGGTATCTCGGCGGTGACCTTCGTCGGCGAGACCCGTACGTTCTGGAAGTCGGTGCCGCACCTGCCGTACGGGGACGCGGAGTCCTGGCAGAACGCGGTGGGCGACAGCTTCTGCTACTTCCCGGTCGGGATGAACGGCCCCTTCATCGTCGAGGACGCGGAGAAGGACCCGCGTACGGCGGGGCATCCGGCGATCGGGCCGTGGGGAGTGGGCGCGTGGGCGGGCTTCCCGATCGTGTCCGCCGACGGGCAGGCCATCGGCAGCATGTGTGTGATCGACGCGAACCCGAGGGTGTGGACGGCGGGCGAGCTGGAGACGCTGGCGATCCTGGCGCGCGCGGTGTCCAGCGAGGTCAACCTGCGGGTGTCGCTGAGCAGTACGCGCAACGCCCTGACCCGCGCCCAGGACGCGCTGGAGACCGTGCAGGAGGCGCTGGACACCTCCAAGGAGCTGGCCCGCAGCCTGCAGGACAGCCTGCTGCCCCCGCTGCTGCGTCCGGTGCCGGGCCTGGACGCCGCCGCCCGCTACCTGGAGGCCAGCGGCGACGTCAGCGTGGTCGGCGACTTCTACGACCTGTTCCAGGCCCGCGGGCCGTGGTGGACCGCGGTGATCGGCGATGTGTGCGGCAAGGGCACGGAGGCGGCGAAGGTGACCGCGCTGGCCCGCTACACCCTGCGCGCGGACGCCGGCGAGCACCTGTCGCCCGCGGCGGTCCTGGACCGGCTCAATGCCGCGATGCTCGCGCAGCGCGCCCCGCGCTACCTCACCGCCGTCCAGGCCACCTTCCGCACCACCCCCGCAGGACTGGCCGGACGGCTGTGCCTGGCCGGGCATCCCCCGGCGCTGATACGCCGCGCCGACGGCCGGGTCCAGCAGGTCGGCACCCCCGGCTCCCTGCTCGGCGTGTTCGCCCCGGTACGCCTGGCCGACGTCCGCTTCCGCCTGACTCCCGGCGACCTGCTGCTCCTCTACACCGACGGCGCCTGCGAAGCCCGCCCCGACCCGGACAGTCCCAGGCCCCACCGGCCGATGTTCGACGAGGCGGCCCTCGCCCGTACTCTGGCCGACACGCGCGGCCTGGACGCGGCCGGCACCACCGGGCACATCGCCGCGACCCTGGCCGCCCACCACGACGGCTGGGCCAGCGACGACACCGCCCTGCTCGCCCTGCGCGTACCGCCGCGCACCTGAGGGCGCCGCACCCACCGGCGGCGGCAGCGGTGCTTCGGGCCGCGCGCCCACCGCCACACGAGGGCGCCCCGCTCCGGTGTGCGGCCGTACGCGGTGGGCACCTCCCGCACGGCGTCGACGCGCTCCTTCCACCGCGGGTGCGGGCACGCCGCCTTCGCCGAACCAGTCCAGCCACGCGGGCGGCAGCGAACGGATGTCGCCCGCCCTGCCCCGGCCGGAAGCTCCCCGCGTGTCCCGACCAATCCGTATGGCGAGTGGTCACGAAGTCGTGGTGTGCCGCCTGCTGACCGATGCGGGTACTAGGAGAGAGGGGGCGTGATGGCGACGGATCGCATCGACACCCGGTTGCGTGAACAGCTCGCGGAGCAGCCGCGGGATCCGGACAGCGACGCCGTGCGGATCGCCCGTTGACCGCGCGGAAAGCCGCAGCCCCCGGGTTGGCCCGCCCCTTGTCCTCGGGCGGGCCGACCCGTCCGGGCCCGCCCACCGCGCCGGCTCCCCGTCCTGCGGGCGTACGCGCGGTACCGCGGTCCCGGGCGAGCCGCCGTACCGGCCGTACCGTTCCCGAATCGAGGCACGACATGACCGCATTCCGCACCCCCGCCCGAGGCCGCAGGGCCGCCGCCCTCGCCGTCGCCGCCGCGCTGCTCTCCCTCGTCGGCTGCTCGTCCTCGTCCGGCTCCGACGGATCCTCCGGCGCCGCGACCCCGCCCGGCATGTCCTCGATGGCGTCCGGGCCCGCCGCGTCCGGGTCCTCGGCGCCTGCCGGGGCGACGCGGATCACCATCACGGACTTCATGTTCAGCCCGGCCACACTGACCGTCCGCCCCGGCGCCAAGGTCACCGTGGTCAACCAGGACTCGACCGTCCACACCGTGACGGCCACCGGGGACAAGCAGTTCGACACCGGCAGCGTCGCGCCGGGCAGGACGACGACGTTCACGGCGCCGACCACGCCGGGAACGTACGGCTACATCTGCACGATCCACCAGTTCATGACGGGCACCCTCACCGTCAGCTGACTCCCGGCGAAGGAACCCCACGATGCCGACCACAGGACCACGCCCCTCCACCCGCGCAACACTGAGGGGAGCGGCCCGCCTCGCCGCGGCGGCCGGACTGGCGGTGGACGCCTACGTGCACGCCAAGCTCGCCGACCAGTACGACCCCGTCAAAGCGACGCTCAGCGAAGGCACCCTCTTCCGCGCCGAAGCCGCCGCTGCCGCCCTCGCCGCGCTGCTCATCCTCGTCTGGCGCCGTCCCGTCAGCGAAGCCCTCGGCTGGCTCGTCGCCGCGGGAGGACTGGCCGCGATCCTCGTCTACCGCTACGTGAACGTCGGCGCGCACGGCCCACTGCCCGCCATGTACGAGCCGATCTGGTCCTCCGACAAGAAGACCGCCGCACTGGCTCAGATCGTCACCCTCGTCACCGCGACCTTCCTGCTCCTCTCGGGCAGCCGCACCGGAGCCGTACGTGAGAAGTGCCCCCGGGCCCGGTACGGCCAGGGCCTGTGAGGAGTCCCTGGCGCCTCGGCTCAGAGGCACTTGGGCGTGGCCGCCCTCAGGAGCGGGGCCACGCCGGGGAAGGGCGGGGCTAACCCACGATCCGCCACTTCTGGTCGATCCGCTCCGGCTCGCACCTCACCCACGCCAGCGGCCGTCCGCTGCCGGCGTGGGTGACACAGCCGTTGGTCACATGCAGTTCGAACTGCACGCCGCCTTCGACCTGGCGGATCCGCCACCACTGGTGGGGGTCCCTGGTGCACGGCTCGGCGGTGATTCCGGCCTCCCCGCCGGTGAGGCAGTCACCGGAGGCCGCGTTGACCACCACGGAGAAACCCTCAGGACCGGGAACGACGTTCCACCGCTGGCGCTCGCTGCCGCTGGCCGTCTCGGCCAGGACCGGGTCTCCGGCCTCGCCGATCTGGTCCCAGGCGTCCGACGGCCTGGCCACGCTGCGGATCTCGTAGCCGCCGGCGGCGTGGGCGGCGGGGGTCATCGAGAAGGCCAGGGGTGCCGCGCATACCGCGGCCATCAGTGGGCCCAGCAGCGGACGGCGAAAAGCGCGCATGGCTGACTCCTGTTCTTGTCACGGCGTCGGCACATGAGCGGCCGACTCGCGCCAGGATAGGGAGGTTTGCCCGGTTTTTCGGGCATCTCAGGCGGACTGACACGTTCGTGTCCGACCGGCCGCCCACCGTTGACACGACCGGCGCCGGGGCCGCACGCCGCAGGGGCGGTCCCGCAGGACCGCCCCTGACGTCCGACCGGCCTGCCGCGCTCCGCCCGTCGCCCCGACCGGGCCGGACGGCGAAACGCGGCAGGTCCTAGTCCTGACGGACGCGGTTGCGGCTGGCGCGGCGCCTCATCGAGCGGCGCTCGTCCTCGCTGAGTCCGCCCCAGACACCGGCGTCCTGACCGGTCTCCAGTGCCCATTGGCGGCACTGGTCCATGACGGGGCACCGGCGGCAGACCCTCTTGGCCTCCTCGATCTTCAAGATCGCGGGGCCGGAGTTGCCGACGGGGAAGAACAGCTCGGGGTCCTCGTCGCCGCACGCAGCGCGGTGTTGCCAGTCGGGGATCATGGTTCCTCCATCGCTCGATCGGCCTTTCGGGGTGGGAGCGGCCGGGCAGAAGAGTTCGATCGCCGGACCAGCATCGACTTCTCCGCCTCCTGGGCGGCTTTCTCCTGTGGTGCGCCTGTCCGGTGAGACGGAGCCCAACCGCACTGCGGGGCAGCGAGATTCGGTCGGCCTCGCGCGCACACGGCTGCTCCAGGCCATACGGGGGCCCGGCGGCGTCAGCCGAGCGCGACCACCAGCGCGGCGGCGAGCACGAGCAGGACCGCCGCGGAGAGCAGAATGATGCGGCCCACGGGCATCGAGGCCGCCGCATGGTGGCGGAGGCGCCCGGCTCGCGCGTGCTTGTGCGGCCGTCCGGCGGCCCAGGGGCGAGTGCTGTGTGTCGTCATCCGGATCTGCGTCATGCTCCCCTCCTGACCGCTGAACGGAGAATGAAAGCCGGAAAATGACGGACAAGCCCGCCGGGGGGGTGACGCGCCCGCCGGAAGCGCCGTGAGCGGCTTCCGCCGGGCGCGGCGCCGGTGTCCGGAGTCCCGTCCGCCGAAGGGGACGTGGGTCAGCACGGTGCCGTACCTGCCCCAGGGGCCGGGGGCCGGTCCGCTGTCTCGAAAGCGATCTGTTGTCATGACCCGATCAGCGGGTAATGTCCCGGGGTGCTGTCACATACGCGGAGATCCCCCGCCCGCCCGATGTCCGTCGCGGCGGCGATCCTCGCCGCCCTGGTCCTCGTCCTGCTCGCCCCGGCCGGCGCGCACGCCGGTCCGGCCCCACGGGACACCGGCAGCCAGCCGGTCGACTCCTACGCCAACGCCGTCCGCCAGTCCGTCTGGGTCACCACCGGCCTCGACGGCGACCGCGACGGCAAGCCCGACCGGGTGGCGGTGGACATCGTCCGGCCCTCGGAGCCCGCCGCGGCCGGCCAGAAGGTCCCGGTCATCATGGACGCCAGCCCCTACTACTCCTGCTGCGGCCGCGGCAACGAGAGCCAGCTCAAGACGTACGACAAGAGCGGGAACCCGGTGGGCTTCCCGCTCTACTACGACAACTACTTCGTGCCGCGCGGCTACGCCGTCGTACTCGTCGACCTCACGGGCACCGACCGCTCCGACGGCTGCGTCGACGTCGGCGGCCCCTCCGACATCGCCTCCGCCAAGGCCGTCATCGACTGGCTGAACGGCAGAACCACCGGCTACAGCACCCGCACCGGGAGTACGACCGCCGCGGCGAGCTGGGCCAACGGGTCGGTCGGCATGATCGGCAAGAGCTGGGACGGCACCATCGCCAACGGTGTCGCCGCCACGGGTGTCGACGGCCTGAGGACCGTCGTCGACATCAGCGGCATCAGCTCCTGGTACGACTACTACTTCGCGCAGGGGGCGGCGCTCTACGACGGCGGCCCCGACGCGCTCGCCTCCGAGGTCGAGAGCTCCGCCGCGCGGTCCCGCTGCTCCGCCGAGCAGCAGGCGCTGCGCACCGGGGCGCCGCGCAACGGCGACTGGACCAGCGCCTGGCAGCAGCGCGACTACTACGCCGACGCGTCCAAGGTGAAGGCCAGCGTCTTCGTCGCGCAGGGCGCGCAGGACCTCAATGTGCGCACCAAGAACTTCGGCCAGTGGTGGGACGCGCTCGCGGCCAACGGGGTGCCGCGCAAGATCTGGCTGTCGCAGACCGGCCACGTCGACCCGTTCGACTACCGGCGGTCCGCCTGGGTCGACACCTTGCACCAGTGGTTCGACTACTACCTGATGGGCGTCGACAACGGCGTCCAGAACCAGCCGATGGCCGACATCGAACGCACCCCCGACCACTGGACCACCGATCAGGCCTGGCCCCCGTCGGGTACCGCAGCGACCCGGCTCGGCCTGCTGCCGGGCACCGCGAACGGCCTCGGCACGCTGAGCGCCGCGGCCCCTCCGGCGAGCGGCACCGAGCGCTACACCGACAACCCGGCGCAGAGCGAGGACACCTGGGCGGCGCAGGCGGACCAGGCGACCGCGGCCAAGGTGTCCTTCACCACCGGCGTGCTCACCGGCGACCTGCGGCTGTCCGGCGGCGGCACGGTGACACTGACCACGACGCCGTCCACCACCAGCGCCCACCTGTCCGCGGTCCTGGTCGACCTCGGCCCGGCGACCATCCGGGACTACGAGGCCGCGGGCGAGGGCATCACCACGCAGAGCACCAGGTCCTGCTGGGGCGACAGCACGTCCGGGGACAGCGCCTGCTACCTCGACACCGCGGCGGACACCGAGACCGTCCAGCAGACGGTCTTCAGCCGCGGCTGGGCCGACCTGGGGCACTACGACCCCGCGCTGCACGGCGTCGCGCTCACCGCGGGCAAGCCGTACACCATCACCCTCCAGCTGGCCTCCTCCGACCACGTGGTCCCGGCCGGGCACCGGCTCGCGCTGATCGTCGCGGGCACCGACAACGGGCTGATCGTCGCCCCGTCCACCAAGCCGGCGATCACCATCGACCTGTCCAGGTCCAGCGCGAACCTGCCGCTGGTCGGCGGCCTCCCGGCGCTGGCGCACGCGCTGCGCGGCGGGTCCGACAGCCCTCGTGCGGCGGGCGGTCCGGCCACCGCCGCCCCGGCGGGCGGCCCGGCGGCTGCGCTGCCCGCCTCGCAGGCGGCGCGACTGCGCTGAACCCCGCCCGCAGCCGATCGAGGGTCCCGCCGGTAGACCGGCGGGACCCTCGTGTGTGCGGCAGCCGCACACACGACCGGGCGCCGCCCGCCCGAAGCGGGCCGGCCCGGTCCCGCCCGGGCTCGGCCTGAACGTTCCTTCACGGCGTGCGCCCCCGGCGCGGGGCGGATCGCGCGGCGGACGCGTGTGATACCGCGCGCCGATAAGAATGATTGCGCTCCGCAATCTTGCAACCACATACTGTGATCACCGCTGCGGATCACTGGTCCCTGGAGCGTGCTTCCCTCTGTCAAGTCGCCGCCGTTAGGAGGCATTTGATGCCCCGGTTGACGGTAGAACACGTACTGGCCGTGTCCGTCCAGCCCGTCCTGCTGCTCGCTGTTGCCAGCGTCTTCGCCCTCACCGAGTGGCGTGGATGGGAATTGGGCACAGCCACCTTCCTCTTCCAGTTCGCGGTGCTCGGTTTCCTGGCGGCGCTGGAGTTCCTGATCCCCTACGACCTGTCCTGGCGGCCGACCCGGCGCGAGTGGGGGTACTACGGCGTGTACTACGTGCTCACCGCCACCGCGGGCGCACTCGGGCAGACCGTCGTGCTGCTCGCGGTCGCCGCGATCGCGACCGCGCACCCCGTCCTCCCGCTGTGGGGCGAGATCCCCGTGGCGCTGCTGACCGGCTCGCTCGCGAGCTACGCGGTGCACCGGGCCGGGCACAGCGTCCCGTGGCTGTGGAAACTGCACGGGGTGCACCATGTGCCGGCCAAGGTCAACGTCGCCAACAACGGCGTCAACCACGTGGCCGACGTGTTCATCTCGCAAGGGTTCGTCCAACTGACGCTCGCCTTCCTCGGGTTCTCCGAGCGCGCGGTCTTCGGGGTGGGGCTGTTCGTGATCGCGCAGGGGTATTTCGTCCACGCCAACATCCGGGTGTCGCTCGGACCGCTGAATCACGTCCTCGTCGGTCCCGAGCAGCACCGGCTGCACCACAGCACCGATCTGTCCGAGGCCGGCCACTACGGATCCGACCTGTCGCTCTGGGACCGGGTGTTCGGCACCTTCACCTGGCGTCCCGGCCGCGAGCCGGTGGCGGTCGGCCTGACCGACCCCCGGTCCTTCCCGGCCTCCGGGCGCATTCTCACCACGCTCGTCCACCCCTGGCGCCGCTCGCTCGGCTGACACGTATCCGCTGTCCTCCGCGCTGTTGCCGGCTTGCTCACGTCTGCGCGGTGCGTGCCGTCCTCCGGGACGGGCGCCCGATCCGTGACCCGAGGAGTGCTCATGTCCGCATCACCCAGTGGTTCCCCCCTGCCCGCCGCCAAGGTCGCCCTCATCGGCATCGGCTGCCGCTTCCCGGGCGGTGCGAACGACCACCGCTCCTTCTGGCGCAATCTCGCCGAGGGGAGGGACTGCATCACGCCGACGCCGCCCGACCGGTACGACGTGGCGGGTCTGGGCAGCAGGGACAAGGCCAAACCGGGTCGGCTGGTGGGCGGGCGGGGCGGGTACATCGACGGGTTCGACGAGTTCGACCCGGCGTTCTTCGGCATCAGCCCCCGTGAGGCGCACGCCATGGATCCCCAGCAGCGCAAGCTTCTGGAGGTGGCCTGGGAGGCCCTGGAGGACGGCGGGCAGAAGCCGGCCGAGCTGGCCGGGCGCGATGTCGGCGTGTTCGTCGGGGCGTTCACCCTGGACTACAAGATCCTGCAGTTCTCCGATCTCCGGTTCGACACCCTCGAAGCCCACACGGCGACCGGCACGATGATGACGATGGTCTCGAACCGGCTCTCCCACTGCTTCGACTTCCGGGGCCCCAGCCTCTCCATCGACTCCGCGTGCAGTTCCTCCCTGGTCGCCGTCCACCTCGCCTGCCAGAGCCTGCGCCGCGGCGAGAGCTCGCTGGCCCTGGCCGGCGGCACCCTGCTGCACCTGACTCCGCAGTACACGATCGCCGAGACCAAGGGCGGCTTCCTGTCGCCGGAGGGCCGTTCCCGGACGTTCGACGCGAAGGCGGACGGCTACGTCCGGGCCGAGGGGGTCGGCATCGTCGTCCTCAAACTCCTCGCCGACGCGGTACGCGACGGTGACCCGATCCACGCCGTGATCACGGAGACCGGCGTCAACCAGGACGGACGCACCAACGGCATCACCGTCCCCCGGGCCGAGGCCCAGACCGCGCTCATCGAGCAGGTCTGCGCCCGGGCCGGCATCACCCCGGGCAGCCTGCAATACGTCGAGGCGCACGGCACGTCCACCGCGGTGGGCGACCCGATCGAGGCGAACGCGCTGGCCGGCGCCCTCGCCATCGGCCGCAAGCCCGGCGCCGCCTGCTACATCGGATCGGTCAAGACCAACATCGGGCACACCGAGTCCGCCGCGGGGATCGCCGGCCTGATCAAGACCGCGCTCAGCATCGAGCACCGGCTGATCCCGCCGCACATCAACCTGGAGCGGATCAACCCCGCGATCGACCTGGAAGCCGCGCCCTACGGGATCCCGGACCGGCTCACCCCCTGGCCCGCGCACGAGGGACCGGCCCGCGCGGGGGTGAATTCCTTCGGCTTCGGCGGCACCAACGCGCACGTCCTGCTCGAAGCGGCTCCCGGTCCGGCTCCGGCCCCGGTCCGCCACAGACCGTCCACCGCGGACCCCGGCCTGCCGTTCCGCGTCCTGCCGCTCAGCGCCCACGACAGCGCCGTGCTGCCCGCGCTGGCCGACACCGTGCGCGCGGAACTGGCGGAGCCGGCCGACCCGCACGCGGGCCCGGTGCCGCTCACCGACCTCGCGCACTCCCTCGCCCACCACAGGCAGCACCACGACGCCCGGCTGGCCGCGGTGTACGCGTCACCTCACGACCTGGACGAGGCGCTGGCGGCGTACGCCCGGGGCGAAGCGCACCCGCGTGTCCTGGCCGGCAGACGCCACGAGGCACCGCACGACGCACCCGCCTGGGTGTTCACCGGCATGGGACCGCAGTGGTGGGCCATGGGCCGCGAGTTGTTCGCGGCGGCGCCCGCCTACCGGGAGGCCGTCGAGGCCGTCGACCGCGAGATCACCGCACAGGCCGGCTGGTCGCTGATCGCCGAGCTGAACGCCGACGAGGACGCGTCCCACATGGCGCAGACCTGGCTGGCCCAGCCGGCCAACTTCGCCGTGCAGACCGGACTCGCCGCCCTCTGGCGCGCCCACGGGGTCCACCCCTCGGCCGTGGTCGGCCACAGCACGGGCGAGGTCGCCGCTTTCCACGAGGCCGGCGTGTACGACCTCCCGGACGCCGTACGGATCGTGCTGCACCGCAGCCGGCTCCAGCACCGGGCCACGGGCGCCGGCACCATGCTCGCGGTCGGTCTGCCGGAGCAGGAGGCCACCCGCCGTGCGGCGGCCTTCGGCGGCCGGGTGTCCGTCGCGGCGGTCAACAGTCCGGAGGCACTCACGGTGGCCGGGGACGAGGCGAGCCTGACCGCGTACGCCGAAGCGCTGCGCGCCGACGGCGTGTTCGCCAAGTTCCTCGATGTCCGCGTGCCCTACCACAGCGCAGCCATGGACGACCTGAAGGCCGATCTGCTGGCGGAGCTGGCCGGGATCACCCCCCGTCCCGCCCGGCTGCCCCTCTACCTCACCGCCAGGGAGGGGCGGGCCGAGGGACCCGAACTCGACGCGCGCTACTGGTGGAACAACGTCCGCGACACCGTCCGCTTCCGCTCGGCGATCGACGCCATGCTCGACGACGGGCACCGCACCTTCCTGGAGATCGGCCCCCACCCGGTGCTCGGACGCTCCATCAAGGAGTGCTTCGCCGCCCGCGACGGCGTGTCCGGGGCCGGGGCCGCGGCGCCGGCGCCGGTCCCGGGCGGGCACCAGCCCGTGACCACGCTGCCCTCGATCCGCCGGTCCGAGGACGAGCTCCTGTGCTTCACCACCTCCCTCGCCGCGCTGTACACCGTCGGCTGCGCCGTCGACTGGGACGTGCTGCACCCGCGGGGACGCCGGGTGCCGCTGCCGCGCTATCCGTGGAAGCGGGACCGGTACTGGACCGAACCCGCCTCCGTGGCGCAGATCCGGCTGGGCCACGTCGACCATCCGCTGCTCGGCCGGCGCCTCGCCACCGCGGAGCCCGCGTGGGAGGTGGCGCTCGACGTCGAGACCACGCCCTATCTCGCCGACCACCGGATCCAGGGCCGGACGCTGTTTCCCGCGGCCGGGTATGTCGAGATGGCCTACCAGGCGCTCCACGCGCTGACCGGCGGGACGGACGCCGGGCTGGGCGGCATCGAACTGCGCAAGGCCCTCTTCCTGCCCGACGACGCCCCGCGCCGCGTGCAGTTGTCGCTGTCCGCGGAGTCCTCCTCCTTCACCGTGGCGAGCGGCGGCGACGCCTCCGCGGTCCACGCCCGCGGCACGGTACGCAGCGGAAGTCCGGCCGCACGCGTCCCCGCGCTGGACCGGGAGGCGATCACGGCGCGCGGCGGGCAGCCCCTGTCCGCCACCGCCTGCTACGACCTGCTGAGCGCCCTCGGCTACGACTACGGCCCCGCCTTCCAGGGCATCGCGGAGGTCTGGCGGGCGCCGGGCGAGGCACTGGCACTGATCAGGCCGCCCGCGAGCGCCGGTGAGGGAGCGGCGGGCCACCACGTGCACCCGGTTCTGCTCGACTCCTGCTTCCAGACCCTGCTCGTCGCGGGACTCCCGGCCGCCGACACGGCGGCCGGGGGCGGGATGCTGCTGCCGCTCACCATCGACGAGCTGCGCACGGATCCCGTCGGCGCGGGCCCGCTGTGGGCACACGCCACCGTCACCCGGCGTGCGGACGACGAACTCGTCGGCGACATCGCCCTCTACACCGAGGACGGCGAGCCGGCCGGCCACGTCCGCGGCTTCCGCGCCGCGGACGTCGAGCAGGCCTCGGCCACGGTGGGGCTCACGACCATCGACGGCTGGCTCGCCGAAGTCGCCTGGACCGAGGCGCCGTCGCCCGGCCAGGCTCCGGACGGCGAGCGGGCCGCCGGTACCTGGCTGCTGTTCGCCGACCGGCCCGGGGGCGTGGCGGACTCCCTCGTGGGGCTCGCGAGCGGCCGGGGCGCGCGCTGCCACCTCGTACGGCCGGGTGACCGCTACCTCTTCGACCACGACGGACGGGGCTCCCGGGTGGTTCCGGGCAGCGCCGACGACCTCCGCAGGCTGCTCGGCGACCTGACCGCCCTCGCCGCGGACCGCGGTGAACCGCCTCTGGACACCGTCGTCCACCTGTGGAATCTGGATCTGCCCCGGCTGGACGACACCTCGCGGGACGACCTCGACGCGCACGGCACGCTCGGCGCCTACTCCGTCGTCGCCCTGGCCCAGGCGCTCCAGGACCACCCGGGGCAGGCGACCGCCCCGGCCGCCCTCCACCTGGTCACCCGGGGCGCCCAGGCGGCCGTGCCCGGTGAGCCGGTCGAGCCTCTCGGCGCACCGGTCTGGGGCATCGGCCGGGTGCTGCGCCACCAGGAGCTGACCGCGCACCGGGGCAAGCTGATCGACCTGCCGCCGCTGCGGGAGGGCGCCGGTCCCGCGGACTCGGAAGCCGAGGCCGGCGCCGGCGACGCCGAGGAGCTGCTGCGTGAGATCCTCGCCCCGCGGACCCCGGACCGGCCGCAGGACGAGGTGGCCCTGCGCCACGGGCGCCGCCTCGTCAGCGCGCTCGCCCGCCCCGGAGACCTCACCCTTTCCCTCCCGCCCCGGCTGCGCCCGGACGGCGCCTACCTCGTCACCGGTGCCTTCGGCGCGCTGGGCCGGCTGCTGTGCCGCTACCTCGTCCGCCGGGGCGCCCGGCACCTGATCCTCGTCGGGCGCACGGAACTGCCCGACCGCGCCACCTGGCGGGCGGTCGGCCCGGACTCCCCCGCGGGCTCCGGGATCGACTTCGTCAAGGAACTGGAGTCGCTCGGCGCGCACCCCGTGCACGCCGCCCTCGACATCCGCGACGAGCAGGCCCTGACGCAATGGCTGGCCGACTACCGGGGCCGGGACGCTCCACCGGTGCGCGGCGTCTTCCACCTCGCCGGGCAGGTGCGCGACACCCCCGTGCGGGCCATGGACCGCGCCACCTTCGACTCCGTGTTCACCCCGAAGGCCGCGGGTTCCTGGCTCCTGCACCACCATCTGCGCGACGAACCGCTCGACTACTTCGTGCTCTTCGCCTCGGTCGCCTCCCTGCTCACCACCGCCGGCCAGACGAACTACGCGGCGGGCAACGCCTTCCTGGACGCCCTCGCCCAGCACCGCAGGTCCCGGGGCATGCCCGCGCTCAGCCTGGACTGGGGCCCCTGGGCGACCGGCATGATCCACGAACTGAGCCTGGTCGAGCACTACCGCAGCGTCCGGGGCATGAGCTCGCTCTCGCCGGCCGCCGGCACGGCCGTCCTGGAACGGGTCCTCGGCCAGGACCGCGCCCAGCTCCTGATCGCCACCGTCACCGACTGGCCGACCTTCCTCGCCTGGTATCCCGCCCCGCCCCCGCTGGTCGCGGAGCTCGCCGCCGAGGCCGCCCGCGCGGCGGACTCGGCGGGGTCCGGCACGGACGGCCAGGACGGCTACCTGGACCGGTTCAGGGCCGCGGCGGACGAGGCGGAGCGCGCCCGGCTGGTCACGGACCGCTTCGTCGGCTGCGCCTCGGCCGTCCTGCGGATGCCCGCGGACCAGCTCGACCTGGACACCGGCCTCGGTGCGCTGGGCATCGACTCGCTGCTCGCCATGGAACTGCGGGCCAGGGTCCAGGCGGAGACCGGGGTCGCGCTGCCGGTGGTGGCGCTGCTCAGCGGAGCGCCGCTGCGGGAGCTGACCGCGCAGCTGCACCAGGCCACCGCGGAGCTCGCCGCGGCGGCGGCGGGACCGGAGGCCGCGGCGGCGGAGGTGTACGAGGACGTCTCGCGGCACCCGCTGACCCAGAACCAGAAGGCGCTGTGGTTCCTCAAGCAGCTGAATCCTGACGGCTTCGCCTACAACATCGGCGGGGCGGTCGAGGTCCGCACGCAGATCGACCCGGAGCTGATGGCGGCCGCCGTCCGCGTCCTGACGGCCCGGCATCCGGTGCTGCGGGCCAACTTCGTGCTGGAGGACGGCCGCCCGCTCCAGGTCGTCTCGGAGGACGTGGAGCCGGACATGCGGGTCTTCGACGTCGAGGGCCTGGCGTGGGAGCAGGTCCGCGACCTGATCGTCGAGGAGTACCGCAGGCCGTACGACCTCACGTGCGACCGGCTGATGCGCTTCCGGCTGTTCCGGCGCGGCCCGGACCGCTGGGTGCTGATGAAGGCGGTCCACCACATCGTCTCGGACGCGATCTCCACCTTCACCTTCATCGAGGAACTGCTCGCCCTGTACGAGGGGATGCGCGCGGGCCGCACGGTCGAACTGCCGCCGGTCCAGGCCCGTTACCTGGACTTCCTCAACCGGCAGAACCGGTTCCTGGCGTCACCGCGGGCCGGTCGCATGCTGGACTACTGGCGCGGCGCGCTGCCCGCCGAGATCCCGCCGCTCACCCTGCCCACCGACGCGCCCCGGCCCGCCGTGCAGACCCACAACGGCGCCTCGGAGTTCTTCGTCCTCGACGAGGAACTCAGCGCCCGGGTCCATGCCCTGGCGCGCGAGAACGACGTCACCGTCTTCATGGTGCTGCTGGCCGCCTACTACCTGCTGCTGCACCGGCACTCCGGCCAGGACGACATCGTCGTCGGCAGCCCGGTGACCGGCCGCACCGACGAGGACCTGTCCTCGGTGTACGGCTACTTCGTCAACCCGCTGCCGCTGTACGCGAACCTGGCGGGCGACCCGACCGTCGCCGAACTGCTCGCCCAGGTCCGCGCGACGGTGCTCGGGGGCCTCGACCACCAGGAGTATCCCTTCGTCCTGCTGGTCGAGAAGCTCGGCCTCCAGCACGACCCCAGCCGCTCCGCCGTCTTCCAGGCGATGTTCATCCTGCTCGCCCACAAGGTGTCCTCGCAGCAGTACGGCTACCACCTCGACTACATCGAACTCCCCGAGGAAGAGGGACAGTTCGACCTCACGCTGTCGGCGTACGAGGACGAGGCCGAGCGCCGCCTCCACTGCGTGCTCAAGTACAACACCGACCTGTTCCGGCCCGGGACCGCCCAGCGGCTCGTCCGGCACTACCGCAACCTGCTGGACGCGCTGACCCGCTCCCCCGGCGGCCTGCGGGTGGCGGGGCTCGACATGCTCGGCGAGCGCGAGCGCCACGAGATCCTGCACGGCCCGTCCGCCCGGGGCCCCGTTCTCGCGCAGGACCCGCCCGTGCAGGCGCTGTTCGCCCGGGCGGCGGCCCGCAACCCGCAGGCGGTCGCGGTCACCGTTCCCGCCGCCGCCCCAGACGGCGAGGCCCGGCATCTGACGTACGCGGAGCTGGAGCGGGCCTCCGCCGCCCTGGCCGGGCGGCTGCGGGCCCGGGCGGTGAGCGGCGGGGTCGTCGCGGTGTGCCTGCCGAAGTCGGCCGAACTGGTCGTCGCGCTGCTCGCCGTCCTGCGTGCCGGAGCCGCGTACCTGCCGCTCGATCCGAGCCACCCGGCGGAAAGGCTCGCTTTCATGGCGGGCAACGCGGCCGTGGGCCTGGTCATCACCGACCCGGCGGGCGCCGGGCGGCTGGCCGTACCGGGTGCGGAATTCCTGACCGGCGTCATGGGGGAAGGCGACGCCTCGGCGCAGGACAGCGAGGGCCCGGCCGCCTCCCACGACATGCCTGTGGGCGCGGACACACCCGCGTACGTCATCCACACCTCGGGATCGACGGGCCGCCCCAAGGCCGTACAGGTCTCGCACGGCGCCCTGTCGGCCCTCTACGGCGCCTGGCGCGAGGAGTACGGGCTGGACGCCGCGCCCGGGGTCCACCTCCAGATGGCCGGCGCGTCCTTCGACGTCTTCACCGGCGACCTCGTCCGCGCGCTGTGCTCGGGCGGGCGGCTGGTCCTCGCCGACCGCGAACTGCTGCTCAACACGGCACGGCTGTACGAGGCGATGACCGCCGAGGGGGTCGACTGCGCCGAGTTCGTCCCCGCCGTCGCCCGCGCGCTGATGACCCACTGCGAGGAGGGCGGCCACCGGCTGGACTTCATGCGGCTGATGATCGTCGGATCCGACACCTGGAAGGTGGCGGAGTACGCACGGCTGCGCGTCCTGTGCGGCCCGGCCACCCGGGTGATCAGCTCCTACGGCCTGACCGAGGCGACCGTCGACAGCGCCTGCTTCGACGGGCCCGCCGACGGCCTCGACCCCAGCAGCAGCGTCCCCATCGGCCATCCGCTGCCCAACTGCGTCCTGCACGTGCTCGACGCCCGCCGGCAGCCCGTACCGGCGGGAGTGGCCGGCGAGCTGTGGGCCGGCGGGGCGGGCCTGGCCCTGGGCTACGCCGGGGACCCCGAGCAGACCGCGCGCCGCTTCGTCACCCTCACCCTGGACCGCGGACCCGACGCCGTCCCCGAGCGGCTCTACCGCACCGGGGACCTGGCGCGCCGGGACGCCGAGGGCCGGATCCACCTGCTCGGCCGCGCCGACACCCAGATCAAGCTGCGCGGCCACCGCATCGAACCCGGCGAGATCGAATCCCTGCTCACCGCCTTCCCCGGGGTCGCCGCGGCCCACGCGATGGTCAGGACCGACGTCGGCGGCGAACCGGTGCTCTGCGCCTACGTCGTCCGCGCCCACGACGTCCTCGACGCCGCGGAGCCGGTGGAGGCCGCGCCGGACACCCGGGCCCTGCGCCGCCACCTCGCCGCCCAGCTGCCCACCTACCTCATCCCCGCCCATCTGACGGTGCTGGACGCCCTCCCGCTGACCGCGAACGGCAAGGTGGATCCCGAGGCCCTGCCCGCGCCCCGCTCCGAGGGCGCGGAGGTCGAGCACGAACCGCCCGCCACGCTGTACGAGGAGCGTGTCGCGGCCCACTGGAAGACGGTGATCGACCTCGAGCGGGTCAGCCTGCACAGCGACTTCTTCGCCTCCGGCGGCAGCTCCATCACGCTGATCGAGCTGATCCACCACCTCCAGAAGGAGTTCGGGATCGCGATCGCCGTCGGCCGGCTCTTCAAGGTCACCACCCTGCACGGCATGGCCCGTACGGTCGAGGACATCGTCACGGGCCGGATCTCCGGCAACCTCTCCCACCTGACCTTCAACGCGGGCCGCGGACCGGCGCTCTTCTGCTTCCCGCCCGCCGGCGGCCACGGCCTGGTCTACCGCAACTTCGCCGCGCACCTGCCGTCGTACGAACTGGTCGCCTTCAACCACGTCGACGGGGACAAGGCCGTCCGCTACGCCGACCTCATCGAGTCGCTGCGCCCCGAGGGGCCGTGCCTCCTCCTCGGCTACTCCCTGGGCGGCAACCTCGCCTTCGAGGTCGCCAGAGAGCTGGAACAGCGCGGCCGCGACGTGCCGCATGTCGTGATCATGGACTCGTACCGCATCACGCAGGAGTACGGACTCCCCACCGAGCACATCGAGGCCTTCGAACGCGAACTGGGGGACCATCTGCGCCGCCACACCCGCTCCGAGACCGTCACCGCTCAGACCCTCGAACAGGCCAGGGACTACCTGGAGTACTGCGGGCGCACCCCGAACCGCGGAAGGGTGGCCGCCACGGTCACCGTGATCTCGGACGAGGCGAAGGCGGCCTTCTACGCGGCCGAGCAGCCCGGCAGCTGGCACGCCGCCTCCACCACCGGCAGCCGGCTGGTGCGCGGCGCGGGGCTGCACGCCGAGATGCTGGACGAGAAGCCCTCGCAGCGGAACGCGGCCCTGGTGCTCGCCGCGCTCGACGACGGGACCGGCGCCCGCCGCGAAGCCCGCACCCCCGTGCAGACCGACCCCACGAAGGGCGAACCAGGTGCCGCGTAACGACAGGCCCGTATGGGAGGCCCGCGCCCCGGGGCCGGGCCGGAGCACGGCGGACAAGCCGCGGGTGATCATCATCGGGGCGGGCATCGGCGGCCTGTCCACCGGCTGCTACGCCCAGATGAGCGGCGCCGAGACCCGGATCTTCGAGCGGCACGTCCTGCCCGGCGGCTGCTGCACCGCGTGGTCGCGCCAGGACTACGTCTTCGACTACTGCATCGAGTGGCTGACCGGGACGGGACGCAACAACGACGCCAGCCGGGTCTGGCGGGAGCTGGGCGCCCTGGACGGCAAGACCATCGCGAACTTCGAGATGTTCAACACCGTCACCGACGAGGACGGCCGCTCGGTCACCTTCTACAACGACCCCGACCGCCTCGAAGCGCACCTGCTGGAGATCTCGCCCGCCGACGCACGCCCGATCCGGGCGTTCTGCCGCGACCTGCGCCGCTTCACCCGCATCAACCTCTACCCCTTCCTGACCCCGCCGCCGCTCCAGTCGCCGCGGGAGAAGCTGGCCACCCTCCGCACCGTCACGCCCTCCTTCGCGCTGCTGTGGCGCACCGCGGTCACCCGCATGGAGAGCTTCTGCGACCGCTTCGAGGACCCGCTGCTGCGCCGGGCGTTCCCGTTCATCTTCTTCCAGGACCACGAGGTCTTCCCGCTGCTGCCCTACCTGTTCAACATGGCCAGCGCCTTCCACCTCAACGCGGGCTTCCCGCAGGGCGGTTCGCTCGGCCTGGCGCGCTCGGTGGAGGAGCGGTACACCGAACTGGGCGGCCGGGTGGACTACCGGGCGCGGGTGGAACGCGTCCTGGTGGCCGACGACCGCGCGATCGGCGTGGAACTGCGCGGCGGTGAGCGGCACTTCGCCGACCACGTGGTCTCGGCGTGCGACGGGGTCACGACCATCGACGGGCTGCTCGGCGGTCGCTACACGAGCCCGCGGATCGACAAGCTCTTCGCCCATCTGACGAGCCGCCCCGACGTGCTCTACCCGGGCGTGGTCTCGGCCTTCGTCGGACTCGGCGAAGAGATGGACCCGTCCGCCCGGCACAGCACCACCTACCTGCTCTCCGACGAGGACAGCGCGCAACTGCCCGGCGTCCTGCAGAACAGCCTCGTGGTGCAGGTGCGCTCGCGCTACTCCGACGGCTTCGCCCCGCCCGGGAAGTCCGTGCTGCACTGCACCTACTTCAGCGACTACGACTCCTGGAAGCAGTTGCGCCGCACCGACCGCAAGTCCTACCGGGCCCGCAAGCAGAAGGTGGCCGACTTCGTCCGGGCCTTCCTGGAGCGGCACTACCCGGGTATCGGCCGGGCCATCGAGGTCATGGATGTGGCCTCGCCGACCACCACCGAGCGGTACACCGGGGTCCGGGGCGGCAGCATCCTGGGCTGGAAGTCCTTCACCCCGGCCGACGACGTCATCACCGGTCTGATCAACAAGGACCGGATGCGGCTGCCGGGCCTGGACGGATTCTCCATGGCGGGCCAGTGGTTCGGCGGCGGCAGCCTGATCCGCGCCGCCGCCGGCGGCCGGTTCGTCACCCAGTACCTGTGCGAGGAGCTGGGCCTGGACTTCCGCGCCTGGGAGCGCGGCGGCACCACCCCCTGGCATCCCGGGATGCTCGGCCACCTGCCGCAGCTCGAAAGCCACAGGGTGAGGTGACGGCGAGATGACCACCACGACGGCGGACACCCGCAGAAACAGCATGATCATCATCGGCGGCGGGCTCGGCGGCCTGTCCACCGGCGCCTACGGCCAGATGAACGGCTACCGCACCCAGGTCTTCGAGATGCACGAGATCCCGGGCGGCTGCTGCACCGGCTGGGGCCGCGGCGACTTCACCTTCGACGCCTGCGTCAGCTGGCTGCTCGGCAACGGCCCGGGCAACGAGATGCACCAGATCTGGCTCGAACTCGGAGCGCTCCAGGGCAAGGAGATGCGCCACTTCGACGTCTTCAACACCGTACGCGGCCAGGACGGCCGCACCGTCTACTTCTACTGCGACCCCGACCGGCTCGAAGCCCACCTGGTGTCCCTGTCCCCGCCCGATGCCCGCGCCATCCGCTCCTTCTGCAAGGGCCTGCGCAAATTCATCGCCTGCCTGCCCTCCTACCCCTTCCTCACCCCGGTGCCGCTGATGAGCCGCCGGGAGCGCTGGCGGATGCTGGCCGGGTTCCTGCCGTACTTCAACCTCTTCCGCACCTCCATGTCGGTGCTGATGGCCGAGTATTCGACCCGCTTCAAGGACCCGCTGCTGAAAGAGGCCTTCAACTACGTCCTGTACGAGAAGCACCCGGGTTTCCCCGTCCTGCCCTTCTACTTCCAGATGGCCGCGCAGGCCCACCGTTCCGCGGGGGTGCCCGAAGGCGGCTCGCTGGAGCTGGCGCGCTCCATCGAGCGGCGCTATCTGCGGCTCGGCGGCCGGATCACGTACAACTCCCTGGTCGAGGAGATCCTGGTCAAGGACGACCGGGCGGTCGGGGTACGCCTCTCCGACGGCAGCCGGCACTACGCCGACATCGTGGTTTCGGCCTGCGACGGCCCCAGCACCTTGCTGAAACTGCTCGGCGGGCGCTACCTCGACGGCGAGTACGGCACCCTCTACCGCGAGACGCTGCACCGGCCCGGCATGGTCTTCCCCGGCTACACCAGCATCTTCCTCGGCCTGCGCCGCTCCTACCCGGATGCCGACCCCACCACCACCCACCTGCTGGACGAGGCGACCGCCTCCCGGCTGACCGGCATCCGCCATCCGAGCCTCAACGTGCAGTTCCGCAGCCACTTCTACCCCGAGCTGTCGCCCCGGGACACCACCGTCATCTACGCCACCTACTTCTCCGACACCGCCCCCTGGCGGGAGCTCGCCGAGGGACCCGAACGCCTCAGCCGGGCCCGCAGGGGAACCGAGCTGCACACCCTGCCGGTCCGGCGCGGCAAGGCGTACACCCTCGCCAAGCGGCGCACCAGGGACGCCGTCATCGACTTCCTCGAAGAGCTCTATCCGGGGCTCAGGGTCTCCATCGCGGTACGGGACACCTGCACCCCCCTCACCCAGATCCGCTACACCGGCAGCTTCGAGGGCACCTTCCTGGGCTGGCAGCCCTTCGTGGAGAGCGGCGAGGCGATGGAGGAGCTGGTCAAGAAGAACGGCCCCGTCCTGCCCGGCCTGGAGAACTTCTACCTCTCCGGGGTGTGGGCCACCACCGGCGGCCTCATCCGCGCCGCAGCCGCCGGGCGCCAGGTCATGCAGTTCATCTGCCGGGACGACGGGATCGACTTCACCGCCGCCCTCGACACGAGCGCCCCCCTGCCGACCCATGTGGACATCCCCGTCGGCCCGCACCGCTGAGCCCGTACCGCTCCCGCCCACGCCACTTCGTCCCGCACCACCGAGAAAGGCACCCCGTGACCGCGCCCCCCCATGCCGCCGGCCTCTCCCCCGAGCCGCTCGCGTACCCCTTCTGGACCACCGAGGGGCTCGGCCTCCCGGACGGATACCGGCAGTTGCGCGACCGGCCGCCCACCCGTGTCCGGCTGCCGTACGGAGACGACGCCTGGCTCGCCACGCGCTACGACGACGTGCGGGCCATCCTGTCGGATCCCCGGTTCAGCCTGGCGGAGGCCCTGCACCGCGACCAGCCCCGCATCGGCCCCATGCCCCGGGCGGGCGGCGGCCTCATCGCCCTCGACGCCCCGCGCCACACCCAGTTGCGCGCGCTGCTGGCCAAGGAGTTCACCGCCCGCCGCATCGAACGGCTCCGCGACCGCATCCAGCGGGTGGCCGACGCCCTCATCGACTCGATGACGGCCGCCGGCCCGCCGTCCGACCTGGTCGAGGACCTGGCCTTCCCGCTGCCCATGACCCTGATCTGCGAAATCACCGGAGTGCCCGAGCCGGACCAGGCCGCCGTGCGGGCGTGGGCGGACACCGTGTGCTCGGGAAGGGTCACGCCCGAGATCGTCCAGCGGCACGCCGAGGACTTCTTCGGCCGTATGCACGGCTGGATCGAGGCACGGCGCCGCGCCCCCGCGGACGACCTGATCACCGTGCTGGTACGGGCCTGCGACAACGGGGACCTCACGCAGGACGAGCTGACGGGGCTGGCCAACGAACTGCTCATCGGCGGCTTCGTCACCACCACCAACCAGATCGCCAACTTCTTCGCGGTCCTGCTGCTTCCCGGGGAGGCGGGGGCCGGCGGCCCCGACCTGCTGGCGGCCGTCCGGGACCGGCCCGAGCTGATTCCGCGGGCCGTCGAGGAACTCCTGCGCTACGTGCCCCTGCTCAACGGTCTCACCCTGCCGCGCTACGCCACCGAGGACCTCGAACTGGGCGGTGTCCCGGTCCGGGCCGGTGAGGCGGTCGTGGTCTCCCAGGCCGCCGCCAACCACGACCCCAAGGTCTTCTCCTCCCCCGACCGCATCGCCCTGGACCGCCCCGGCACCCCGCACATCAGCTTCGGCCACGGCATCCACTACTGCCTGGGCGCGCACCTGGCACGGCTCGAACTCCAGGTGGCCCTGGAGCGTGTGACGACCCGGCTGCCCGGCCTGCGGCTCGCCGCCCCGGAGGCGGATCTCAGCTGGCGCTCCAAGGAGTTCTTCAGCGGCCTGCGGGCACTGCCGGTGGCCTGGTAGCCGCCCCGGGCACCGGGCCCGCAGGACAGCCACCCCACCACCGCCGGCGCGCGGTCCGCCGACCGCCCGGCTGTGTTGTCAGTGGCCGCCGCTAACGTTCCGCACATAGTCGCACTCGGTCCGGGAGGACGTCCCTGGCCGAGCTGCGCTCTCATCGTGTGTTCTTGATGACGCGGAAGGCTGTGGCACGTGGGTTGGCTGTCGGCGGGTGACGGGTACGAAGTCGCTCTGGTGGAAGGGCGAATAGCGGCGCGCGCCACCTCGGGGAGGTCGGCGGGGCGGCAGTTGAAGTCGCTGCCGCGCACGCTCAAGGACCACCCGGAGGTGGACCGGCTGCGGCGGTTCGCCGAATGGCTCGACCGGCACGCCGCCGCGTGTGTCGCGCAGGCCGACGCGTGGATGGTGTCCTCGCTGCCCGTGCCCACCGGGCTGCTGGCCCGGGTGTGGCCCGACGAGGCCTGGCAGTGCGCGCTGCGCGATCTGGCCGTGGTCGGCGACGACCCGGACGAGGTGGGCTTCCTGCGCGGCGCCACCGAGGCCGGCGAGCTGCAAGTGGTGAATCTGGACGGCGAGACCGTCCGGATGGCCCCGCGCACGGTGACGCTGCCCCACCCGGTGCTGCTGCCGGACCTCGACGACCTGCGCGAATTCGCGGCCGAACTGGGCATCGCCCAGCGCGTCGAGCAGATCCACCGGGCGATGTGGCGCCGGCCCGCGGACCTCGACGCGGAGTCCACCGAGGTGCGGGAGTTCGCCGGGGGCTCGTTCCGCTCCCGCTTCGCGCTCGCCGCGCGCGCGAGTTCGCTGGGCTACCGGGTGTCCGGGGGTTACGCGACGACCCGGGTGCGGGACGGCGGGCGCACCGTCGAGGGCTGTGTGTGGATCGGCGAGCCGTACTGGGAGGACACGGTCGAGACCGGCGGACTCACCTGGCAGGACCGCGACGGCCGCGCCCTGCCGCTGCGCGAGGTGGGTCCTGTGGCCTGGTCGGAGGGGATGCGGATGGCGGCGGCGCTGTACGCCGGCCGCGAGATCGAGAAGGGCAAGAACGCATGAGCGGGGGAACGCAGGTGTCGTACGAGGAGCTGCTGACGGCGGGCGCGGTGCTGCCGCCCGACGTGCCGGAGGCCGGTGAGCGGGGGGTGCCGCTGACGGCGCGGACGTACCGTCACCCGGGCCTCGACGACCGGGTGGTGGTGCGTCTGGTGGCCGGCGAGCTGGGCGCGGCGGAGGACCTGGCCGCCGGATTCCTCGGCCTGGCGCAGGACGCCGAGCCGGTCGTGGTCGGGTTCGGGCTGCGCCAGTCGCTGGGCTTCCCCGAATGGGTGCTGGTGCACCACCCGCAGGACGGGCACCACGCCCTGGGCGTCGTGCCGGACCTGGAGCGGGCGGCCCGGCAGGCCAGGTCCCGCCCGAAGGCCGCGCTGGACGCCTTCGTCGAACTCGGCGAGCGGCTGGCGGCCTCGGTGCCGCACTTCCTGCCGACGTATTACGAGCAGGCCGGGCGGGTGTTCCTCGCGGAGGAGAACACCACCTACGCGGCCCAGCTGTTCACCCGCGCCCGCAAGGCCGAGGCGGAACACGGACTGGAGGTCCAGGAGGAGCGGCTGGACGCCGTGTTCCTGGAGTTCGCGCTGGCCGGCGCCCTCCCGGTGACGGTGCTGTCCGCCTACGCGAAGGAACTGGCGGCGCAGGTGCCGCCCGAGGAGGCGCTGCGGCGCTTCACCACCTTGTGCCTGCGCCGCACGGCGGGCGGGCTGCCGCCGTCCGCGCGGATGGCGACCGACCTGCGCAAGCTGGCCCGGGCCGCCGGCCGGGACGCGAATCTCACCGAGCAGGAGTATCTGGCCGAACTCCTGCGCCTGCCGGCCACGCTGCGGGCGGCGACCAGCTGGTGGAAGGGGCACCGTACAGCGCTGGTCGCGCTGGCCGGGCGCGAGCCGCACGTCCGCGGCCTCCTGCTGGACGTGATCCCGGCCGGCCAGGACAGCGAGATGCCGGCGCTGTGGCTGGGGCTGCTGGCGGACTGCGGTGCCACGGCGGGCCTGTGGGACACGTCCCTGCCCGGCGAGCAGCGCCCGCGCGACGGGGCGGCGGGCTGGCTCCAGAGGTTCCAGACCCACCGTGAGCGGGCCCGTTCATGGCGGGAGTCCGGCCGGATGCCCGAGCTGTACCCGCTGGTGGTGCGGACCGCGGATCTACTGCGGGCCGAACTCGCCGCCTCGGGCGGCGCGTTGAAGGTCCTGCACGATCTCGACCTGATCGACCTGCTGCTGTCCCTGGACATTGCGGTGGCCGCCCCGGAGAAGAACGACGTCCTGCTCCTGACCCAATGGGCGCTCGGCGAGGGACAGCGCGACCTCGTACGGCTGGCGGCCGACGCCCGCTTCCACGACGCCTTCCGGCGCGGCGCGGAGCGGTTCGGCAGCGACGACCGCACACTGCGCGCGATCAGGCTGCTGGCGGCCTCGCCTGGCGGCAGCCCGCTGCTCGCGGACTGGGTGCGCTCCGTCGTACGGCGCTTCACCGCGGTCGGTCTGCCCCAGCTGCCCGAGGCGCTCGCACGGCTGAAATGGCTGCCCGCCGAGGCGCTGGCGCTGGCCGAGGAGGAGGTCCGCGAGGCCGCGGGCACCGACCTCGCCCCGGTGCTCCAGCGCACCCTGCGGGCCGGGCTCTTCGACGAACTCGGCTGGCCCGCCTGGGAGGAGGCGGTCGGCGCCCTCGTCCCCCAGGCCGATATCGAGGACGTGATCGTCGCCGACGCCTGGCCCCACCTCATCGTGGCGGGCGCGGCCCAGGCCCGGGTGATCGGCGCCGAGGGCACCGTCCTGACCCACGACCTGCGGATCCCGGCGAACAGCGGCACGGGCGATCCCGGGTTCCACTACGTGGACGGGGAACTCCTCGTCCACTGGAGCGACGGCAGCGGCGGCCTGCGCGGCTACTGGCACACCCGGGCCGACCGCCCGCAGCCCCTGGAGGGCGCCCGGAGCACCCGGGGCGTCCGGATGGACTGGTACCAGGCCGATATGCCGGTCACGCTGCCCCTGCCCGGCGGCGGCAGGACCACCGGCGGCGGCGTCCTGCACGCGGGCGACACCACCGTGCCCCCCGAGCGGCACGTGCTCTGCGACGGCGTCTCGTACTGGGTGTGGCACGCGGAGAGCGAGGCGGAACAGGCGCGCGGCTGGTACGAGTACGACCCGGTGACCGGTGAGCGGGGCCGGATGAGCAAGCCCGCCTTCCTCGCCGACGCGCTGCGCGACGCCCCCGAGGGCAGCAGCTTCGAGGGCGGCCGGCTGCGCCCCTCGCCGACGTCCGGCGCCGGACCCGCCTGCGCGCCCGTGGACGGCCTGGTCGGCCTGCGCGTGGTGCAGTCGCCCGACGGTTACGTGCGTGCGCGGGATCTCGCCGGGCACACCGCCACCCTGCCCGCGAACTCCGGCCGGCCCGCAGCGCTCGTGGTCTTCCCCGGCGCCGCACAGGCGCATGCCGTCGTCCGCAACAGCTGGCAGCTCGCCGTCGTGGACACCGACGGCGTCATCACCTCGGTGGCCAAGACCGACCGCGCGCCCGGTGTCTTCGGCGAGGGCTCGCTGCTGCTGCCGCCTGTGCAGTTCTGGGAGTGCCTGACGGCCCGCGACCCGGAGGGTTCCGCGGCACTGCGGCAGCTCGACCGGGACACCGCGGCGGCCCTGCTCACGGCCGCCGCGGACGAGGACAAGGAGGCGCTGCCCGACGCGATCCGCTCCCTCCTCCCGGTCACCCACAGCGCGCTGGTCTCCGGGATCGCCGGGGTCGTGCGCCACGCGGCCGGTCAGCGGGCCGTCCTGGACGCGGCGGCGGACCGGCTCACCCGCGCCCTCGACGGCGGCCTGGAGGACACCGGCCCGGCCGGACCCGCGGACGCCGTCCTCCTGGACGCCATGAACGGCCTCGGCGATTCGTCCGGCCACTGGTGGAACCGCGACGACGAGGCCGACACCGTCTTCCGCACCCTGCGCGAGATGAAGCGGGCGGGCAGCGGCCCGGGCGCCGAGGAGGCGGGACAGACCGCGCGGCTCCACCTGGACGGCCGTCAGCTGCCCTTCGGCCGGCCCGGACTGGGGGCACTGCTCGACCGCGCCGCGGCCCTGGCCTTCCGGGCGGCGGCCGGTACCACCGCCGAGGACCACCGCACGGCGCTGTGCGCGCTGCTCGCCGAGTTCGACGCGCTGGGCCTGGTGCCGAACGCCCGGGCCGCGCACTGGCGCAAGGTGGACCTGCACCTGGCGGCCGGTCCGCTGCGCACCCCGTCGGGCGAGTGGCGCGACGGCGCGTGGTACGGGCTGCTGCCGCTGGGCGGCGGTTCCTTCGTCGCCCTGGTGGCACGCGGCTCGCAGGACGACGACGGCTGCGTGTTCAGCGGGTACTTCCACGACCCGGCCGGGCGCTTCGAGACACCCGCGCCCTACACCCTGCGGGCGTCGGCGCCGCTGGGCGCGGACGGGGAGGCGGACCGTATCAGCGCCTTCCTCCGGGAGCTGGCCGCGCGCGGACCGGCGCCCTGGTTCCCGCGGGCGGCCGAGGAATTCGCCCGCCTGACCGGCGTCACCGAGACCGCGGCCCGGCTCATCGTGGCCGGACTGCCGCAGGTAGACGCCTCCGAGCGGGCGTTCCTCAGCGCGGAGGCGCGCGAGGCGATCGGCGTGAAGGCGGCTCCTGCGGCCGTCGCGAAGGACGATCTGCAAGGCGTCGACCCCGCGATCCGCGCCGCGGTCGTGGCCGCGCTGCTGCCCGCCGAGCCGGCCCGGCTGTGGACCGAGGGACCCGACTGGTCCGCCGCCGCCGAGGTCTGGAATTCCCGGGTGGGCCGGCGCACCGCCGTGCCCGAGGAATTGCTCAGCGACGCGGTACGCGTGTTCAGGCGGGGGCGGTACGAGGTCCGCCGGATCCTGCCCGCGCTGCTGCACCCGGCCGGCGAGCCCCAGCTCAGCCGGGACCTGGAGTGGGCGGTCGACGGGGACCGGGTCAAGCCCGTGGGCAAGGACACGGCCGGATTCACCGCGACGACGCTGGTCGGCTCCATCGGCCTCGCCGCCTGGCTCGCCCACCGGCTGCCCGCCGGCGACCCGATCCGCGCCGCGCTGCCCGCCGCGCTCGGCGCCGTGCACGACCGGCTCGCCCACCCCGGACTGGTGCTCGACCTCGGGCGGTACATCGGCCTCCCCGACTTCCGGAAGACCGCGGGAGCGCCCACCGAGGTCGGCAAGGGCTTCGAGCGGTACGGCGCGGTCATCCTCGCCACCCACGACGACCTGCCCTCCCCCGGTATCCGCGTCGCCCTGCTGGACGAGGCGGGCCAGGACCCGTATCTGCCCGCGCTCCGCGCCGACGGCGGGCGCCCCGACCCGGCGGAGGTGGCGCTGCGGCTGGCCCGCTCGGCCTCCTTCGCGGCCCTCCTCGCCGACCCGGGCGACCCGCGGGCGGGCGAGCGGGGCGCGGACGGCACGTGGTGGCCGCAGGACCCGGGCCGCTCGGTGCCGGATCTGGTGGCCGAGGCGGCCACGGAACACGGCGTCGGCGAGGACGCCGCGAGGCTCTATCTGATGCTGCTGGCCATGCCCGACCCGACCGACCGCATGACGGCCCGGTGGACGGGGTGGAAGCCGGCCCGGCTCAAGGCCGCCCGCGCCGAACTGGCCGCCACCGACCTGGTGGTGGAGGCCGTCCGCACCAGGGCCGGGCGCTCGCTCTTCCTGCCCGGTGGCTGGGTGGACCCGAAGGCACCGCACGTGCCGCTGGAGCGGTGGAAAGCGCCGCTGTTCCGCGACCTGCTGGCGGAGGAGGACGCGCTGCTGGGCGCGGTCGTGCCGACGGAACCGGCGGCGGAGCTGTACCGCAGGGCCTGGCAGCGGGTCCGCGAGGACGGCGGCCCCCGGTTCGAGGAGCTCAAGGTACGGCGGGGGCGCCGCCGCTGACGTACCCGCGGGGCGCCGGCCGCCATCGGCCGGCGCCCCGGCACCCCCTGCCACGACGACGCACCCGACCTGACGAACAAGGACACGCATGACCCCGACCGACACGGCGAGGACCCTCCCGGCCCGGCAGACGCTACCCGCCGAGGAGCGCCACGCCACCGAACTCGCCTTCCTCGCCGCCCACGACACGGGCCCCCGCCCGCCCGGCTGGCGGCTGACACCGCGCGCCGTGATCACCTTCGTCTGCGGCAGCGGCGGCGAGACGCTCAAGCTCCCCGAGCGGCACGGGACACTGCCGGACCGGCTGGCGATCACCCCCAAATTCGTCGGCGAACGCGCCCTGGTGGAGCGGTGCGTGGTCACCCTCGCGGGGGAACGCGGCCTGCTGCTGGTCGGCGAGCCCGGCACGGCCAAGTCGATGCTCTCAGAACTGCTGTCCGCCGCCGTCTGCGGCACCAGCGCGCTGACCGTCCAGGGCACCGCGGGCACCACCGAGGACGCCCTGCGCTACGGGTGGAACTACGCCCTGCTGCTCGCCCAGGGCCCCACCTCCGCGGCGCTCGTCGACTCCCCGGTGCTGGCCGCCATGCGTGCCGGGCGGGTGGCCCGCGTCGAGGAGATCACCCGCTGCCTGCCCGAAGTGCAGGACGCCCTGGTGTCGATCCTGTCCGACCGGCGGATGAGCGTGCCCGAGCTGTCCGGCACGGACGGCGCGCAGGTCGCGGCGGCCCCCGGCTTCACCGTCATCGCCACCGCCAACCTGCGCGACCGCGGCGTCTCGGAGATGTCCGCCGCGCTCAAGCGCCGCTTCAACTTCGAGACGGTGCACCCGATCGCCGACGTCGAGGCCGAGACCGCGCTCGTACGGCACCAGGCGGTGGCCGCCGTGGAAAGGGCGGGCGCCGCCTTCGGCGTCGACGACGCGGTCCTGGACGTCCTGGTCACCGTCTTCCGCGACCTGCGGGCCGGCCGGTCAGCGGAGGGCTGGGACGTGGAAAAGCCCGGCACGGTGATGTCCACGGCCGAGGCCGTACAGGTCGCCGTCTCCCTCGGGGTGGCCGCCGCCTACCTCCCGGGCGCCGACTCCCTCGACCTGGTCCCCGGCCACCTCCTGGGCGTCGTCCGCAAGGACGACCCGGCGGACCACGCCCGGCTCCTCGGCTACTGGGACGGCCCGGTGCGCCGCCGCGCCGAGGACGGTTCCGCGCTGTGGCGCCGGCTCTGGGACCTGCGGGAGAACCTCCGGTGACACACACCCCGGATCCACGGGCGGCCGTCACCGCCCTCGCCGGCTCCACGGAGCCGTATCTGCTGGGCGTCCGGCACCACAGCCCGGCGCTCGCGGCGGCGGTGCCCGCCCTGCTCGACGCCTCGGGGGCGGACGTGGTGTGCGTGGAACTGCCCGCCGACTTCGAGCGGTGGCTCACCCATCTGGCCGCGCCCGGCACCGTCGCACCGGTCGCCCTCGCCGGAGCGGACGGGAACGGGCGGCTCGGCTTCTACCCGTTCGCCGACTTCTCCCCCGAACTGGCCGCGGTCCGCTGGGCCCGCGAGCACGGGGCGGACGTCGTGTGCTGCGATCCGCCGATGTCCGACCCGGCGTGGAGCACGGACGGCCCCGTGCCGGCGCCGGTCCCGGCGCCCGACGCGCGGACCGCCTCCGCCGCAGTGACCGCCGCCGCGCACGATCCGGAGCGGAGCACGGACAGTCCCGTGCCCGTACCCCGCACGCGGACCGCCGTCGCCGCAGTGACCGGCGCCGCCCGGGCGACCGCCGCGCCCGCCTCATTCGCGACCGCGCTCGCCGCGTCCGGGACAGGCCGTGACGGTGACGACCTGTGGGACCGCTGCGTCGAGGTCCTCGCCCCCGGATCGGCGGCCGAGGCGATCCGCCGCGCCGCCCTCGGGGTCGGATGGGCGCTGCGCAGCGACGCCGCAGCCGCCGGGGGGATACCGGCGGTGGACCTGGCCCGCGAGGCGTACATGCGCCGGGCGATCGCGCGCGCCCAGGGTGGCGGGCGCCGGGTCGCCGCCGTCGTCGGCGCCTTCCACGCCCCGGCGCTGACCGGTGCAGCCACGGCTCCCGGCACGGACGCGGTGCCGGGAGCCGTGGCGGTGTCCGCGGCAACCGATTCCGACAGCGCCGCGGAGCACACGGGCGTCGTCACCTCCCTCGTGCCGTACGCCTTCGATCTCCTGGACTCCCGTTCCGGCTATCCGGCGGGGATCCGGGATCCGCGCTGGCAGCAGGCGGTGTTCGAGGCCGGCGGCGACCCCGAGCGGATCCGGGGCGCCGCCGCGCGGGCGATCACCGACGTGTGCCGTGAACTGCGCGCAGCCGGGCACCCCGCCGGTACGGGCGAGGCAGCCGAGACCCTGCGGATGGCCTGCGACCTCGCCGGGGTGCGCGGACTCGCCGCTCCGGGACGGGGCGAGGTCCTCGAAGCCCTCACGGCCGTGATGGGCCAGGGCGAGCCGCTCGGCCGCGGCCGGGCCCTCGCGCGAGCGCTCCAGGTGGTCCTGGTCGGCGCCGCCCGGGGCCGGATCGCGCCCGGCACACCGCGCTCCGGCCTCGGGCCGAGCGTGGAGGCGGAGGCCGCCGCGCTGAAGCTGCCGGGCCCTGACGACCCCGCCTCGCGCGAGGTGCGGCTCGACCCGCTGCGCTCCGCCCTGGACAGCCGCCGCGAGATCCTGCTCCAGCGCCTCGCCGTGTGCGGCACGGGATACGGCGAGGCCGTCACGGTGGCGGGTACGGGCGACGCGGCTGCCCTCACCACCCGGTGGCGCGTGTCGTGGACCCCGGCCGTCCCGGTACGGCTGGACCTGGCCGGGGTGAGGGGGGTGACCGCGGCCCTGGCCGCCGAGGGCACCCTGCGGGAGACCTTCCGGGGCCAGGCGGCGGACGGCGGCCCCACCTGCGCCGACGTCCTCGCGGCACTCGGCGCCGCCGCCCGCTGCGACCTGCCCGCCCTGGTGGAGGAGCGCCTGGCCGACGCCGCCGAACTGCTCCCCGCCGCCGCCACGCTCCCCGAACTCCTCGCCGCGCTCGACCTGTTGGAGGCGCTGCGCCGCGGCCATCTGCCCGGCACGACTCCCGGCAGCAGGCGGACCGCCGCCGAACTGGCCACCGACCTCATGGAGTCGGCGGTACGCGCCCTGCCCGGGCTGGTGGGCAGCGACCGGCCCGAGGACACCGCCGCGCTCATCGAACTGGCCTCGCGGGCCGGCGAACACCGCCTCGGACTGCGGATGAACGACGCCCTCGACACCCTCGCCCGCACCGGCTCCCCGCTGATCCAGGGCGCCGCGCTGGCCGCCCGGGTCCTGCTCGACCTCGACGACGCCGGCACCCTCGGCGCGCGTACGGCGGGCTGGATCGACACGGCCACCGGTCCCGAGGCACGGCGTGCGCTGAGCCGCCGGCTCTGCGGACTGCTCAGCGGCGCGTCCGCGCTGCTCCAGTCGGCCCCGGCGGCGGCCGACCCGCTCCTTGACCGCATCGACACACTCCCCGACCAGGGCTTCCTCGACCGGCTGCCGGCCCTGCGCGGGGGCTTCGACACGCTCAGCCCCGCGGGTCGCGACCGCCTGCTGCACACCGTGACCGAGCGGCTCGGCGACCGCCTCGACCTGTCGCTGGCGGCCGCGCCCCAGCTCCTCGCGCTGTGGACGGCCGCCGACGCGGAAGGATGTGCCGCCCTGCGCGCCCTGGGACTGCCCACGGGGACGGCCGACGCATCAGCCGGCGGCTCCCCGCCCGTCGCCTCGGCCGCACCACGCCCCGTGCGAGCGCCCGCCGCCACGGACGCCGCGCTCCGGATCGGCCCCGCCGACCGCTGGCGGCTGCTGCTCGGCCGGGAGAGCGAGCACCTCCCGCAGCACGCCCGCCGCTACGCGCACGCGCTGGACGAGCTGTACGGCACCGGTCGCGGTGAGGGTTCCGCGGACCTCGGCCGGGAAGCCGGCGGCCAGGGCGGCGGGCAGGACGCGTCCTTCCCGACGGCCCGCGAGTGGGCCGGGGAGTTGGAGGCGCTGTTCGGCGCCGAGGTGCGCGAGGAGGTCCTGGCCCGCGCCGCCGACCAGGGGCGTGCCGACGTGCTGGCCGAACTCGACCCCGCGGCGGTCCGCCCGTCGGTCGACCTGCTGACCTCCGTGCTGTCCCTCGCCGGCGGGATGCCGGAACAGCGGCTGGCCAGGCTCCGCCCGCTGGTGCGCCGCCTGGTCGACGAACTGGCCAAGGAGCTCGCCACCCGGATGCGCCCGGCCCTGACGGGGCTCGCGACACCGCGCCCCACCAGGCGTCCCGGCGGCCGGCTCGACCTGCCGCGCACCCTGCGGGCCAACCTCGCCCACGCGCGCAGAACGGCGGACGGGCGGACCGTGGTCGTACCGGAGCGGCCGGTGTTCAGCACCCGTTCGCGCAAGGAGGCGGACTGGCGCCTGGTCCTGGTGGTCGACGTGTCCGGGTCGATGGAGGCCTCCGTCGTCTGGTCGGCGCTGACCGCGGCCGTCCTGGGCGGTGTCCCCACCCTGTCCACGCACTTCCTCGCCTTCTCGACCGACGTGATCGACCTGACGGACCGGGTGGACGACCCCCTGTCGCTCCTGCTGGAGGTACGGGTCGGCGGCGGCACCCACATCGCGGCCGGGCTCGCCCACGCCCGCTCGCTGGTCACCGTGCCCAGCCGGACCCTCGTGGTGGTGGTGAGCGACTTCGAGGAGGGCTACCCGCTGGGCGGACTCCTCGGCGAGGTGAGGGCGATGGCGGCCTCCGGGGTGCATCTGATGGGGTGCGCCGCCCTGGACGACACCGGCGCCCCGCGCTATTCGGTGCCCGTCGCCCAGCAGCTCGCCGCGGCCGGTATGCCCGTCGCCGCGCTCAGTCCCCTCGCCCTCGCCCGCTGGGTGGGCGACCGCCTCCGCGGAGAGGTCCGATGAACCCCGAACTGCCCCCGGTGGCCCCCGATGTGGTCGCCTCAGCCGTCGAGACACTGACCTCCCGGCTGCGCAAGAAGCTGGACGCCGCGATCGAGTCGTACGCGGCCGTGCCGGTGGTGGCCGACGGCGCCCTGCGGCGGGTGCGGTGCGGACAGGACGCCGAGGTCACGCTCACGCCAGGCCCCTCCGGCGCGGTCACGGACGCGGACCAGGCGGTGTGCAGCTGCCTGCTCGCGCCCCGGTGTCTTCACCGGGCCGCCGTCCTGAGCGCGTGCCCGGTCGCCGACGCGGAGGCGGTGCCCGCT
This sequence comes from Streptomyces sp. NBC_01477, assembly GCF_036227245.1. Taxonomy (GTDB): domain Bacteria; phylum Actinomycetota; class Actinomycetes; order Streptomycetales; family Streptomycetaceae; genus Actinacidiphila. Next base: position 1,276,191 of record NZ_CP109445.1, read on the forward strand.
TCCGAGGGCGACAGCGCGCCGCAGGGCACGGCGGGGCAGGCGGGCGGCGAGCCCGGCGCTGCCGCGGGGGCCGATGAGGAGCCCGTGGCGCTCACCGCTGCCCAGGTGGCCGCCGCGGCCGAACTGTGGGCCGCCGCCGCGGCCGTGCTCACCGCCGGGGTGCCGGCCGCGGGCGCTGTTCCGCAGGCCGAGCTGCTGCGGGCCGCGCACACCGCCCGGGTGGCCGGGCTGCACCGCGCCGAGGCAGCCGCCCTGCGGGTCCTGCGCGGGCTGCGTGGCGCGCGCGCCCGCCACGACGGCCACCGGCTGGCCGACCTGGTGGCGAATCTGCGGGAACTCCTGCTCACCACCGCCCTGTTGGGCAGCCCCGCCCCGCAGCACGCGCTGGTCGGCACCGCCCGCCGCGCCTACCGCCCGGCCGGCGGCCTGCGGGTCCACGGGGTGTGCAGGGAACCGGTGATCGCGGCCACCGGCTACGGAGGTGTCGTCACCCATCTCGTCTCCGAGGACGGGCGCTGGTTCTCCGTCGCCGACGTCAAGCCCGGCGGACCGGCCCGCGCGAAGGGCGCGGCCACGGCCACCGTGGCGCTCGGCTCGGGAAGCCTCGACCATTCCCAGCTCTCCCGCGGCGGACTGCTGATCTCCGGCGCGACGGTCTCTTCCGACGGCCGTCTCGGCGCGGGCAAGGGGGTGCGGGCCACGGCGGTCAGCGGCCTGCCGTGGACGTCGGGGCCGCTTGCCGCGCTGTTCGCACGTCCCCTGGGCGAGGCCGTCGCCGAACGGCTCGCCGCGGCTCCGGGGGCCGACCCGGAACGGGCCGGGCAGGCGGAGCGCGAGCTGGTCGGGTGCGACCTGCTGCTCGTCGGGGCGGCGGGCGATCAGCTGATCGCCCGGGAGCTGCTGCCCGGACGGCCGGACACGGAGGGCCTGCTGATCCGGCTGGCCCCGTCCAACGGCCATCCCGACCTCGCCCATACGGCCAACTTCCGCCGGCTCGCGTCCCGTCCGGGGCTGAGGCTGCGTGCGATCGGCCGTCTGGACCCCGACCGCGCCGCGACGCTGCGCCCGCTCGCGGTCGCCCCGCTGCCCGACACCGAGGCGACGTTGCGGCTGCCCGCGGACTGGCAGGGCCGCGCCGACCTGGGCTACGACCGTCTGGAGGGCGTCCACCTCCCGCCGCCCGACGTCGTGCCCGCCCCGGACGACCTGGGCGGCGTGCCTTCCGACCCGCTGGCGCAGGCCCCCCTGTGGCGGCTTCGGCGGCTGGTCGACGTCGCGGTGTCGGGTGGCCGCCGAGCCGTCGCCGAGCCCGCGCGCGACGGCGACCGGAGCGGCGGCGGGGCGGCGCTGCGCCGCGGCGGCTTCGGTACGGCCGCGGACCTGGCGGCCGGCCTCACCGCCGAGGCCGACCGGCGTACCCGGGACGTCTTCGGCCGCACCGGCGAGGCCGACCCCGACAGCTACGCGCGGGCCTGGCTCGCCTCGGCCGTCTATCTGGCCGGTGTGGAGCGGGCGTTGGTACGGGCCACCTGGCAGCCGGAGCCCGCAGGGCCGTGAACCGCACCCCGGGCGAAGCGGCCGGCGGACCGGCCTGCGGCCGCCGGGCCGCGCCTTCGCCCCCGTGGTTCCTTGTCGCGGCGCCCGTGCGACCATGCCCCTTGCGGCGGGGCCGGGGAGCCGGAGGCCGGTTCCGGGGTGCCGCCGCGCGAAAAGGCTCCGACTGCGCCCGCCGTCCGCGGGTATCCGCCGTCGAGTAGGCACAGTGGCCGCGCCGCAGCCGGGGTGACCGGCCGGGCCGGGGCCGCACGGGGGAAGGGAATGATCGATGGCATCGCAGGAACGCAGGCTCCGTTCGGGAGTCGTGATGCTGGGGAGTGTGGGGCTGCTCGCGGCCACCCTCGTCTCGTGCTCCTCGGGCGGCCCGGACAAGCGGTGCGTCGACCCGACGACGTACAAGAAGCTCAACGACCGCGACTGCCACGACGGCGGCCCGGGCCGCTACTACTACGGCGGTTCGGTGAAGAACGGCAAGGTGTCCGGGGGCGGCTTCGACAAGTCCGCGGTCAAGCGCGGCGGTTTCGGCGGCGGGTCCGGTGGCGGCAAGGGCGGCGACGGCGGCGAGGGCGGGCACGGCTCCGGCGGGAGCTGACGGCGGCTCAGCGGCACACGCACCCGCACACGCACACGCACCAGGACAACGGACACAGGTATCAGGGGGGTTCGCCGTATGCGGCGGCACACGATCGCACCGCGGCCGCAGTGGCAGCGCATCGTCGAGGAGCAGGGGGTGGTGTATCCGCTGACCCGGCACCCGGACGGCGTGCTGCGTCCGTACTGGGACGAGAGCGCCTACTACGCCTTCACGCTGCCGGAGGTCGAGGCGCTGGAAGCCGTGGTGGAGGAGCTGCACCGGCTGTGCCTGGACGCCGCCGCGCACATGGTGGCGGAGGATCGTTTCGCCGACCTCGGCATCACCGACCGCGGGCTCGTCGCACGGATCGTCGAGTCATGGCGCCGCCGCGACGAACTGCCCTCCCTGTACGGGCGGTTCGACCTGCGCTACGGCGGCGGCGCCGAGTCGGGCACGGCGGCGGAGTCCGTCAAGCTGCTGGAGTACAACGCCGATACGCCGACCTCACTCGTCGAGGCGGCTGCCGCCCAGTGGTTCTGGCTGGAGGACCGCTTCCCCAGTGCCGACCAGTGGAATTCGCTGCACGACCGGCTCGTGGCGCGCTGGCGCGAGCAGGCGGGCCTTCTGCCGCCGGGGCCGGTGCACTTCGCGCACACCCAGGCCGATGAGATCGGCGAGGACCTGATGACCGTGGCGTATCTGCGCGAGACCGCCGAGCAGGCCGGCCTGGAGACCGTCGCGCTGGCCGTCGAGGACATCGGCTGGGACGGGCTGTCGGAGCGGTTCGTCGACGAGCAACTGCGCTTCATCCGGAGCTGCTTCAAGCTCTACCCGTGGGAATGGCTCGCGACCGACGCGTTCGGCCCGCACGTGCTGGCCACCCTCGACAACGGCGGCGGCACCGGCAGCACCTGCTGGATCGAGCCCGCGTGGAAGATGCTGCTGTCCAACAAGGCGCTGCTGGCGATCCTGTGGGAGCGCAATCCCGGTCATCCCCACCTGCTCCCCGCCTACCTGGACGGCCCGCGCGAACTCGCCACCGGCGCGGGCTATGTGGCCAAGCCGCTTTTCGGGCGCGAGGGTGCGGGCATCACGGTGCACGAAGCGGTGCGCGAGCCGGTTCCCGCCGTAAAGCCGGACGGGTCGGCGCCCGAGCCCCCGCCCGCGGGCTCCGGCGCCGCCTCCGCCGCCCCCGCCGACTCGGCGGAGGGCACCTGCTACCAGCAGTTGGCTCCGCTGCCCGTCTTCGACGGCAACCATGTCGTCCTCGGCGCCTGGGTGGTGGGCGACGAGGCGGCCGGGCTCGGCATCCGCGAGTCCGCCGGCCTGGTCACGGACGCCTACGCGCGGTTCCTGCCGCACATCATCGTGTGAGGGCGGCGGAAGGCGGCCCCGGCCAGGACCGCGCAGGTCACGGCCCGGTCCGGGTCTGGCCGCCGGCGCGCGGGAGCTTGCCGCTGGCGAGGTCGTGTTCGAGGCGCTGCCCCTCGATGTCGGGGTCGGGGATGTGCCGGGAGAACCACTGGGGGTGGTACCAGAGCTTGGCGCGGACGATCGCCATGACGGCCGGGACCAGGGTGAGCCGGACCACGAAGGCGTCGAGGAAGACGCCGGCCGCGAAGCTGAAACCGATCGCCTTGATGGTCGGGTCGTTGGTGAACATGAAGGCCACGAAGATGAAGAACATGATCAGTGCCGCGGCCGTGACGACCCGGGCCGACACCCCCGTGCCGCGCTCGACGGCCCGCAGGGCGTCGCCGTTCTTGGTGTAGTCCTCCTTGACCCGGGAGACGACGAAGACCTCGTAGTCGCTGGACAGTCCGAAGATGATCGCCAGCATGATGATCGGCAGGAAGCTGATCGTCTCGGCCGGGGTGATCCCGAAGACATGGCGGCCCCAGCCCCACTGGAAGACCGCCACCTGTGCGCCGAGGGCCGCCGACATCGACAGCAGGAAGCCCAGGATCGACTTGACCGGCACCAGGATGGTCCGGAAGGCGAAGGTCAGCAGGATGAAGGCCAGGCCGACCACCACGACCAGGAAGACCGGCAGCGCGCTGGAGAGCTTGGCGGACACGTCGATGTTGGACGCGGTGGTGCCGCCGACCAGGATCCGCGTGCCGGTGGTGCCCTCGATCGACGCCCGGTCGCGGCGCAGCCGGTGCACGAGCGAGGCGGTGGACGGGTCGTTCGGCCCGGACCTGGGGATCAGCCGGACCAGCGAGGTGCCGTTCTTCGCGGTCACCGGCGTCACCTGCTGGACGTCGGATTCCTTCGCCAGCGCGCCCGTGATGCTCAGGGTGTCCGAGGGCTGCCGGACGTCCTGGACGACGATCAGCAGCGCGCCGTTGAACCCGGCGCCGAAGCCCTCGGTGGTCAGGTCGTACGCCTTGCGCTGGGTGTTGCTCGTCGGCTTCGACGCACCGCTGGGCAGGCCGAGCCGGATACTGAGGGCCGGGATCGCGAGGAGGCCGAGCAGGACGACGCCGCCGGCGAGCATGACGATCCGGCGGCGTACGACCAGCCGGGCCCAGCGGGCGCCGGCCGGGCTGCCCGGATCGGCGGCGGACCTGCGGGCGACCCGCTCGACGTGCTTGCCCAGCAGCGGCAAACGGGTGAAGGTGGCCACCTTGACCCCGGCGAAGCCGAGCACCGCGGGCAGGAACGTCAGGGCGATGAGCAGCGCGACGGTGACGGACGCCGCCGCGGCGAGGCCCATCACCGTCAGGAACGGGATGCCCACCACGGTCAGGCCGCACAGCGCGATGATCACCGTGAGAGCGGCGAAGACCACGGAGCTGCCCGCCGTGCCCATGGCCAGCGGCACCGACTCCTCGGGCGTCATGCCGTTGAGCAGGTTGGTGCGGTGGCGGTAGAGGATGAAGACGCCGTAGTCGATGCCGCAGGACAGGCCGAGCATCAGCGCGACCGTCGTCGACGCCGACGCGATCGTCACCACGGACGCGACGGCCGTGACGCCCATCAGGGTGGTGATCACCCCGATGATCGCGCCCAGGATGGGCATGCCGGCCGCCGCGAAGGCCCCGAAGGTGATCATCAGGATGATGAACGCGACGATCAGGCCCGCCAGTTCCGGCAGCTCGGAGACCACCAGCCGCCAGCCGGGATAGACGCTGCCGTTGTACTCCACCTGGACGCCGGCGGCCCGCACCGGTTTCATGGCGTCCTTGACCTGGTCGAGGTTGGCGTCCTTGACGTCGGCCGGCTGCGCCGTCCACTGCACCTGCCCGAGGGCGATCTGCCCGCTCTTCGAGACCAGTCCGCTCGCGTACGGAGCCACGACGGTGGAGACCTGGGGCACGGACCTGAGCTTGCCGAGGGCCGCCGTGATCACGCCTTTGAGCGCCGGGTCGGTGACTTTCGCGCTGCCGTGGGTGGCGAACACGATCGTGCTCTGGCCGCCGCCGAAGGCCGGCAGCTTGGCCTTGAGGACGTTGGACGCGTTCTGCGACTCGGTGCCCGGGATGGTGAAGTTGTCATTGGTCTTGCCGCCGCTGGCCTGGCCGATGGCGATGGCGGCCACGGCAGCTGCGAGCCATAGCGCCAGGACCAGCCTCCGCCTCCGGTAGGCGAACTGGGCAAGTCGGTAGAGATAGCTCGACATGGGTACATACTGCACGAATCGCGCGATCCGGCCCCTTTGCACTCGCGGCCCGGCGGGGTCGCCGTCGCGCCGGCCGCGACTCCGGTGATCGAAGGCCACCCGGTGTTCGAGATTGATTACCTCACCGTCGAACACGCGGAAATCTATGTCGGCTGGAGTAGACATTGAATGGCGGCTTGGCTATGGTTTCTCTCGTAGCCAGAAGGACAGCAGGGCCTGGCAGAGACGAACTGCCAGGCAGCAGTACACGTAGTCGCAGTGCGCAGGGCGGTGCGGTGGTGGAGTTGCGAAGCCAGGGTTGTTGCAGGACGGCGACGGGACTGACGACCGGACCGGGTGGCCCGCAGTGATCAGGGGCCGCCACGAGCAGTACCGCAGTGGCAGTATCCGCAAGTGCAGTGCGCAGTATCCGTTCGGCAAGTGAGTGATCCCAGAGGGAAGAACGGAGGAGCCCAAGCGCCATCAGGATCGCCCGGGCGGACGTCTTGAGCCCGGGTACCGCAGGACATCGATAGTGAGGTGGTCTCCGGTCAAGCAACCGCGATCCCCGCGCCCCCGACAGCATTCCGGTCGGGTCCGCGGAAACAGAGGGCCGGCGCAGTACGAGGGCCGGCAGATGGTGTAGCAGTTCCTTCGGGGCCCTGGTGCATACGGCACCAGGGCCCCTCCACGCGTTCCACAGAGAGGTGCAATGACCGCAGACGACTCGTTCGGCCGCCTTGACGACGACGACTACCCCGCCTACACCATGGGCCGCGCCGCCGAGATGCTCGGCACCACCCAGGGCTTCCTGCGCGCCGTCGGCGAAGCCCGCCTCATCACCCCGCTGCGATCCGAGGGCGGCCACCGCCGCTACTCCCGCTACCAACTACGCATCGCAGCCCGAGCCCGCGAACTCGTCGACCGCGGCACCTCCATCGAAGCCGCCTGCCGCATCGTCATCCTCGAAGACCAACTCGAAGAAGCCCAGCGGATCAACGCCGAATACCGCCGCGCCGCCGAAACCGCGAACCCCACCACCGCAGCCCCGGACCGCTGAGACCACCAGCCTCCGCGACCGGCAGCCGCTGCGGCCGCCGCCCACGCGGGTTGCCCGGGACGCCGAGCGTTCCGGGCACCTACCGGGCCAGTGGCGCGGCGCGGCCGGCGCGGAGCTGCCAGGGGATGGTTCGCGAGGTCGCGCATCAGTGAGATGCCGCTGCTGACGTTGACCACGACCGGCGCGTCCGACCGCTGCATCGGCGCTGCGTCCGCCGGTGCGCCCCCGTTGCTCACTTCCGGACGGTGAGCGGGGTGGTCAGGGTCGGGCCGACCCCGGACACCTGGGCGCTGATGGTGACCGTGGTGTCCTTGGACACGGAGCGGGCGTCGATCGGGACGGTCCAGGAAGTGGCTCCGCCGGGGGCGACCTGGGTGCCGCCCGGTGCCGCCACGAAGCCGTCGCTGGACACGACCGGTACGTAGCTGCCGCCGGCCAGGAGCGGGGCGGTGAACACCAGAGTGGCGGTGGCCCTGTCGCCGGCCTTCACCGGGTTCGGCGAGACCTTCAGCGACTTGAGCACCGGGGCGGGTGCGGTCGCGGTGAGCTTGATGCCGTACACACCGTCGCTGCCCTGCACCGTCTTGGTGGCCAGGACGTTGTCCTCGGGATAGACCTGCTGGTCGCCGGTGGCGGCGACGACGAGGTAGCGGCCGGCGTGCAGCGGCAGGGTGGTGGAACGGTCGCCGTCGGGCGCGGTGCTCTGGATGATCCCCGACGGCGTACCGTCCGGGTTGATCTGCTCGAAGCCGACGCTGAGCCCTCCCCGGTCGGCGTTGTCCACCAGCCCCGCGCCCACGTCGGTGGCCTCGACGGTGTAGGACTGGCCCTCCACCGCGGTGAAGTCGAACCAGTCCACGTCGCGCGGCTCGCTCTTGCCGGGCAGCGGGTCCCGCCCCTGGCAGATGGCCCGGTGCACGGTGCCACCGACCTGGATCGGCGCGACCGCGCCCGTACCCGCGTCGTCGATCTCGTACGGGTCGGGGGCGCAGGCCAGGGTGACGGCGGGCGAGGGGACGGCGTGTGCCGGGACGGCGACGAGAGCCAGCCCGGCAAGGGTGCCGGCGGCAGCGGTCGACAGCCGGGCGAAGCGACGAGACATACAGACTCCTTCATACCGGTGCGGCGGGTGTGCCCATTCCCGTACTGGTCGGATGCCTGCGCACAGCCAGCGCGTCGCCGGCATCCCACCGGCTATACGTGCCTGGCCCGGATTCGGTTCAACGCCGGCCGGCCCGCTCGGGCGAGCCCGTGCGGCTGTGCAGAGTGACGGCTGCGAAGGGGAGCAGCCCCGCGAACCGGCCGTCACATGCTGGAGCCCGAGTGCGGGGTTCCCGGTGGCCGGGCCCGTGCAGATCCTGCCGGGTGGGCGAGACCTTCGGCTCCGTGCCGACGTCGTATTGCGCGTCGCGGGGCCGAGGTCGTACGTGTGCTCCCGGCGTGTCGTCCCTGGTCTTCCGCGGTGCCGGAAGGCTGGATGGTCCATGTGATCCATTTCGTACTGCTCATCGTGTGTGCGGTGGCGATCTACCTCTCGTGCGAGTGGTTCGTCAACGCCGTGGAGTGGCTGGGCCAGCGCCTGAACGTCGGCAAGACGGCGGTGGGCACGATCCTGGCCGCCTTCGGCACGGCGCTGCCAGAATCGGTGGTGACGCTGGTCGCGGTGACCACCGGCAGCACCCCCGAGGCCAAGGACATCGGCGTCGGAGCCGCGATGGGCGGCCCGCTGGCGCTGTCCACCATCGCCTACGGCGTCACCGGATTCATACTGCTGCTCAAGCGCCGCCGCCGTGAGACCGACGTGCGCGAGGAGACCGGCATGATGCCCACGCGGTCCGCCCAGCAGGCGCTGGGCGACGAGAAGGACATGCGGCGGCTGGCCAAGGACCAGAAGTGGTTCCTGCCGATCTTCGTCGTGAAGGTCGCCCTCGGCCTGGTCGCCTTCGCGTACAAGCCCGTCCTGGGCGCCCTGTTCTTCGCCGCCTACGCCGTCTACTTCTGGCGCGAGATCCGCGCCGACGACGAGGCCGGCGGGGAGCACGAGGAGTTGGAGCCGCTCAAACTCCAGCGCACGTCCGCGTCGCCGGCCACCTGGGCGGTCGTCACCCAGACGCTGGCCACCCTCGCGGTGATCTTCTTCGCCTCGCAGCTCTTCGTGAAGCAGCTCGACGCGATCGGACCCATGCTCGGCCTGTCCACCACGGTGACAGCGCTCCTGCTCTCCCCCGTCGCCACCGAACTCCCCGAAGTGATGAACGCCGTCATCTGGGTACGGCAGGGCAAGACCAAACTCGCACTGGCGAACATCTCCGGAGCGATGATGATCCAGGCCACCGTCCCCAGCGGCCTCGGCCTGATCTTCACCACCTGGAAATTCGACGGCGCGCTGATCTGGTCCGGCCTGATCACCATGGCCGCGATCGTCTACCTCCTGCTGACCATGCGAGCCCACCGCCTCACCCCCGGCCGCCTGACCGTGGCAGCCGGCTTCTACCTCGTCTTCGCTCTCGGCCTCATCCCGATCCTCAGCTGATCTGCGGTTCCGCCGCCACGTCCCGCCGCTGCCGCCCCTGCAACTCGGGGTGCCGGTAAGAACGCTGTCATCAGCCGCAAACGACGGTGATCTTGTGGAGGCGTCACCCGTGTGGGTGAGTTCGGGGTCGTACAGCTGCGCGGGGTGAGGCCCCGGGAGGACGATCGACAACCGTGGCCCCTACCTCTTTGGACCTGGACGACCTGGTCGAGCACTGGACGCTGTTGAAGGACGAGCAGGGGCTCGTGTCAGGCAAGCGCGGTGCGACGAGACTGGGCTTCGCCGTGTTGCTGAAGTTCTGTACGCAGTGCGGCCGGTTTCCCCGGGGCCGGTTCGAGTTGCCGGGCGAGGCGGTGGAGTTCGTCGCCCGGCAGGTGCAGGTACCCGGCGCCGAGCTGGACGCGTACGAGTGGAGCGGCCGGACGGTCGAGTACCACCGCGCGCAGATCGGCGGGCGCCTGGGCTTCCGGGAGTGCAGCGTCGCGGACGCGGACAAGCTGGCCGGCTGGCTCGCCGAGCACGTCGCGTGCAAGGAGCGGCAGCCGGAGCAGGTACGGGTGGAACTGCTGGCCCGCTGCCGCACGGAGAGCATCGAGCCGCCGGCTCCGGGGCGGTGCGACCGGATCGTGGGCGCCGCGCTGCGCGTGGCCGAGGAGACGCTGACGGTGAGGATCTCGGCCCGGATCACGGTGGAGAGCACGGAGCGGATCGTCGCCCTGGTGTCGGGCAAGGAGAACATCCTCTTCAGGCTCGCCGAGGCGTCGATCGGCGAGCCGGAGGGCACGGTCCGCGAGGTCGTCTACCCGGCGGTGTCCGGCGGTGAGCAGACGCTGCGTGAGCTGGTGCACGAGTTCAAGACCCGTGGCCCGGTCTACCGGCGCACGGTGCAGACCACCTTGAAGGCGTCGTACACCAACCACTACCGGCGCGGGCTGATCAGGCTGCTGGATGTGCTGGAGTTCCGTTCGTCCAACCACACGCACCGGCCGGTGATTGAGGCACTGTCGCTGGTGGCCCGGTACGCGGCGGCGGGCAACACCACGCACTACCCGCTGGGCGAGACAGTGCCGGTGCACAAGGCGATGGGCGGGGACTGGGCCGAGGTCGTCCACCGCACCGACAAGCGGGGCCGGCGTCGGGTGGTGCGCATGGTCTACGAGGTCGTCGCCTTCCAGGCCCTGCGCGACCAGCTCAAGTGCAAGGAGATCTGGGTGGTCGGCGCCGACAAGTGGCGCAACCCCGACGGGCGCCCGCCTCAACCTCGCCGCAGCCTCCGTACCGGGCCCCCGAGCCCCGGCCGACCAGACCACGCGGTCCACTGCGGAGAACGCATGAACCTGCTCCTTACGGCACCACAGGGGACTTGCTGCTTTTGCGCGTTGTAATCACAGATCGCTAGTAGGGCTTGGTCAGGTGTGTATGGGTATGGGTATGTCGCGGTGGCAGGTGGGGCAGGCGCCGGCCCAGGTGGCGAGGAGTAACTGCAGGTCGCGGACGACTTGGTAGAGACTCAGGCCGACGCCGTGTCTTTTGGGGCGGTGCCCAGTCTGTGCAGGGTGCAGAAGGCGTGGGCCACGGAGACCAGGGTGACGTGGTGGTGCCAGCCGTTGAACGTGCGGCCTTCGAAGTGGGCCAGGCCCAAGGCCTGCTTCATCTCGCGGTAGTCGTGCTCGATGCGCCAGCGGAGTTTGGCCAGCCGGACCAAGGTGGTCAGCGGGGTGTCCTCGGGCAGGTCGCTGAGCCAGAACTGGACCGGTTCGGGTTCCCTGGCGGGCCATTCGGCCAGCACCCAGCACTCGGCGAGTTCCACGCCGTCGGTGGCTTCGCGAATCTCGCGTCCGGCGGGGCGGATCCGCAGGGCCACGAACCGCGAGTACATGCGCTTCAGCCCGCTGCGGCCCGGCCGGGACGGGAGCCCTCACGCCAGGACACCGGCCGGGCCGCACCCCGGCCAGCCTGGACCACCAGGGTTTTCACCGAGCGGGCCGGCTCGGGATACCTGGACACCGGTGGTCGCCCGGTGCCGCCGTAGGGCGGCGTGACCGGGCGGGCCGAGGCCGGGTGGGCAGTGGGCGTGGTGGAGATCCCGACCACGTAGTGCAGGCCCCGCCGGTTCAACCCGAGCCGGAACGCGGCACTGTCGCCGTAACCGGCGTCGGCGAGGACCAGCGGGACCTCCACACCCCAGGACCTGATCTCGTCGATCATGTCGAGCGCGAGCTGCCACTTCTCCACGTGACCCAGATCGGCCGGGATGCCACAGCGTTCACGGCGGGCCACTTTGCCCGGGTCGGCCAGCTCCGAGTTCTGGTCCCAGGACTTGGGCAGGAACAGGCGCCAGTTGACCGGGGCGGAAGCGTGATCCCGGGCCAGGTGCACCGACACCCCGACCTGGCAGTTGGTGACCTTGCCCGCGGTGCCGGTGTACTGCCGCGACACGCACGCGGACGCATCGCCGTCCTTGAGGAACCCGGTGTCGTCCACGATCAACGCGGTCGGGCCGATCTCCTCGTGCACCCGCCACGCCAGCCTCGCCCGCACATGAGCCCAGCTCCAGGGACTGGAGGTCACGAAGTGGGCCAGTGCCTGACGGTTGCCGTCCTCGCCCAGCCGCGCAGCCATCGGCTCCACCGACTTGCGCTGCCCTTCCAACAACAGCCCGCGAACATAGGCCTGCCCCCAGCGGTGCTGATCGGTGCGCGTGAACGCCTCGAACACCTCCGCCGTGAACGCCACCAGGTCCTCCCGGACCTGATCCAACTCCCCAGGTGTCACACACCATCAACGCGCACAAACCCACCAGGACACGCCACCAGCGCGTACACCTGACCAAGCCCTACTAGTGCCGCATCAAATAACGTTCGCCCTGTGGTGACGCGCCGTCTGATGGTGATCCGGGCGGCGCGTCGTGCGTCACGATGTGCGGGTGGCTGAGCGTGTGCGGGTCCGCGAGATCGATGACGATGAAGGGCGGCGGCTGCTGCGGATCGTGCGTCGGGGGACTGGGTCGGTGGTGACGTGGCGGCGGGCGCAGATGGTGCTGTTATCGGCCCAGGGCATGCCGGTCGCGAAGATCGCCGAGGTGACGTTCACTAGCCCCGACCGGGCCCGCGACGTGATCCACAACTTCAACGCCGACGGCTTCGCCTCGCTCTACCCCAAGTACAAGGGCGGCCGGCCCAGGATGTTCACCCTGCCTGAGCGGCGCGAGATCAAGAAGATCGCCAAGTCCAGGCCGGTCGAGCACGGCCTGCCGTTCTCGACCTGGAGCCTGGTCAAGCTGGCCGACTTCCTGGTCGCCGAGGGGGTGGTTGACGACATCAGCCACGAGGGCCTACGCATCCTGCTCCGGGAGGAAGGCGTCACCTTTCAACGCCTGAAGACCTGGAAAACCTCGAAGGATCCCGACTACGCAGTCAAGAAGGCCCGCGTCGAGCACCCCTACGCCATCGCCGACGGCGAGGTCCTCCCCGAACCGGGAGAGCCCGAGGTCGTGTTCTGCCTGGACGAGTTCGGCCCGCTCAACCTGCAACCCCACCCCGGCCGCCAGTGGGCCGAACGCAGCGGTAAGCACAAGGACCCCGACCGTGAACCGCGCCCCCGCCGCCGCGCGACCTACACCCGCCCGCATGGGGTCCGCCACCTTTTCGCTGCCTACGACCTGGGCAAGGACCAGCTCTACGGCCACATCAAGAAGACGAAGACCAGGTCGAAGTTCCTCGAGTTCTGCCGCTACCTGCGCTCCCTGCACCCCGTCGGCACGCGTATCGCGATCATCTGCGACAACTACTCACCCCACCTGACGACCAAGCGGTGCCAGCGGGTCGGGACCTGGGCCGCGGCGAACAACGCCGAGATCGCCTACACCCCGACCAACAGCTCCTGGCTCAACCGGATCGAGGCCCAGTTCACCGCCCTGCGCTACTTCGCCCTCGACGGCACCGACCACCCCAACCACAAGGCCCAGGGCAGCATGATCCGCCGCTACATCATCTGGCGGAACAAGAACGCCGCCGACAAACGCCTCAGAGCCATCGTGAGCAGGGCCAACGCAGCCTGACCCGCCAGGGCGACAAGGCCGTCACCACAGGTGCAGGAAGCTCCGGACGTCGTCGTAACCGTCGACGGCCCGACCGTCCACGTCCGTCGGGTCGGCCTCAGCCCGCGTCGCCAGCGACTGCACCAGCGCGACGGCTTCATCGCCGAGGTGTCCGAAGCGTCGAGCGGTGTGCCCCAGGCACAGCCCGGCCAGCCCGAGCAACGGACTGCCCGACACGGCCCGAGTCCCGACCTGCACGCACCAGTGCTCGACGAACTCCGCGTCGTCCTCGTTCAACGCGGTCCCGACCAGGACACCCGCCGCCTCGCCCTCCGCCGAGCGGTCGCGCAGGGCCCGCTCCAACATCTCGACCACCACCTCGTGAGGCAGTGCAGGAGGGTTCTCGAAGCTCAGATGAGAATGCACCCGGCGAGACTACGCGGACCCCGTCCGACAGTTCCTGCCGGGCCGAACGCGTGCAGGATCATGAAATCGATGACGCCGAAGGATCGCCGCATGGCGCAGCGCCAACGCCCCATCTTGACGCCGCCACTGTCAGCTACTGCCGTCGTCGAGTCCGGCGATGACTCTGACGTCCGCTTCGGACATGTCCAGGATCCTCGCGATTAGGCGGGCCTGCAGAAGATTCGGGTTGCGCCCACCGCGAAGCATGTGGATGGTCGACATCGACAGTCCGGCGGCCCTGGCCATTTCCCCGACCGGAATCCCGCGCAGGTCCATCAATTCGGTGAGCATCCGTCCGAACGGATGTGGCTCCGATCGCCCGGCTGGGGCAACGGCCGGGCCTATGACAACGTCACCGATCTTGGCCTGGAAGCGGATCAGCCGGTCGCCCGTGAAGCCGACCTTCGCGACGAACGGCAGGCTCTCGCTGCTGCCGGAAGCGACCGTTCCCGGGATCGACACCTCAGTGAACCTCACGGCGGGATCGCAGCGGTGATCCCCGGTCTCCGCGGGAAGTCCCGCCTGGACGCTGTCGATTTTCCAATCGCGGTTCCACCACGGAAGGGCCTGCAGCACCTCGTTGAAGAAGGGCGGCAGGACGGTCAGGTCCACGGGGTCCGGAGGATTCTTCTGACCCACCCAAATGACACCGGGCCAGTACCTCAGTGCCGCGATCACGTCCGACGTCAGCGCGCGGTTGGCAGTCTCCACGGCCACACTCTCCCACCGGTCGGCAGGGCAATCTCCCATGACCAGCAAACGTTGTCTCATGCGGCACTAGTTGTGCCACGCTCAGACAGTGCGCCGTCCTCTCCAGCGACGGCTCCACCTCGGCCAGACGCAATGCGTACCGCGCGTACGACCGGCTCACCGCTGCCACGAAGCCCTGACCGTCACCCAGAGCTGCTTTCCCCCGAGGACGCGACTGGGATTCCGGACCAACGTGCCAGTTCACCAGGATGGGACCCATGAGCTCAGCCCTCCAGGGTGATGGAGAGGGCCGCTCCGATGAAACCACCTGTCCCTACCTGGTAGCTGTGCCAGGTCTCGCCCAGTTCTCGCCTGGTGCCGTACATCCGGAAGAAGAATAGCGGGTCGCCACTGGAGAGAGTGTCATTACCCACGGCCGGATCGCGGCGGGCGTAGTTCTCCATGGTGACGTAGTCATGGCCGCTGGTGGCGACGACGGTGCCGAAATGGTATTCGAAATACCTGTCCCTGTCGCGCGCATCCTCCTGCTGGGCATCACCGTAGCCGACCGTCGTCACAACGGAGCCGGGGGCGGGCGGGGGTAGGAAGTCGTTGAGCCCCAACTGCTCCAGCGCCTCTTCGAGTTCCGGCGAGTCGGCGTCCTTCAGGTCCTGGAATTCCCGGCTCATCCGCTGGGTGTATGTGAAATAGGCCGCGTTGTCGCCGACGACGGAGGATGCTTCCCGGCGGGCCGTTTCGAGCGTGTTCAGGTGCTCCTCGCCGCTGCTGTGGACGATGTCGAGCACCTTGGCCAGGAAGTTGTCCCAAGCTGTGGTGCCGTTGAACGCTACATCTCTCCGGCCGGAGACGAAGTCCGCCATCTCGTTGCAGCGCTGCGGGGTGAGGACCGACAGGCCGGTCGTCTTCTTCGTCTTCGGTGCCACCAGCCCGGCCAGGCCACCGGTACTGCCCGCTCCCCGTCCGGCTTTGGCGAGTTCGCTGGCCGTGTTCTCGACGACCGGCTTGACCTGGAACAGCCGCTTCTCGCCTGTCTCGCCCCGCATCCGCAGGAAGCGTTTTCCCTGATGCAACCGGACCCGTCCGGTGAGAGCCTCGTTGGCCGCTGCGATGTGCTGCTCTGCGGCGAAGAAGACCTTGGACTCGCCCGAACCCTGCTCGACCGCGAGGTCGTAGTTGTCGGAGATGCGCAGCCTGACGCTGCCGTTGTACGTGATGTTGGCGGCTAGCGGATCGGTGCCGGCGTAGTAGCTGCCGTTCTCCTCGTGTTGACTCGGGAAGAACTTCTCGTCGCCGTCGGCGTCCTTGGCTGGTCCGATGACCGCTTTTTTGTGCTGCGTCGGGTAGTTCGCGGTGCCGGGGTCGATCTCGACGTACCGTTGGACGGCGACATCCCCGCCGGAGGGATTCGCCGAACGCTGGATGGTCATGGACGGACCGCCTGCCATGATCTGCTGGGCGTTGGCCTCGGCCTCGCGTTCGAAGACGTCGGAGGGATGGCTCAGACTCAGCCCCTGGCCGTTGTCGGTACCCGCGACGGGGCCGGAGCGCTGCTGGATGACATGGGTGAGTTCATGCACGAGCGTGTGCTTGTCCCCGCCGCCCTCGCCGATGACGACGTGGTTGCCCGAGGTGTAAGCGCGGGCGCCCACTTCCGCCGCTGAGGCTTGCGCGGTCGTGTCCGTATGGAGGCGGACGTCCGAGAAGTCCGCGTCGAGTCGGGCTTCCATCTCGGTGCGCGTGTTGTCGTCGAGAGGGCGGCCCGGGGAGCGCAGGACGTCAGGGACGGTGGAGCGCTGCACGGGCTGCTCGGCCTGCTGGTGACCACAGCCCGCGTTGTGCCGGTGCCTTTCCTGGGCCCAGGGGTGTCCGGCCCGGCGGAGCATCTGGACGACTGCCGCGTTGCCAGCGCTGCCCTGGAGGGCCAAGAGTGGGGGGAGCGGCGTTGCGGCGCGGCCGGTCGGTGTGCGGGCCGATGACCGGCTGTTCTCCGCCTCGTTGCTCCTTGCGCTGCCGTTCGCGTGCATGGTCTTCCTCCCGTGTTATCTCCACCTACGCCGATGCCCGTGCCCCTGGCCCCGCCCAGGCTCAGGTCGCCGCCCCCTGCGGCGGACACGGCGCCGACTCAGGGGATCACGTTCCAGCGATGGGGGCCGGGCCGGTGATATGCCCCTTGATGGGACGTTAGGGCATTCCGCAAGTCCGCCGCCGCGGAACGGCTCTCCTCGGCCTGATCTCGACCCTGCATCAGGATTACTGCCGCAGTAAATACCGGATTCACTGCGGCGGACTCTCCGGCCGCCACAGGCGAGGTGTACGCATTTGCTGCGGCAGAACCGGAAGGGCGGGACGGGCGTGGCGATCGAACCGGTGACCGAAGTCGGGAGCGGGGGCGCGCTTCGGGTGCCGCGCGCCCGGGTCGTGCCGCTTTCCGCCCCGCCCGCGTCGTACACCGCGGCGGTCGAGCGGTACCTCACCGGCGCGGGCATCGCGAAGTCCTCCGCGCGGATCTACCGGATCTCACTGGCGACCTGGGGATGGATGCTGGCCGGTGAACCGGCGCCGACCGGGCCCGCCCGTCGGGGCGCGAAGCCGCCCGTCTTCCCCGTCGCCGCGATCGACGACCCGGCGCTGCCAGAGGCGCTGGCCGAACTGGCGGCGGCGCGGGCGGACGACACGTCGCGGAACGCGACCCCGTCGCACGTCGCCGCACGTGACACCCGTCGTTTGCCGCTGGTGACAGCGTTCTTACCGGCACCCCAACTCCCAGACGTCCACGTCGAAACCGATGTCGTCAGCCTCCAACCGCCAACCGGGTGGTGCTGGGCGACTTCAAGCGCGCCCCCGCTCCCTGCCCGTCGGCGGAACCACCGGCATCCCCGCGAACTCCCACATCTACGAGAGCGGCGGGCCCACCCGACTCAGCGGCGGGCGGCTGGACTACGCCGTCTCGAACGTCTACACCCAGAACTGGCAGGCCGCCCGCGGCAACCACGCGGCCGCGTCATCGACGTCTACCAGGCACGTAGGGGGCCAACGGGGCGCACATCATCCTCTACCACCCCGACGGCGGCACCAACCAGCAGTGGACCCTGCGCCCGGACGGCTTCCGCAACAGGTCCAACCGCATCGTCAGCGTGAACAGCGGCAAATACCTGGACGTCGACAACGGCACCGCCGGCAAGGAAGGCTCCCGGATGAACATCTGGACCTGCCACCGCAACGGCCCCGAGCGACGGTCGCGCGGATCAGAGGCTCGGGTGTGGCGGGTCCCCGAGCCGATACCGGGTGCGGTCCTGCCACGCGGTGCCGTCCCAGATGATCAGACGCACCTCCCGTACGGAGGAGCTCAGTGGCAGCAGCGAGGCGAACTCGGACTCCAGCGCGTCGTAAGCGGCCTCGTATTCGTCCGGGCCCTCGCCGCGGGACACCGTCATATGGGGGTCGAGTCCCTCGTCGCCGAAGATCCCGCGGTACGGGATCAGCTCGGGCCATTCGTCGCGGACGTCCTTGATCAGCGCACGGACAGGGTCAACCGGGCTGGGGTCGAGCATCAGCGCGCCGGGGTGACGGCGGAACTCCCGGAAGTGCAGGGTGAACCGCTCACGGGAACCGAACAGCGCCGTCAGCCGGTCCTCCACCCCCGTGTCGATCCGGCTGGCGTGCAAGAACGGATAGAGCACCGTCACATGCGCCGGAAACCCCGCCCGGACCAACGAGTCGGCCTCCGGCACCCTGACGCTGAGCGCGGTGTCCCCCGGCACATCGGGCCAGCCGTCCCCGTCCTCGTCCACGGTCATGGGAGGCCATGCTGCCACGACCGCCACCGACGCCGAGCCCTCACCCCTCCTCCCCGACCAGGCGGAAGCCGCACGAGCCGCAGACCGTATGCCGAGCAGGAGCCGCTGAGAGGTGCTGCGGCGCGCTCTACGTCACCGTCCGGCGGACGCGGACCGGGTGGTGTGGGAGAACTGGCGGCAGACCGTGCCGACAGCGCTGGCCAGCCGCCCCTGCCTCACCCGCACGTCCTGCGGCGGTGAGCCGGGCCGCGCAGGCGCAATTGCAGGCGCGGACGGCGATGCGTCCCCGCTCGCGCCCGGCGGCGGCGCCCTGCGGTGTTCGGGGCGGCCTGGCCTGCGGTCCAGCTGTTCTGGGCAGTGGGGCCGGGAGCGGGCGGAGCGGGGAAGGCGGGGGCGAGAGCTGGAGCAGATCGTGCGCCGGGGCGCCGTGACCTCGGCTTATGCGGCGCCGGGCCTGTATGGTTTTGTCCCGACCCCCCGAGCGACGGCCGGTCGGCAGCGGCCGGGTGCCCGGCCCATGACGACAGCCGGGAGCAAGCCATGGGACGCGAACTTCCGCAGCGCGACTTCACCGACGAGGACACCGCGCGATTCGCCGCGCGGCTGCGCGCCTCGCTCGGTCTTCTCGACGAACTGCTCTCCTCGCCCGGCTTCGGTGGCGGGGAGCGGACGATCGGCGCCGAGATGGAGATGTTCCTCGTGACGCCGGACGGCGTCCCCGTCCCGCGGAACGAGGAGGTACGGGCGCTGGCCGCCGACTCCCGCCTCGTCCTGGAGGTCAACCGCTACAACCTGGAGGCCAACCTCACCCCTGTCCCCTTGCGCTCCCGTCCGTTCACCGCGCTCCACGACGAGGCCGCGGCCCTGCTGGACATCGTGCGCAAGGCAGGCGCCCGCTACGGAGCCGAGCCGTACTGCGCGGGCCTCCTGCCGACGTTGCGGCCCGGTGACCTGACGCGCCGCAATGTGTCGTCCAGGAAGCGGTACGCGCTGCTCGACGACGCGCTGGGGCGGGCGGGGCGCGGTCTGCGCGTCACCGGTGAGCAGCGCTGCCGGATGCGCTCGGACACGATCTGCTCGCAGGGCGCCGCCAGTTCGTGGCAGGTCCATCTCACCGTGCGCCCGGAGGAGTTCACCCGGTTCCACAACGCCGCCCAGCTCATGACGGCCCCCGTCCTCGCCGTCGCCGCCAACTCGCCGCTGCTGCTGGGCAGACGGGTGTGGGACGAGACCCGGATCCCCTGGTACGAGCAGGCCTTCGGCCAGCACCGGCGCCGGTTCGCCCCGGCCGACCGGCGTTCCGGCTTCGGCCACAACTGGCTGCGCGGAGGCGTCCGGGAGCTGATCGAGGAGTCGGTGACCCGGTACGCGCCACTGATGCCGTTCAACTCGGACGGACCCTGGGACCGGCCCGCCCGGCCCGGCGGCCCGCCTGCGCTGGAGGAGCTGCGGCTGCACCTGGGCACCCTGTGGTGGTGGAACCGCCTGGTCTACGACCCCGCCGGGGCCGGGCACCTGCGGATCGAACTGCGCGCGCTGCCCGCGGGGCCGACCCCCGCCGACATGGCGGCCAACACCGCGCTGCTGACCGGTCTGGTCCTCGACCGCGCGGCACGCGAACCCGGCGGCGACCTGCCCTTCGCGCTCGCCCGGGAGAACTTCTACACCGCGGCCCGCGACGGCATGGCGGCCCGCCTGTGGTGGCCGTCCGGCTCGTCGGCGCCCGTACGGGTGGCCGCCAGGGACTTGGTCATGGCTCTGCTGCCGCGGGCCGCCGCGGGACTGGCCGGCGCCGGGGTCGCGGACAGCGAGGTGCAGCGGTGGCTGGGGGTGGTGGAGGCCCGGGTACTGGCGGGGCGTTCGGGTGCCCACTGGCAGCGCAGGACCCATCGCGCGCTCGGCTCGGACACCGCGATGGCCCGCCGATACCTGAAGCTGAGCGCGACCGGCGCCCCCGTCCACAGCTGGCCGGCGCCTCGGCCCTCCGTACGCCCGAACGCGAAGGTACGGACGGTGACGTAGCCGGTCGGCGGCTCCGCGCCGCAACCGCTACCGGACGCGCTGCTCGGGGCGGACCCGGGCGCGTCGCCGGCCGCCGGCTCCCTCGCGCGGTATCAAGACCGGCTCGGTCAGCGGCGGCGCCGCCCGCGCGGCGCCGGGTGGGGCGTCACAGGATCTGGATCGCGGAGACCTGCGGCGGGCGGTTGGGGAAGGTGATGTCGTGCCAGCGCTCGATCTTCACCGAGTCACCGTTGGCGTCGTAGTAGATCAGGTCGTTGTTGCACCCATGCCGCTCGGCAAAATGATCACTCGAACGGGTGCGCAGGCCGGCAGGCCACGGCGCTGCCGTGGGCGTCCGGGTCTGGATCGACCGGCCCCCACCGGGGTCCGTGGTCCGGCATTTCGGGTGCGACGGCGAAAATTTCCGCCGAACGGGCAGAACCGGACCCCCCGTCACGAAGTTGCTCTCGTCGGGCCGGAATACAGCCGGCCATGAACTGATCTTGATGAGGGAGTCGGCAACATGACCATCGGTGGACTCAGCGTCCTGCACCGGGCCCACAGCTACCTGCGCACCGTGGCCCTCGACGTACCGGAGGACGCGTGGGGTGCGCGCACCCCGTGCGACCAGTGGACGGCACGGCAGGTTCTCAATCACGCGCGGCTCGCGCAGGACGCCTACACGGCGGTCATCGCCGAAGCCGGCGGGGTGAGCCTGGAACCCGTCTTCGCGCCCGAGGACGCCCTGCCGCCGCAGCACACCGACGTCCTGGGCGATTCGCTCGACGGCCTGCGCGCCACGCTCGCCGAGCTGCCGGCCGGCCTTGCCGAGGTGCCCACGCCCATGGGGCCGATGCCGCCTTCACAGGCGGCCTGTTGCGCGGCTTTCGACGCGGCCGTCCACGCATGGGACATCGCCGTCGCCACCGGCCAGCGCCTGCCCCTGGAGGACGACCTCGCCGACGGCCTGCGGCCCGCCGCGCGGTTCCTCGTCGGCCCACTGCGAGAGCTCGGCATGCTCGCCCCGCCCAGGACAGACCATCCGGCAGGCCCGGGCGCCGAATTGCTCGCCGCCACCGGCCGCGACGCCAACTGGATCCCGACCCAGGCCGCGTACGCCGTCTGCTGAACGAAGGCCGACCCCCTCAGCCGACCGCTCGCGGGCCGGGCACAGCTTCTTGCCGCGGCGGGGAAGGTCCGGTCCCGCTCACCCTCGCGCCCACGTGTCACCCGGGTCGAGCACGAGCCTGAGCAGCGGCCCGGCAGCTAGGCGGTCGCGACGGCGGTCTCGTCGGCTGCCGCGGCCGGGGCGGGGGCGGTCGCGGCCGGTGAGTAGTAGACGGACCGGCCCTGCTTGGAGCGGAGGCTCTGCCCCTTGGCTACCAGGGCTTCGAGGGTGTTGCGCACCGCGGTCGGCTGGATCTTCCGGCCGGGGTGGGCCTGGGTGAGTGACGTGGTGATCTCGGCTGCCGAGCGCGGTTCGCCGTGCTCGGTGAGGTCGGCGGCCACCAGCTTCACCAGGGTCGGGGTGCCCGAGGAACCGCTGGCGGCCGTGGCGCTCTTGGCCGCGGGCTTCTCGGCGGCGGACGACTTGCGTGTCCGGGCGGCCGGCTTGGGAGTACGCGCCCGGGGCACCGTCGGCGCATCGGCCGGTACGCCGACCGGTCCGGCGCCCTGCGCGGGCGCGGGTGTCGCACCGACCAGGGTCTGCCGGACACCGACCAGCAGTGCGTGGTCCTGCTCCAGGGCCGTCAACTGCTCCTGCAACGCGGCCAGCTCGGCGGCGATACGGGTCTTCTCCTTGGTGGTGCGCTCCAGGTCGGCCTCGACCTGGGCAAGATACTGGGACTGCAAAGTGGCGTTGTCCGCCATGGCGATTCAGCTCGCTTTCCTCTGTGCACGGGTGAAGGCAGTCGCAGGTACCCGCGTCGCTGCCCGGGCGTTCAGTGGCCGCCGGAGAAATACCCCGCACCCAAAGGTGCTCTGCGCGCCGCACCCCAGGGTAGGCGCACCGTGACCTCGGCCTGACGGTGCCCACCGGTCCTCCGCCCGGGGCGCACTAGTCCGATCGGGTGATGCGCGCCCGGGCTACGGACCTTTAGCCTGTTCCTCCGTCAAGCAGGAGGATTTGGGACACATGAGCTTACGCAGCCACACCCGCGCCACAGCCACACTCTTCGCCACAGCGGCCCTCGCGGTCGGAGGTGTCATGGCCGGTGCGGGCAGCGCCCAGGCAGCCACCGCCGTGCACTGCACCACCGGTATCGGCGTCCTCGGCTCGATCTACAACTTCACCGCCCTCGGCTGCGGCTCCTTCACCGACACCGGGGGCCCGTACACCGTCGAGGTGGACCAGCTGAGCGCCATCGGGTTCTTCCCCGGCCCGTTCGGCCCGCCCGTCTACAACTACGGCCACCAGACGGTCACCTGCCAGGCATTCACCGCGGGCGACAACAACGTCTACGGAGCCAGCGCCTGCACACTCAACTGAGGCTCCCGGCGTCAGCGCGGCCGTGACGGGGCGGAGGTGCGCCGGGCCGGGTCACTCCCGCCCAGGACCACCCCCGCTCGGGGTCACTCCCGCCCAGGATCACTTCCGCTCAGGGTCGTCATGCTCCGGGACACGAGGAACCTGGCGTTCGTTGATCGCGTCGGTGTAGGAGGCGAGCACCTCATCCATGACCTCGTCCTCCACATCTTCGTTCTCGCGGGGAGATGAACTGTCGGGCTTGCGGTGCGCATCAGTCATGCGCACCGCATAACCGCGCAGGACGCGTTCACTCAACCGGAAGCGCGACGGGGCCGGCGGTCGCCATGACGCCGGCTCCGGGTCCGGGTCCGGCTCCGGCTCCGGCTCCGGCTCCGGCTCCGGCAGGAAGCTCCCCGGATGAGACCCGCTCGGACGGGTAGGCGGACCGGGCGGCGCGGGGCAGGCCGGCGCGCGCGGCTTGAGGAGAGTCAGCGAATGGAGTTCGACGACAACGCCGCCCTGGACACCTCCGAGGTCCAGGACAACCGGGGCGGGGCACTGGGCGGGATCCCCGGTGGCGGGAAGACGGTGGGCGGCGGAGTGGTCGGACTCCTGGTGCTGATCGCCTCGGTGGTCTTCGGGGTGAACCCGGGCCTGCTCAGCTCCGACAGCACCACCGGCACGGGTGCCCACGGCACCGGCTCAGGCGATCTCGCGGCGGACTGCCGTACCGGCGCGGACGCCAACAGCAGGGACGACTGCCGGGTCGTGGCCGTGGTCGACAGCGTCCAGGCGTTCTGGAAGCAGACCGAGACAGCCGCGGGGAAGTCCTACACCCAGGCCCCGACCTCGCTGTTCACCGGCAGCGTGAGCACCGGCTGCGGAAACGCGACCTCCGAGGTCGGGCCCTTCTACTGCTCCGCCGACGACAAGGTCTATCTGGACCTGGGCTTCTTCGACGAGCTCAGCAGCAAGTTCGGCGCCAAGGGCGGCCCCTTCGCCGAGGCGTACGTCATCGCGCACGAATACGGGCACCACATCCAGGACCTGAGCGGCACCATCTCCCGGGGCAGCGGCGAGGGCCGGAACAGCGGCTCGGTGAAACTGGAGCTACAGGCGGACTGCTACGCCGGGGTATGGGCCCACCACGCCACCACCACCCCTGACCCCGGGAGCGGAAAGCCGCTCATCACCCAACTGACCCAGTCCGACATCAGCCTGGGGCTGGACGCGGCCGCCTCCGTAGGCGACGACCGCATCCAGCAGAAGTACCAGGGCAAGGTCACCCCGGACACCTGGACCCACGGCTCGGCGGCGCAACGCCAGCAGTGGTTCAGCACCGGCTACAAGTCCGGCGCCGTCGCCGACTGCGACACCTTCGCCTGACGAATCCCGTGCTCGGTTGCCGCCGGTGCGGCAGGTCCAGGGCGGTGCGGGCCAGAGCGGGGCGGTACGGTGCGGGACAATCGCCGGGTGTACGCCTCGATCCGCGCACTCGACCACCTGCTCGACTCCATGCCCGCGATCGGCCCCTCCCGGCGGCGCCAACTCGGCGCCTTCCGCGGCGAACTGTCCCGGGCACTGGCCCTGGACGCCTTCCGCCCGGCCCGCGACAGCCTGACCACGCTGCTCGATGTCCGCACGCTCCAGCGGTACTTCGACGTGGCCGAGTCCGGCGAGCTGCGGGACCGGCTGGTCGGCGGAGGCAGGCCGCCGACCAGCCGTGCGACCAACCAGGCGCGACGGGACTGCGTCGACCTGCTCCTCTCGGCAGCCCGGCAGCCCCGGCTGCAGACGGCCGCACCGCCCTGGGGCCGCGATCCGGCCACCCGCCCGCCGGTCGCGCTGCGGCCCACACCGCAGCCCGGTGAACTCGCGGAGCTGCGCGGGCGGCTCGGCGACGCCCTGTCGGCGCAACTCGACCCCGGCCAGGCGCGGTTCACCGCCATGGTCGCCATGGTCCTGGACACCGCGGCCCGTGCCGGCGAGCTGGCCGGCCAGCAACTCGCCGACCTCCACGAGGACATGTCCCATGTGACGGTGCGGCGCCGCCCGCAGCACAGCACAGCCGCAGTGGCACTCGCCGGACCGGACGTGCTGCCGCTGTCCACGCTGACCACACGGGCGCTGCGGCAGTGGCTCCCGGCCCGCGGACAGCTGACCGCCCCCCCTGCAAGGCGCGGCCACCGCACTGTGGGTGAGCCTGCGGTCCAACCACACCGGCCTGCCCGACGACCACGGCCGCGCCGCCCTCCGCCCGCCCGGCCTGCCGCTGGAGGACAGAGGCCTCGCCCGCGCCTACGCCACCGGCCGCCGGCGATACGCGCTCGCGCACCTGCTCCCGCCCAAGATGGAACAGCTACGCCGCGCCGTCACCCCCACCCCCACGACGCCCCCTGACCGACGCTGACCTCCCCCTACAGCCGCCTTTTGCTCTCTTTTCGTGATCCACACAACTGGCGCCATGGGCCTGTTATTAGAATCTGATCGTACCGGCTCCCGAAACTGCGCCGCCGGCGTGGAGCAGCGCCACCTCAGCCGCCACCTGCGGTTCCGCGCCGCCCGCTACCCGGGCCGGCCGGCGGCCCAGGACACCTCTGAGCCCCGTAGAGGTCCGCGGTCGCCCACCGCACGATCGGCCGTCCGACGCCGCTCGGCCCATCGTGCGGCCGTCCCGGTGGCACAGCGCGGCGACGCCGTCAGCCGGGGACGATCATGTCTATTCCGTACGCCGCAACCGCCAGGCACGCGGCGAAGCACAGCACCGCCGCGCCCCCGGCGACCCGGTCCCGTCGGCCGGCCGGGCCCGCGCCCCGCGGTGCCACCATGCGGTTCCAGGCGACGACCCCGAGGGAGAACATCACGACGACCAGGACGGTGACACCGAAACTGGCCAGCGCCACCTCCCCGAGGCTGGTCCATTTGATATCCATCCTGCGCTCCTTCGACCGCTGCGGGGATCACACGGCCGACCGGTCGGCGGGTTCCTCGTGCCGGTCGGGCAGTTCGTTGACGTTCTCCCGGTTCACCGGCGCGCGCCGGGACAGTGCGTAGAAGCCGGCCGCCGCGGCCAGGGCGACAAGCGCGACGAGGGCGACACCGAGGTTCCCCCGGTCGGCGACCCACGCCGCGACACCTCCCACGGCCGCCGCCGCGGGCAGGGTCAGGGCCCAGGACACCGCGATCCGCCCGGCGATCCCCCACCGCACCCGGGCCAGTCTGCGGCCGAGCCCCGCGCCCAGGATGCCGCCGGTGCAGACCTGCGTGGTGGACAGCGCGAATCCCAGGTGCGACGAGGACAGGATGACCGCCGTCGCGGTGGTCTCCGCGGTGAAGCCCTGGGGGGCCTCGATGTCGGTCAGGCCCCTGCCCATGGTGCGGATGATCCGCCAGCCGCCGACGTACGTGCCCAGCGATATCGCCAGGCCGGCCGAGAGCACGACCCACCAGGGCGGTTGCGCGCCGCGGTGGAGGACTCCGGTGGAGATGAGCGCGAGGGTGATGACCCCCATGGTCTTCTGCGCGTCGTTGGTGCCGTGGGCCAGGGCCACCAGGGAGGCCGACCCGATCTGCCCCCTGCGGAACCCTTTTCTCGCCTTGCGTTCCGACGTCCGCCGGGTGATCACATAGGCCAGGTACGTCGCCACCAGAGCCACCCCGCATGCCAGGATCGGTGAGGCGATCGCCGGGATCACGATCTTCTCGACGACCGTGTCGAAGTGGATCGCCGGTCCGCCGGCCCCGACCCATACCGCGCCGATGAGCCCGCCGAACAACGCGTGCGAGGAACTCGACGGAAGGCCGAAGAGCCAGGTGGTCAGATTCCACAGAATCGCGCCCACCAGTCCCGCGAAGATCATCACCAAAGAGACCTTTTTGTCGTCGACGATTCCGGTGGAAATAGTGGATGCCACTTTCGTCGAGAGAAAGGCGCCGGCGAGATTGAGGACGCCGGCCACTGCGACGGCCACCCGCGGCGACAGCGCCCCGGTGGCGATGGATGTCGCCATCGAGTTGGCGGTGTCGTGGAACCCGTTGGTGAAATCGAAGGCGAGCGCGGTCAGGATGACGGCTATCAGAAGAAAGGAAACACTGCCCACTGCGAGCCTCCCGCACCAGGGTCGTGCTGGATCATGCGGGGCGCACCGGACCCGTCTCCCGTACTGCGAGCGGGTGAATCGGCGAATCGGCGCTGTCAGGCCGTGGACCACGAGCCCGCGATTACGTTCAGGCCGCTTCCGATCTGGCGCGAACATCATATGTGCGATCGTCATTTTCATGATGCCCTGGCCATCACCTCCCGACAACTCGGGCACTGACGTGCCGCGCAGTGCCCCGTGTCGGTGGACCCCATGTCCTGCTCGTCCGGAAGGCTTCAGGGATGATCCACGCCGTACTGCACGCCCTGTCGATCACCGGTTCCATGACCTGGGAGATCACCTGGGCCCTGATCCTGGGTTTCGCCCTGTCCGCCGTCGTCCAGGCCGTCGTCCGCAAGTCCACCGTCGTCTCGCTGCTCGGCGACGACCGCCCCCGCACCCTCGCCGTCGCCGCCGGCCTGGGCGCCGCCTCGTCCTCCTGCTCCTACGCGGCGGTCGCCCTGGCCCGCTCGCTGTTCCGCAAAGGCGCGAACTTCACCGCGGCGATGGCCTTCGAGATCGCCTCGACCAACCTCGTCGTCGAGCTGGGCGTCATCCTCGCGCTGCTGATGGGCTGGCAATTCACCGCGGCTGAGTTCGTCGGCGGCCCCCTCATGATCGTCGTGCTCGCGGTGCTCTTCCGGCTGCTCCTGCACGACACACGCCTGCGCCAGGCCCGCGAGCAGGCCGAACAGGGGCTGGCCGGCTCGATGGAGGGCCATGCCGCGATGGACATGTCCGTCACACGCGAGGGCTCCTTCGCCCGGCGGCTGCTGTCCCGCGAGGGCTTCACCTCCACCAGCCACGTCTTCGTCATGGAATGGGCGGCGATCCTGCGCGACCTGGTCATCGGCCTGCTCATCGCGGGCGCCATCGCCGCCTGGGTGCCCGACTCCTTCTGGCGCACGTTCTTCTTCGAAGGCCATCCGCTGGCCTCCAAACTCTGGGGGCCCGTCATCGGCCCGCTCGTCGCGATCGCCTCGTTCGTCTGCTCCATCGGCAATGTGCCGCTCGCGGTCGTGCTGTGGAAGGGAGGCATCAGTTTCGGCGGTGTCGTCGCGTTCGTCTTCGCCGACCTGCTGATCCTGCCGATCCTGAACATCTACCGGAAGTATTACGGCGCGAGAATGGCGCTCTTCCTGCTCGGCACGTTCTACCTCGCCACGGTCATCGCCGGGTACGCCGTGGAGTTCGCTTTCAGCGGCCTGGGCCTCGTGCCCGATCAGGCCGACGCGAAGATCCCGACGGAGGGCGTCACCTGGGACTACACCACGTGGCTCAACATCGCCTTCCTCCTGCTGGCCGCCGCCCTCCTGGTGCGGTTCTTCCGCACCGGCGGCACGGCGATGCTCCGCATGATGGGCGGATCCCCCACTCACGAGGCTCACGGGTGAGCGTGCCACCGAGGATTTCCAGTTCACCCGCAAGGATGAATTCGACGCTCGGGGAACGGACCCGGCCGCCCCTCGGACCGTCCGCGTCGCCGTGGTGAGGCGGTCAAGAGCGTCCGACCGGCCACGGGGCCTGCTTTCAGGTCAAGACACAAGATCATCACCCACGCCATGTGTCGGCGGGGCTACGTTTCGTGACCGCGCCTCCTTGTGGCGTGCGAACCGCAGCCGGGCCGGGCTCGTCCTGCCGCCGGCTGCCCGAGCAGGAAGCGAGACGACGTATGTCGACCGTCACCACGACAGGTACGTGGCCTTCGATGACCGCCAACCCGCCCGATCTCGAAGGGCTCAGCACCAGCAATGTGCGGTGGGGCATACCCGCGGGCGGCGGCAAGAGCGGCTACGTGTTCACCGGCAAAACCACCGACGTGGTCACGGACGGCACCGAATTCGTGATCGGCACGTTCACCCACCAGAACTTCCCGATCCAGTCCAACGGGGTCAACCAGTTCGAGGTGGACCTGTCGGTCAACGTCACCTTCGAGGGCGGCCTGTCGAAGGACTTCAGCTTCCGCTTCCGCCACAACGAGACCCCCAACGACGGGCCCGACCCCGACGACATCGTCGACCTGCCGACCACCGTCTCCCCCGAGACCGTGACCATCGACGGCACCGAGTACGCCGTCGTCATCACCGGCTTCAAGCAGGGCGGCAACATCGTCACCCGGTTCATGAGCCCGGAGAACGGCGCCAACGACGGCGACATCGTCGCGGTGCTCGCCCGCACCGGCGCCCCCGACATCGCCATCACCACCGTCCGTTACAAGGGCGACGTCAAATACACGCAGGCCGACGAGTACGTCGAGATCATCAACCGCGGCACCGCGCCCGGCGACATCTCCGGCTTCGTCCTCGGCGCCGACGACCGCGGCCAGGACTTCACCTTCCCGCCGGGCACCGTCCTTCAGCCCGGCCAGCGCATCCGCGTCTACACCAACCAGGTCCACCCCGAGTGGGGCGGCTTCAGCTACGGCAGCGGCAAGCCCATCTGGAACGACAAGGGCGACAACGCCGCCCTGCGCGACACCAGCGGCAACCTCATCTCCGGCTACGGCTACGGCGCTGCCGCAAAGCCCTGACCTGGCCACCGCGGCCACCGCGGCTGACCACCCCGTACGCGCCGAGGAGCGCCGCCGGTAAGCCGGTGGCGCTCCTCAGCGCGTACGCCGGTCCGGGCACGGCTGCTCCAGGTCGAAAAGAGAGCCTGACGCACCGCGATTCGGACACACCGGCCGAATAAGGCGGACGTAGCTTTTCTCCCCCCGCCGCCATCGGGCGGTCTACGTTCTCCAGCTTGGGTCCTACGGTGCTGACGTAGTAGCGGTCGTATGACTGATGCGAGTGAGACGGGAGCATCGGTGCCCGCAGCGCCCCAGGTGGCGCGCGGAATCCCGGTGAGCGGATCCTCACGCACAGTTCTCCACCCTCTTTCGCACCTGCGCGGAGGGGCGGCCCTGAGTCGCCCATCGGCGCACACCACCCCCTCTTGTCACGATGCGGCCTGCGGGTGATCCTGGGGCGGCTCGATCGAGCCACCGGCAGAAATCGGGCATGCTGGACCAAGTCAGACACGTGACGGACCCACGGGTCCGCCGTCGCCCACGGGATCGTGAACGCGACGCAAGGCGACACGCCATGAACGGGAAGGGGGGTACCGATTGAGCGCGCAGGCCGACGTGGACACCGGAACCGGACCCAGCCGTCCCAGGGAGACAGCGGGCACCTTCGGCTCGTTGCGGATTCGCAATTACCGCCTTTTCGCCACTGCCGCGGCGATCTCCAACACGGGCACCTGGATGGCGCGAATTGCCCAGGACTGGTTGGTGTTCAGCCTCACCGGCTCGTCCTTCGCGGTAGGCGTCACCACGGCCTTGCAGTTTTTGCCGATGCTGCTCTTCGGCCTGTACGGCGGGGTGATCGCCGACCGGTATCCCAAACGGCGGATTCTGCTCTGCACCCAGGCCGCGTTAGGACTTCTCGGGCTGGCCCTCGCCGTGCTCGCGCTCAGCGGCGCCGTGCGGGTGTGGCAGGTCTACACCGTCGCCTTCATGGTCGGTGCGGTGATCGTCGTGGACAATCCCACCCGGCAGACCTTCGTGGTGGAGATGGTGGGGCCCGCCGGAGTCCGCAACGCCGTCTCGCTGAACTCCGCCAGTTTCCAGGTCTCCCGGCTGGTCGGTCCGGCGGTCGCCGGGATCGTGATCACGACGTTGAGCATCGGTTGGGCGTTCCTGATCAACGGCCTGTCCTTTCTGGCCCCGTTCGCCGGCCTCCTCCTGATGAGGACGTCGGAACTGCATGCGGTCGAACCCGTGCCCCGCGGCCGCGGACAGCTGCGTGAGGGGCTGCGCTACGTGGCGGGGAAGCCGGAACTCATCCGGCCGATCGTGCTGGTCGGCTTTGTCGGCACTTTCAGCCTCAACTTCCCGATCTGGCTCTCCGCGTTCGCCAACAAGGTGTTCCACGGGGGCGCCGGCACCTACGGCCTGCTCAACAGCCTGATGGCGGTCGGTGCCGTGATCGGCGCGCTGCTGGCCGCCCGCCACGGCCGTACCCAGCTGCGGCTTCTGCTGATCGGCGCGCTGCTCTTCGGGATGATCGAAGTGGTGGCCGCGCTGGCCCCGGTGTTCTGGTTCTTCGCCGTCCTCATGGTGCCGGTCGGGGCTTTCGGGCTGGCGTTCAACACCACCGCCAACACGATCGTCCAGCTCGCCAGCGACTCCGGCATGCGCGGCCGGGTCATGAGCCTGTACATGCTCGTCTTCCTCGGCGGCGTTCCGATCGGCGGCCCCCTCACGGGCTGGGTCACCGACGCCTGCGGCCCCCGGATCGGGTTTCTGACCGGCGGGCTGATCGCCGCGGGCGCGTCCCTGGGAGTGGGCGGCACCGCGATACGGATGGGCCGCCTGCGGCTGCGGTGGAATCTGCGCCCGGGCCGCGGCCGGACGCTGCTGTCCGTTGAGCTCCGTGACAAGGGGAGCGGCGCCGGCCGGAGCTGTACGGCCGCGCCGGGAAACTCGGCAGGATCCGCCCGGGCGACGTGAAGCGATCGCCGCGCGGTGTGTGCGTTCCAGCCCCCTCACCTGACGAAGGAGTTCGACGATGAGCCCAACGCCCGCCTTCGGGACGGCGCGCGCGGAGCACGGCGAACAGCCGCCCCACCGCTACTCGCCCGAGCTGGCCGCCGACATCGAGGAGCGCTGGCAGAGCTTCTGGGAGGCGGACGGTACTTTCGCCGCGGCCAATCCTTTTGGTGATCTGGATTCGGATCCGGAGTTGGCGGCGCGGCCGAAGAGGTTTGTGATGGACATGTTTCCGTATCCGTCGGGTGCGGGGTTGCATGTGGGTCATCCGCTGGGTTATATCGCGACGGATGTGTATGCGCGTCATCAGCGGATGACGGGGCACAATGTGCTGCATACGCTGGGTTTCGATGCGTTCGGTCTGCCGGCGGAGCAGTATGCGGTGCAGACGGGTACGCATCCGCGGTTGTCGACCGAGGCGAATATCGTCACGATGACGGCGCAGTTGCGGCGGTTGGGTCTGGGGCATGACCGGCGTCGTTCGTTCTCGACGATCGATCCTGCGTATTACCGGTGGACGCAGTGGATTTTTCTGCAGATCTACAATTCGTGGTACGACGAGGCTGCTGGTCGGGCGCGTCCGATCGGGGAGCTGGTGGCGCAGTTCGCGGATGGTTCGCGGGTGACGCCGGACGGGCGGGCGTGGTCGGAGCTGGGTGGTGCGGAGCGGGCTGAGGTGCTGGGCGGGTACCGGTTGGCGTATTCGGCGCAGTCGCCGGTGAACTGGTGTCCGGGGCTGGGGACGGTGCTGGCCAATGAGGAGGTCACTGCGGAGGGGCGTTCGGAGCGGGGTAATTTCCCGGTGTTCAAAGCGAATCTGCGGCAGTGGATGATGCGGATCACGGCGTATGCGGACCGGTTGCTGTCGGATCTGGATGTTCTGGACTGGCCCGAGGCGATCAAGTTGCAGCAGCGGAACTGGATCGGCCGCAGTGAGGGTGCCCGCGTTGATTTCCCTGTGCGGGGTGCGGGTGGTGAGCATGCGGTGACGGTGTTCACGACGCGTCAGGACACGTTGTTCGGGGCGACGTACTTGGTGCTGGCGCCGGAGCATGAGCTGGTGGATGTGGTGGTGCCGGCGGTGTGGCCGCGGGGTACCAGTGCGGTGTGGACGGGTGGGCATGCCACGCCGGTGGAGGCGGTGGCGGCGTACCGGAAGCAGGCGGCGGCGAAGTCGGATGTGGAGCGGCAGGCCGATGCGCGGGAGAAGACCGGTGTGTTCACCGGTGTGTTCGCGGTGAATCCGGTCAGTGGCGAGGATGTTCCGGTGTTCGTGGCGGACTATGTGCTGATGGGTTACGGCACGGGGGCGATCATGGCGGTGCCCGCGCACGACAGCCGGGATTTTGCTTTCGCGCGTGCTTTCGGGCTGCCGATGCGGTGTGTCGTGGAGCCGACCGACGGCCGCGGCACCGACCCGGCCGCCTGGGAGGGTGCGTTCTCCTCGTCGGAGTCGACGATCGTGAATTCGGCGGGTGAGGGGATTTCGCTGGACGGGCTGGGGGTGGCCGAGGCGAAGGCCGCGGTCACCGGGTGGCTGGCCGGGCGGGGGGTGGGGCGGGGCACGGTGAACTACCGGCTGCGGGACTGGCTGTTCAGCCGGCAGCGGTACTGGGGTGAGCCGTTCCCGATCGTCTACGACGAGGACGGTGTGCCGCACGCGCTGCCCGACGAGATGCTGCCGGTCGAGCTGCCCGAGGTCGACGACTACAGTCCGCGCACGTTCGATCCGGACGACGCCGACACCAGTCCGGAGACCCCGCTGTCGCGCAACGCGGACTGGGTCACCGTCGATCTGGACCTGGGCGAGGGGGTGCGCACCTACCGGCGTGAGACCAACACGATGCCGAACTGGGCCGGGTCGTGCTGGTACGAGCTGCGCTACCTCGACCCCCACAACACCCGCGAACCGGTCGACCCGGGGATCGAGTCGTACTGGATGGGCCCGCGCGAGGGCCTGCCGGCGGGCGGGGTGGACCTGTACGTCGGGGGCGCCGAGCACGCGGTGCTGCATCTGCTGTACGCCCGGTTCTGGCACAAGGTCCTGCACGACCTGGGCCACGTCTCCTCCGTCGAGCCGTTCCACAAGCTGTTCAACCAGGGCATGATCCAGGCCTACGTCTACCGCGACGCACGCCGTATCGCGGTGCCCGCCGCCGAGGTCGAGGAACGCGACGGCACGTACTGGTACGCCGGCGAGCAGGTCACCCGCCTGCTGGGCAAAATGGGCAAGTCCCTGAAGAACGCCGTCACCCCCGACGAGATCTGCGCCGAATACGGCGCCGACACCCTGCGCCTGTACGAGATGGCCATGGGCCCCCTGGACGTCTCCCGCCCCTGGGACACCCGCGCCGTCATCGGCCAGTACCGCCTCCTGCAACGCATCTGGCGCAACATCGTCGACGAGGCCACCGGCCAGACCACCGTCACCGACACCGAACCCGACGAGACCACCCTGCGCGCCCTGCACAAAGCCATCCACGGCGTCACCGCAGACATGGCCGAACTGCGCTTCAACACCGCCATCGCCAAGATCACCGAACTCAACAACCACCTGACCAAATCCACCGGCCCCGTGCCACGCACCATCGCCGAACAACTCGTCCTGCTCATCGCACCACTGGCACCACACATCGCCGAGGAGCTGTGGAGCAGGCTCGGCCACACCGGCTCCCTGGCACATGAGCCCTTCCCGGCCGCCGATCCCATCTGGGCCCAGGACGAGGCGGTCCTGTGCGTCGTGCAGATCAAGGGCAAGGTCAAAGCCCGGCTGGAGGTCCCGCCGACCGTCACCGACGCCGACCTGGAGGCCCTGGCACTGGCCGACCCCGCCGTGGTCGCGGCCCTGGCCGGCGCCAGTGTCCGCAAGGTGATCGTGCGGGCGCCGAAACTGGTCAACATCGTCGTCCAGCCTGTCGCGCCGGTGATTCCGCAATAGCCGGGCAGCGCTCGCACCGGAAATTCAAAAAATCTGCTCGATGGACTCTTACGAACAAGCCGCACACCCGCTAGAGTTCGTTCCGTACGAACGAAGAATTATATTTTCGGCATTGCCGAAAATGTGCGTCCGCCCACCGTTCAAAACAAGGGATTGCACTGCTGAGAAAAGGATGGTGAGGGCTTCTTGAGCGCGCTCGGCGAGATTTCACATGGGGGCTGGCGACCAGCTCCGAACCGCTTCTTAGAGATAGTCGGCCAGTCGTTCTACCGGACTCTGGTCGACCTTCAGGATACGGTGACTGTGGCCACCACCGGATTCTGGCGAAGCCGTGGCGTCAAGGCACTGCACCTGCCGATAACCACCGACAGCGTGTCGAGCCCCATGGGCCTGGGGAGCGATTCCTCCCCGGTCGGCATCGACCTGTTCGGCCAGCGCACCTACCTCGCCGACTCCATGCAGTTCATGCTGGAGTACGGCTGCCGCTTCAACGAGGAGGGCGCCTGGTACCTGATGCCGAGCTTCCGCGGCGAGGACGCGGACGCCACCCACCTCAACCAGTTCTTCCACAGCGAGGCGGAGATCCGCGGCGACCTCGCCGACGTGATGGCCAGCGTCGAGTCGTACATGCGCGTGCTGGCCGACGCGGCGCTGAAAGAGTGCGGCAAGGCGCTCAGTGCCAGGTCAGCGGGCATCGAGCACATCGAGGACATGGCCGAGCGTACCGACTTTCCCCGGATGACCATGGACGAGGCGGTCGAGCACCTCGCGGGCGACCCGCTCGCCGTCCACGACTCCGGCCAGTGGCGCTCCCTGACCCGGCACGGTGAGCGGCGCCTGCTGGCCGAGGTGAGCCCGGTGCTCTGGGTGACGCACTTCGACCACCTGTCGGTCCCCTTCTACCAGGCGTACGCGCCCTCCGGCCGGCGCAGCGCGCTCAACGCCGACCTGCTCTTCGGTATCGGTGAGGTGGTCGGCGCCGGCGAGCGCCATGTCACCGGTGACGAATGCCGGAGCGCGCTGGCCCACCATTCGGTGGACGAGGACTCGTACCGCTGGTACGTCGCCATGAAGGACGCCACTCCCATGCAGACCTCCGGTTTCGGTATGGGGATCGAACGCTGGCTCATGTGGGTGCTGAGCCATTCGGATATTCGCGACCTCCAGTTGGCGCCGCGACTGAATGGTGTCGCCATCGCCCCTTAGGGGGCGTCGCCCCCACGCCCCCTTCCCTTCCCGTCCATACGGGCAGGTGTCCCTGTCAAGCTGTGGGCAGTGCTGCTCCGCGCTGTCCGGCGGCATTCCCGGAAAGAAAGGTAAACCGCCTGTGTCCCTCATGACGGATGAACAGTACGAGGAATTCTTCGAGCCTTACGCGGGCAATGTGGAAGGCTTCTACGAGGCGGACTACTGGAAGCTCAGCGACGCCCTCGTGCAGGAGCTCTTCCGGCGCCACCTCCAGGTGCGGCCGGGCCAGCACATCCTCGACGCGGGCGGCGGGACCGGCCGGTGGGGGCTGTGGTGCGCGGAGGCGCTGGGCGTGGAGGTGACCGTGGCCGACAAGTCCTCCCGCATGCTGGAGACGGCGGCCTCCAACGTCGCGGCGGCCGGGGCCGGCGACAAGGTGCACCTCGTCGAGTGCGACCTGGAAGACGCTCCGCAGTTGCCCGACGCCGCGTACGACGGCGTCATCAGCACCTACGGCGTCCTCAGCTTCCTCGACAACCCCGCCGCGGCCTTCGAGACGCTGCACCGCGTCATGAAGCCCAGCGCGCACGGCCTGCTGATGAGCCACTCGCTGTCCAACGCCGTTCACTCCAAGATCAACCGGGACGGCGCCGACCCGGCCGAGCTGCGCGAGCTGATGGACACCGGGATCGTCAAGTGGGCTCCGCACGTCCCGCCGCTGCGCGTCTACTCCTCGCAGAACCTGCGTGATCTCGGCGAGAACGCCGGCCTCCAGGTGGAGCGGGTCTTCGGCGTCACCACGCTGGCCCAGCCCGGCCCCGAGGACTTCGGCTACCCCTACCAGACGATCAGCGCGGTCTCCAAGCGGCTCCAGGAGGAGGAGTATTTCCAGACCCTCCTCGACCTGGAGCTGAAGGCGTCCGAGCACCCGGAGTGGGCCGACCGGGGCGTCAACTTGATGGTGCACGTGCGCAAGGCCGGCTGATGGGGACCCGGACGCGGACAGACGGGCCGCTGAAGCCGTACGAGGCGCTGTCCGCGGTGTACGACGCCTGGACGGCGAACAACGACTACGACGCGTGGGCCGACTTCATCGACGCCCGGCTGCGCCGGCACGCCCCCGGCGCCGCGGACCTGCTGGACGTGTGCTGCGGTACGGGTCTGCTGACCGCCCGGCTGCAGAAGCGCGGCTACCGGGTCGCCGGGGTGGACAGCTCCGAGGGGATGCTGGACAAGGCCCGCGGCAATGTCGCCGACGGGACCCGGCTGGTCCGGGCGGACCTGCCGGCGGCGGCACTGCCCGGCGGGTTCGACGCCGCGGTGTGCACCTTCGACAGCGTCAACTACATGGCGGGCGAGGACGGCCTCGTGCAGCTGCTGGAGTCGGTGGCGGCGGCGCTCTCCCCCACGGGCGTCTTCCTCTTCGACGTCAACACGCGCGGGAAGCTGGAGAACATCTTCGGCGACAGCCACTACGGCGACGACTGCGGTGACTTCGCCTACGTGTGGCGCAACCGGCACCACCCGGAGCAGCAGTCGGTGGACTTCCTCATCACCCTCTTCCTGCGGGAGGGCGGCGCCTTCACGCGCTACGAGGAGCACCACCGCCAGCGGTGGTTCTCCCACGAGGAGATCAGGGCCGCCGCCGACCGGGCCGGCTTCCGGGTGCTGGAGGTCCTGGACGACTACACCCCGGCGCCCGCGACGCAGGACAGCTTCCGGGAGACCTGGGTGCTGGCCAAGCCCGCGGCCGGGACAGCCTCGCCGTGACCGACCACATGACGGCACCGGCCGCCGGGGCGGCGGCGATCCGGCCCCGGCGGCTCGCCCGAGGCGACGTCATCGGGGTGTGCACGCCGTCCGGGCCGGGGGCGGTCTTCGCCCCCGGCCGGTTCGCCCGCGGCCTCCAGGCGCTCCGCGACCGCGGCTTCCGGGTGGAAGTGGGCGCGCAGTCCGGCGCCTCCGGCCACTCGGCAGGTCCCGCGGAGGCCCGGGCGGCCGAGCTGAACGGGTTCCTGCGGGACGGACGGGTGCGCGCGGTGGTCTGCACGATCGGCGGCTACACCGCCAACGGGCTGCTGCCGTACCTCGACTACGAGGCGTTCGCCGCGGATCCCAAGCCGGTGGTGGGGTACAGCGACCTCACCGCGCTGCTGCTCGGACTGCATGCCAGGACGGGCGTGGTCACCTTCCACGGCCCCACCCTCATGCCGGAGCTGGCCGAATTCCCCGACGTGCAGAAGTACAGCGACACCTCGCTCTTCGGCGCGCTGACCGCCGCGGTGCCGGCCGGCGTCCTGCGTCCTCCTGAGCACTGGACGCAGGAGTTCCTGCTGTGGGACAAGGACGACGACCGGCCGCGCGACACGGTGCCGCACCAGGGCTGGGAGTGGCTGGCCGGCGGGGCGGGCGGGGGCCCGCTGCTCGGCGGCAACCTGGAGACCCTGTGCGCGCTGCTGGGCACTCCCTATGTGCCGTCCTTCGACGGCGCGGTGCTGTTCTGGGAGACCTGCGAGAGCAATCCGGCCCTGCTGGAGCGGGCGCTGACCCAGCTGGACGCCGCCGGGGTGACGGCGCGGCCGGCCGGCATGGTGGTCGGCCGGTCCTTCCGCGCCCCGGACGGCTTCGAGGAGCAGCTGCGCGCCACGGTCGCCGCACGCTACGGGGGCCGCGGCTTCCCGGTGCTCGCCGGTGTCGACCTGGGCCACACCGACCCGATGCTGACGCTGCCCGTCGGTGTCCCGGCGCGGCTCGACGCGGCGGCGGGCACCTTCGAACTCACCGCCGCCGGCGTGCGCTGAGCCGGCAGCCCCCCTCACCCGACGGAGTAGACGATGCCCCCACTGGCCCAGGAGGACCCCCAGGCCCCGCCGGAGCGGCGGCGGACGGCCCTGGTCGTCGGCGGCAGCCAGGGGATCGGCCGGGCCGCCGCCGCGCAACTGGCGAAGGAGGGCTGGACGGTGTGGACCGCCGCGCGACGGCCCGACCCGCTGCCGGCCGGCACCGCAGCGCTGTGCGTCGACGTACGCGACGGGGACTCGGTGCGGGAGTTGCGCGGCCGGGTGGGGGCAGGGACCGACGGGCTCGACCTCCTGGTGGTGACCGCGGGCGGAGCGGCGGTACTGGGAAGGATGGCCGACATCACGCCCGACGACGTCGCGGAGATGCTCGCCCAGCACGTCGTCGGTGCCTACCGCGTGGTGCGGGCGTTCCACGACCTGCTGGCGGCCCGCCGCGGTCAGGTCGTGCTGATGCTGTCCCGGATGGGCCGGGCGCCGCGTATGCACGGCCACGCGTACGGCACGGCCAAGGCCGCGCTGGAGCACCTGGCCGGGTGCCTGGCCCTGGATCTGGCCGCGGCCGGGGTACGCGTCAACTGCGTCAGCCCCGGCGCGGTGGACACCGCCATGTTCCGCACCGCGCTGCCGGACCGCGACCCGCGGACCGCGCTGCCCGCCGACGACGTCGGCCGGCTGATCGTCCGGCTCACCGACCCGGAGTTCGGATCGCTCAACGGCGCGGTCCTCGACCTGCCCGGCGATCCCGCGTCGCGCTCCGGGCCGGCCGGCCCGCCACCGTACGGCGGCTGACCCCGCCCGCCGCCGCGGCACCACCGCACGACCCATCCGATGCACCGCGCCCACCCAGGAGGTAGCAGGCGTCATGGCAGGACCTTCCGCTTCCGCGGTCGAACGCTTCACCGACTCCACGGATCTGCTGCCGGACCCCGAAGCGCTGCGGGCCCGGCTCGACGAGGACGGCTACCTCTTCCTGCGCGGCCAGGTGGACGTCCGGCAACTGGCCGCCGTCCGGGCGGACTTCCTGGCCGCCATGGACGAGGCCGGCTGGCTGGCCGGGGACCGGGAGGAACGCCGGGCGGTCGCCGAGAAGTTCTGCGTCGAGCCGATGGCCGACTACCGCCGGGTCTACCACCGCGCCTGGCGCTCGGAGGCCTTCCACCGGCTCCCCCATTCCCTGCTGGACACGGTGGTCACCCCGGTCCTGGGTGAGGAGGCGCTGCTGCACCCGCGGCAGATCGGCCGCATCGTCTTCCCCTCCGACCACTCGCCCGACGGCGGGGACTACACCACTCCGCTGCACCAGGACTACGTCTCCGTACAGGGCACGCCGCGGACCTGCACCGCCTGGGTGCCGCTGCACGACGTGTCGTGGGAACAGGGTCCGCTGGCCGTCGTGCGCGGCTCGCACCGCGACGGGGTGCGCGAGAGCACGCTCGCCTACGGCACCGGCGGGATGGAGATCACCGACGTGCGGGAGGAGGACCTGCGCTCCCAGCCGTTCGAGGCCGGCGACATGCTCGTCTTCCACAGCATGACCGTGCACCGCGGCATGCCCAACCGCACCGACCGCTTCCGGCTGTCGATGGACTTCCGCTTCCAGCCGCGCAGCGAACCCATCAACGAGCTGAGCCTGGAGCTGAACTCCGGCGACCTGAACTGGGAGTCGCTGTACGCCGGGTGGGAACGGCGGGAGCTGGCCTACTTCTGGCGGCGC
The DNA here is from genome assembly GCF_036227245.1 of Streptomyces sp. NBC_01477. Lineage (GTDB taxonomy): Bacteria > Actinomycetota > Actinomycetes > Streptomycetales > Streptomycetaceae > Actinacidiphila. The sequence goes on from NZ_CP109445.1 coordinate 1,316,316, forward strand.
GGCCCGCTGACCACGGTCCCGTTCGACACCTCCTACGAGGACGCCCGCAACGAGAAGGCGATCGAGTTCGCCCGCCGCGGCGACCGGCGCGCGGTCTCGGCTCTGCAGCGGATGGCGGTGCACGACCGGTCGGCCGAGCGCCGGGAACTGGCCCGGCGGCTGCTGGCACAGTTGGAGGCCCCCGAAGGGTGAGGGCCGGCCGGCCCGCGACGGCCGCCGGTGGTACCGCCGGCCGTGACGACCCTCCCGACACACCGAGGAGCGGCATATGCGCGCAACGTTGATCGACGACCTGCCGGACGAGAAGCTGGCCACCGCCGTGGCGGACCTGGTGCGGCCCGGCGGCCGGTGGCGGAAAGTGGACCGCGGCTACACCCAGGCGCAGCAGTGGATCGTCCGGTGGCCCGACGGGCGGTCGGTGTTCGTCAAGTCCGGCACCGACGCGCTGACCTGGGGCTGGCTGGAGGCCGAGATCGGCGTGTACGCGGCGGTGGACGCCCCGTGGATGCCGCGCCTCGTGGCGTCCGCCGGCGACGGCCAGGGCTGCGGGCCGGTACTGGTGCTGGAGGACCTGCACGAGGCGCAGTGGCCCGACCCGTGGGAGGACACCATGGTCGCCGCCGTCGTGGCGACCCTGGAGGAGGTGCACGCCCGCACCGCGCCGGCCGGGCTGCCGCCGCTGTCCGACCGCCGCGACGTGCTGCACGGCTGGCCGCTGGTGGCCCGCGACCCCCGGCCGTTCCTGTCCACCGGGCTGGCCGGCGCGCGGTGGCTGGAGCGGGCGCTGCCGGTCCTGGAGGCGGCCTCCGCCCGGGCCGACCTGTCCGGCGACGCCCTGCTGCACCTGGACCTGCGCAGCGACAACATCTGCCGCCACCGCGGCCAGGTGAAGCTGGTGGACTGGACGTGGGCGTGCCGCGGCAACCCCGTCTTCGACACCTGTGCCTGGCTGCCCAGCCTGCACGCGGAGGGCGGCCCCCGACCGGAGCGGATCGCCCCGGGGCAGCCGGAGTTCGCGGCGATGCTGGCCGGCTACTTCTGCTCGCAGGCGGGACTGCCGCCGCAGCAGCCCGGCTCGCAGCGCCGCGCCGTCCAGCGCGCCCAGGCGGCGGCGGCGCTGCCGTGGGCGGCCCGCGAACTGGGCCTGCCCGACCCCGGGGACGCCCCGCGGGAAGGAGTCCCGCGGTGACCGCGGACCAGTCCCGCGCCGCCGGCGACGGCGCGGGACAGCACCGGCAGCACGCCCAGTTGCGGCGGCTGCCGGCCGCCGGACCGCGCCGCTTCGCCGCGGCGGTCGAGCAGTTGGCAGCCGCCGGCTGGGAGCGGATGAGCCCGGTCTTCGCCATACCGGCCGGCGACGCGACCCGCGCCTACCGGGGGCTGCGGGTCCCCGAGCAGCCGCGGTTCGCCACCCGGCGGACCCTCGCCTCCCGGCAGAGCACGCGGGAGTTCACGCTGCGCACCGCCACGCTCGACTTCGACCTGGTGACCGGGGCACGGCTCCAGCACGGCGGCCTCGACCAGCTGCTCTACTCCATCGGCGACGCGCTCGTGGGGGACGCCGTCGTCCCCGACGTGCTGCTGGCCGACGGATGGGCCCGCGCCCGCACCTTCCACCCCGAGGCGATCCTGGAGACGCTGCATGCCTTCTTCGGCCATGTCGAATCCTCCCTCCAGCAGGCCGGCGACAACCTCACGCACTTCCGCGCCCTGGCGCGGGGCCCGCTCACTGATCACTGACCCGGGCAAGGGACTGGCCGGCTACCGGGGACGGCTGGTGGCGGCCGGCTACCTGAGCCCGTACCCGCTGGCCCGCGGCGTCTCCAATCTCACCGGCGCCGGGCTGACGCTCGCCGACAACATCATGGGCTTCTTCCTTGACGCCTCGGCCGGGCACTGGGAGGTCGACTCCGTCGCCCATCCGCCGGTCTTCACCGATCCCCTGCCGCACCACTTCGCGGCGGCCATGTCCGAGGGGTTCGACTTCTACAGCGCCGACGACAGCAGCGGCCTGTGGTTCGACTGCAACCTCGCGCACCTGGACTGGCTGCGCGCCCAGCCCCTGCCGGGGCAGGACGCGGTACGCGCGGTCGCCTCGCACAACGGGATCTACCGGCCGGTGCAGGACGTCCGCAACCTGGTGCGGGACGAGTTCATCCACCCTTTCACCGGCATGCACCTGCTCATGCGCGAGGAGCGCGTGGCGCGCACCTGGACCGAGATCACCGAGGTGCTGGCGGCGCTCGCCGACGCGGTCGGCATCCCCTTGCTGCTGGCCGACCGCACTCCGCCCGAGCACTACGCGCGGCGCTGCGTGGCGGCGCTGCTGCCCGCCCCGGGCGGGCAGCTGGAGCCGTGGATGCTCGCCTACGAACTCGGTGACGCCTTCCACGACTACGTGGACCTGCCGGGGTCGCGGATCCTGGAGATCGGGATCTCCGGCCGCATCATCGCCTTCGCCGCCGCCCTGGGCGCGGGGCGCGCCGCGGCCTTCGGGTCCGCGGTGGTGCCCTGCCAGGCCCTGATCGCCGACGCTGCCACCACCGAGGACGGGACCGCGCGGGACGCGGGGCTCCGTACCGCGCCGGCCGGCCGATCGTCCACCCTCACCGGGCTGGCGCCGGTGGTGGTGCACCGGGGGCAGAGCCGCTACAGCGCTCTGCTGGAGGACTACGCGCGCGTGCACGACGCCGACGCGCCCCTGTCCGAGCTGCTGCGCCGCGAGGACGCGGCCCTGCGCGCGGCCGGCGCCGCGGCCCTGTCCGCCCGGGTCACCGAGCGCTACGACCTGGTCGCCGACACCGGCGACCGGACACGGGACGACGGCAAGATCCTCGCCGCCCCCGACGACGCCTGGCCCGGCACCCTGCTGCGCCGCCGCGGCTGACGCACAAGCCCGATCCCCCACGAGGACAAGCAGAGGGCGACATGAAGAATCTGCTGGTGATTGGCGTTGGCCCGCACGCTCGCAGATCCCACCTGCCCGCCCTGGCCGCCGGACAGGCGGCCGGCCTCGTCGGCACGGTCCGCGGCGTGGACATCCTGGGCGCCGCGGACGCCGCGGTCCCCTACGACGCCGACGACGGACCCCGATCCGTACCGGTCACCCTGGTCGAGCCGTTCGGCTCGGAGGAGCGGACGCTGCCGGACGCCGTCCGGCGCACCCTGGACGAACTCGTGGACCACCAGGGCATCGACGCGGTGGTGGTGTCCACCGAACCCGCTTTCCACCTGGCCTACACCGGCTGGGCGCTGGAGCGCGGCCTGAGCGTACTGCTGGACAAGCCGCTGGGCGTACGCACCGACGCGTCCACCGACCCCGCGCAGGCAGCGGGCATCCTCACCGACGCGGACGACCTCCTGGCCCGGTACGAGGCCGCCCGGCTGCGCCACCCCGAGATCATGGTGAGCGTGCAGTCGCAGCGCCGCTACCACCCGGCCTTCTGGCGGCTGCGGCAGCTCATCGCGGAGGTCGCCGAGGCGACCGACTGCCCGGTGACCTCCGTGCAGTCCTTCCACAGCGACGGGCAGTGGCGGCTCCCGGACGAACTGCTCGACCTGGACTACCACGGCTACGACCGCGGCTACGGCAAGTGCGCCCACAGCGGCTACCACTTCTTCGACATCATCCCGTGGCTGCTGGCCGCCGGTGAGCGCGGCGGCAAGGTCCCCGACGCGGTGCAGGTGCACGCCCAGGTGACCCGGCCCGCCGACTTCCTCGCGCAGCTCGGCGTCGAGGACCACGAGCGGCTCTTCGACGGCTTCGCCGCCCGCAACCTGTACAGCACGCAGGACCTGGACACCGCGGCCCACGGCTTCGGCGAGGTGGACGCGTTCATCTCGCTGGCCTTCCGGAGCGCCGGCCGCACCCTGACGCTCGGCAGCCTCAACCTCGTGCACAACGGCTTCTCCCAGCGGGGGAACCTCACCCCGGCAGCCGGGCTCTACAAGGGCAACGGACGTGTGCGGCAGGAGACGCACATCATCCAGCAGGGCCCCTTCCAGGCACTGCACTTCCACTCCTTGCAGACCCTGGACGAGGGCGTCCGCACCGGCGACCGCCATGCGCCGGGCGGCGACCGCCACGTCGAGGTGCACGTCTTCCGCAACAACCGCTTGCGGCCCGCGTGGAAGGCGTACACCCGCCTCGGCCACGAGGCGCTGACCACCATGTCGGAGGGCCAGGTGGCGGTCCCGACACAGCAGTCCTCCCGGCGCCGCGCCATGGGGGAGTTCCTGGAGTACGTCAACGGGCGGCGCACCCGCGAGCAGATGCGCTCCGACCTGACCACCCACCGCACGGCCGCCGCCTTGATGGCGGGCGCCTACCAGTCGATGGCCGCCCGGTGGACCGGCGCCTCCCCCGAGGCCACGCTGAGCCTGGAGCCGACACTCCCGGACGCCCCCGCCCCCGCCCCCGGCACGGTGGTGGGCACGCTGTAGGCCCTCCCCCGGCCCAGAACGGGGTCCGAACCACCGAGTCCCCCGCCCGCCGCGCGGACCTCTCCCGGGTGGTCGCTCCGGGACCTCGGCGCGGGCCGCCCCGGCCCCGCCCGGCGGCTCGGCGTGTGATCTCCGCCCGGGTCGGCGTACGGTCTACCTCAGACCGACCCGCCCGCGGGCGGGAGCACGTCGGAAAATCATCACCTCGCATGGGGGACTCATGGCCCAGACAGACCTGTTCTCGGATCCGGTGCGGCCCGAGCCGGTGCAGTACGAGACGCCCGAGCCGTCCGCGGATCCCTTCCGCGTCCCCGACCGGCCCGCCGGGGGCGCCGCCGCCGCGCCGTCCTCGGAGGGCGCCCCGGCGTAGCCCCCGGCGGCCGGGGAGGTCAGGCGTTCTCGACCCAGCCGAGGGTGAAGTCGGCGAAGACGATGCCGCCGGTGTCGCCGATCTCGTAGAGGTCGCCCACGGTGCCGTTGTTCAGCACGGCAGTGGTGGAGTAGCCGCTCGCGCCGGCCTTGAGGAGCGCCTCGTGCGGCCAGCTCGCGCCGTCGTCGCGGCTGACCCGCACGGTGAGGTCGGTGCGGGAGGTGCTGGCGGCGTTGCTCAGGACGGCGGTCGAGGTCAGCAGCGGGCGGCCGGACGTGTCGACGTCGGTGGGCCTGAGGTAGGACACCTCGTCCGCGTTGCAGCCCGGGTCGAGCAGGCCGGAGTTCCAGCTCGCGCCGTACGGCGAGGCGACGTTCGCGGCGCCGGTGTCGCTGGCGGTGGCGTACCAGCGGTTGCCGCCGGAGTTGGAGCGCATGTTCTGCACGACCTTGCCGGTGCCGCGCTGGACGGCCTTGTTCTCGTTGACGCCGGTCCCGGCGGAGGTGCCGGCGTGCCAGGTGGCGCCGTGGTCGTCGGAGTAGAGGTTGGCGGCATGGTCGCCGGCGGAGTCGTGGTAGACCAGCGGCTGGACCAGGCGGCCGGAGGACAGCTGGACGCCGTGTCCTGAGGAGGCGAACATGCCCGCCCAGCTTGCGTTGCGCACCTGCGGGTTGAGGTCCACCGGGGCGCTCCAGGTCGCTCCGTCGTCGGTGGAGGTGATGTAGCGGATGTGGGTGTTGGTGGTGGCGGTCGCGGAGGTGTCGCCCGCGGTGGAGCCGTAGTAGCCGACGCCGACCTTGGGGGCGTAGGTGAAGAAGCAGAAGACGGTGCCGGTGGTGCGGTCCACCAGCAGGCTGGGGTCCCCGTAGCCCTCGCTGGTGGTGGGGGCGTGCGCGATGATCGCCGGGGCGGTGAAGGTGGCGCCGCTGTCGGTGCTGCGGGTCATGGCGATCTGGATGTTGTTGGTGCCGCCGCCGAGGTCGGCGCTGCCGTCGACGCGGGCGTCCGCGACGGCGATGACGGTTCCGGAGCCGGTGACGGCCAGCGCGGGGATGCGTACGGACTTCGCGGTGCCGTTGTAGAGGCCGTTGGCGCCGTTCAGGCCGGTGATGACGGTGCTGGTGCCGAGCACCGTCCGGGAGTTCATGCCGGGGGTGCCGGCGGCGGTGCCGCAGGTGGCGGTGCCCGACTCGGTACGGCTCCAGGTGCCGGCGCCGGTGTTCAGGGTGTAGGGGGTGCCGTTGGGGACGGTCCAGTACAGGCTGCTGTCCCCGGACATGGCCGGCACGGTGACCGTCCACGGGGAGCCGGACCTGCCGGGCCAGGCGACGGTGAAGGTCTGCGCGGTGGCGCTGCGGTTGTCCAGGGTCATCCGCAGCCGGTGCGAGGCGGGCAGGGACCCGTCCGCGTTGCGCGGGCAGTCCATGCCGACCAGGGCGTGCAGCGCGCCGGCGCAGTTCAGGGTGCCGCTGACCGTCTGGTCGTAGCCCTGGGGTGTGGTGGTGCGGAAGGTGTAGGCGGTGCCGGACGGCTGGGTGAAGAAGAAGTGGCCGCTGTCGTGCGCGGCCACGTTCGCGGTCCAGGTGCCCTTGCCCGGCCAGTTCAGGGTGAACGTGGTCGCCTGCGCGGCGGTGTTGACGACGGTCTCCTGGATCCGCCCGCCGGAGGCGCAGTCCTGGGAGACGACGGCCGACTGGCCGGTGGCGGCGAGGGCCGCGGCGCCGGGAAGCAGTACGGCCCCGGCGCCCAGGGCCACGGCCAGGACCACGGATCGGATGGCAAGACGTTTCACAGCGCACTCCTCGTACGGTTGTTGACCTCGCGAAAGGGGCCGGGGAGCCGGCCGATCGGCGTACACGGCAGGCGGGTTGCCACGACCGCCGGCGCCCCGCGCCGTCCTGGCGGTCGTCGGACTCGCCGACAGGGTTGGGCTCTCAGGGCCGCCGGTGGGTATGGGGTGTGCACCGGAGAGATGGACACCAGACATCAGACATCTGACATGCCGGTGACCTTAGAGACCCCTCGCCGAGGCCGTCAAGAGTCCGGGCGCACAGCGCCGCACTCGGCAAGGCCGATCCGCTTCAACCACCACAACCGACCGGATATCACCATGAGGCGATGATCTTCGCACTGGACCCTCGCCGCCCGTAGTGGTCCGGCCCGCGCGCTGCCCGGGGATACATAGGATCTCTGAGCGCTCTCACCGGGTGCCGCAGCGGGAGGGTGCGGCCATCCACGGATGGAGCGACGAATGCTCTCCAACGGATGCCACGCAGCGCACCGAGGTCGTAGCCTCCGCAATCCGGGCATAAGCCTGCGCACTATTGCTCAGTCAGCCGATATTTCGCACAGCCGTTGACACGGGCCGCGCCTTGCGCTGCACTGTCGGCGATCCGAACTATTGTCATGTCCCGTATTGGAGATCGGAAGTTCCTGTCCCATGCGACGATCACCTCGCGCTGTTCGTTTCTGTTCGACTTCCGTGGCTGTGATCGTCGGGCTGACGCCGGCGGACACCGCGCCCGGGGCCGGCGCCTCGGCGACGCCAGCCGGTCCTGACGGCCGTCCCCCGGCGGTGACGCCGCCGACGGGTTCACCAACCGCGCCCGGGCCCGCGGTTCGGCATCCACGAGGGCATCAGCGCCGGCACCTGCGGCGGCCACCCGGGCAGTTGGGGCCACCGGGCCGGGCGACGTCCGTACGCGCAGCCGGCTGATCGGCGCCGGACCCCGGCCCAACGGCACCCGCGCCCTCACCACCGGAGGCAGCCGGCAGATCGCCCGAGCCCCGTCCGGGGCGCTCAGCGAAACCGCGCCGAACCGGCAGTACCCACGGGGCCGCCGGCCCCACCCGCAGCCCCGCCGAGAGAGGAACCGCCATGTCCCCGCGTCCCGACCCCGAACCGCCCGCATACCCGATGCCCTCCCCGGGGATGACCCGGCGCGAAGTCCTGCGCTCCGCCTCCGTCCTGGGGGCGGTACTCGCGCTCTCCTCGCTTCCCGAGTTCACCGCCTCCGCGGCGCCGGGGACCGCGGTCACCCCGGCCGCCCTGGTCCCCGACGCCGACGCGGTCACCCTCTGGTACAGCAGTCCCGCCACCGAGTCCGTGATCATGGAGCAGGGCCTGCCGATCGGCAACGGGCGGCTCGGCGCGATGGTCACCAGCCACCCCTCGCAGGACGCGATCCACCTGACGGACGCCACCCTGTGGACCGGCGGAAGCAATCCCACGCTCGGCTCCGACGGCCAGTTCCCCTACGACACCACCGCGTTCGGCACCTTCGGGCAATTGGCCACGGCGTACCTGAACATCCCCGCGCACACCACCGCGGCGATCTCCGGCTACCGGCGCACCCTCGACCTCAGCAACGGCCTGGTCGTCACCGGCTACTCGCTCGGCGGTGTCACCTACCGGCGCGAGGTCTGCGCCAGCGCGCCGGACGACGTGGTCGTCGTCCGGCTCAGCCAGAGCGGCGGCGGCTCGTACACCGGATCGCTGTCGCTGTCCGGCACCCGCGGCGAGTCCGTCTCCGCGGACCCGGGCACCGCGAGCGTCTCCTTCAGCGCCGCGCTCGCCAACGCGCTGCGGTACGCGGCCGTCGTGAGGGTCGCCGGCACCGGCGGCAGCGTGTCGGCGTCCGGCAGCAAGGTGACGTTCACCGGCTGCCAGGAGGTGCTGCTGGTCATCAGCGGCGGCACCAACTACACCGCCGACGCCTCGGCCGGCTTCAAGAACGCCACCGCCGACCCGCTCACGATCGCCCGCACGAAGGCCGGCACGGCGGCGGCCGTGGCCGGCGCCGCCCTGCTGGCCACCCATGCGGCCGACTACCAGCGGCTCCAGCAGACCATGACCGTCGACCTCGGCGTGTCCACCGCGGCCCAGCGCGCCATGGACACCGCCGCCCGGCTCACCGCCCGCGCCGCCGCGGGTGCCGCACCCGACCCCGAACTGGAGGCGTCCTACCTTCAGTTCGGCCGCTACCTGATGATCTGCGGCTCCCGGAGCAGCCTCCCGCTGAATCTCCAGGGGTTGTGGGTGGACCGCAACGACCCCTCGTGGATGGGCGATTACCACACCGACATCAACGTCCAGATGAACTACTGGCTGCCGGACAGGACCGGTCTCGCGGGGTGCTTCGACGCCTTCACCGACTACTGCCTCAGCCAGTACCCCGTCTGGCAGGACACCACCGCCAAGCTGTTCGACGACACCCGCAACGGCTTCCGCAACACCTCGGGCAAGGTGGCCGGGTGGACCGTCGCCATCTCCACCAACCCCTTCGGCGGCAACGGCTGGTGGTGGCACCCGGCGGGCAGCGCCTGGCTGTCCAACGCGCTCTACGACCACTACGCGTACACGCAGGACACCGCCCACCTGACGAAGATCTACCCGCTGCTTAAGGGCGCCTGCCAGTTCTGGGAGGCCCGGCTCGTCACCGTCGCGGTCACCGGCGCCGACGGCACCACCCGGCAGGTCCTGGTCGACGACCACGACTGGTCGCCCGAGCAGGGTCCCACCGACGCCCGGGGCATCACCTACGCCCAGGAACTCGTCTGGCAGCTCTTCCAGAACTACCGGGCCGCGGCGGCGGCGCTCGGCAAGGACAGCGGCTACGCGGCCACCGTCGCCGGCCTGCAGAGCCGGCTCCACCTGCCCCAGGTCAGCGCCACGACGGGCTGGCTGGAGGAGTGGATGACCGACGCCAACCTCGGCGACACGACGCACCGGCACCTGTCGCCGCTGATCGGTCTCTTCCCCGGCGACCGGATCAGCCTCCAGGACTCCCCCGCGGACCTGGTCGCCGGGGCCACCGCCCTGCTGACGGCCCGGGGCATGGTCAGCTTCGGCTGGGCCAGCGCCTGGCGGGCGGCCTGCTGGGCCCGGCTGAAGAACGCCGACAAGGCGTACCAGCTGGTCCAGGCGGTGATGAAGCCGTCGGTGAACCACAGCAACGGCACCGGCATCAACATGTTCGACATGTACCAGCTGGGCTCCACCAGCTCGGTCTTCCAGATCGACGCCAACTTCGGGACGCCCTCGGCGATGGTCGAGATGCTGGTGCAGTCCCGGCCGGGACGTATCGAGCTGCTCCCGGCGCTGCCGTCCGCCTGGGCGGCGTCGGGGGCCGTGACCGGCATCGGCGCGCGCGGGGGATTCAGCGTCGATCTGGCCTGGAGCGCGGGCCAGGTCACCAGCGCGACGGTACGCGGCAAGGCCGGCGCGACCACCACCGTCGTCGCCGGGGTCTGGAGCCGGCAGGTCACCCTGCCCGCCGCCGGTGCGGTGACGGTCGCGCCCACCGCCGTCGGCCAGGTCGTCAACCGGCTCAGCGGGAAGGCCGCCGACATCTCCGGCGGGTCCACCGCGGCGGGCGCGGCGCTGATCCAGTACACCCCGGGCGGCGGCGCCAACCAGCGCTTCCGGTTCGTCCCGACCGGCGGCGGCATCTTCCGGATCGCGTGCACGCATGACGCGCTGGCATGGGACGTCTCCGGCGGCACCACCGCCGACGGCGCCAAGGTCGTCCAGTGGACCCCCTCGGACGCCGCCAACCAGCAGTGGCGGCTCACCGAAACCGGCGACGGCTACCTGACGATCGCCTGTGTCCGCAGCGGCAAGGTCCTCGGCATCACCGGCGCGGCGACCACCGACCTCGCCACGGTGGAGCAGCAGACCGCCAACGGCACCGCCGGCCAGCAGTGGAGATTCGTCCCCGCCTGAGCCGCGGCCGGCAGCGTCCTGAGCCCCTTGACGGTGGACCACGGCACTGGCATCTTGCTCGAAGACGTTCGCACGATGCCCATTTGAACCATCTCCACGCACGTGATTGGCAGTTCGCGGCACAACGGCTTCCGCCGTACCCCACAACACAGCACCGCACCGGCCGCCCGGACACCGGCGGGCCCGGCCGGCCACTGTCAGCGACCGGCTCCCCACTGCCCCGCCCCGGCCGAGGACCGTGTCCCCCACGAGAGAAGGAACGACCTTGTCCTTTATTCGACGACTCATCGTCGCGGGCGCCGCAGGGGCCCTGGCCATGGCGGGCGGCAGCACGCTGGCCGCCTCCACGGCGTCGGCGGCACCGCCCACGAGCGGCTACACGGTCACCGTCGGATCGTCCGGCTCCTGGACCCACCCGACCGACACCCCGGCCAGTCCCTACCTCGACAAGGACGGCACCTTCTACTTCCAGCAGTCCGCCGCCCTGTACGGCGCGAGCGACCCGCGGTACTGGGATTTCTTCACCGGTGCGAACCTCGACACCGCGACCCGGTCCAGCGCGATCAGCAACGCCGTCAACCCGTCCAACTCCAGCGACAGGAACAACGACACCACCTGGCGGTGCAACAACAGCCCCACCGGGCTGACCGCGACCGCCGCCCCCTCCGGATCCGGTTACGCGCAGAAGAACTACTGCGACCTGTCCGGAGTGTGGGTCGATCCCGACACCGGCGACTGGTACGGCCTGGTCCACAACGAGTTCACCCCGCAGCCGTTCGGCGACGGGCTCCACTACGACGCCATCGACTACGCCGTCTCGACGGACCAGGGCATGACCTGGACCATCAAGGCGCACGTCATCACGTCCCCGTACAGCACCAAGCGCGGGGACACGACGGCCTTCCCCAACCAGACGTACTCCTACGGCGACGGCGACCAGCGGCTGCTGGTGGACACCGCCTCCGGGTACTTCTACGCCTACTACGGCTCACGCGTGGTGGACAAGAACGGCGGCTGGAAGGCGTTCTACGAGCACGTGGCACGGGCCCCGATCTCCGGCAAGATGGCGCCCGGCTCCTGGCAGAAGTGGTACGACGGGGCCTGGTCGCAGCCCGGCGCGGGCGGCAAGGAGAGCAACCTGGTGCCGGCCACCAGCGCCACCAGCACCGGCTACACCCCCGCCCCGGCCGAGTACGACCCGGCCAGTACCGGCAGCGTCGACCAGCAGGTCGCGGCCGGCAAGGCCCCGCCGACGTCCCCGCTGTTCGTCATGGACGTCACCTACGACGCGTACCTCGGCCTCTACATCGGCGAGCCGCAGGCGGTCGACCAGAGCGGCAACGCGCCGCAGCAGTTCTACGCCACCGACGACCTGTCGACGCAGAAGTGGTATCTGCTCGGCGACACCGGCAGCTACACCGACGCCTCCTGGTACCGCTGGTTCATCGACAGCGCGAACAAGACCGGCTCCGGCATCGTCGGCAAGTCCTTCCGCTCCTACTGCTCGTTCGGCTGCGCCGCGGGCGCCTCCGGTACGTACGCCAACATCACCATCGACACCGCCGAGCCCGCCGCGTCGCCCTTCGATCCGGCGAAGTCCTACCGGATCGCCAACGGAAACGGCCGGGTGCTCGCCCAGGCGTCCGGCGGCTCCGCCACCACCTCCCTGCCGGCCGCCACCGGATCGGCGCTGGAGGCGTGGTCCTTCACGGGCAACGGCGACGGCTCCTACCGCATCGCGAACTCCGCCACCGGCCAGCTGCTGGGCGTACCCGCCACGTCGAGCGCCACCCGGGCCTGGGGCACCGCCCCCACCGTCACCGCGGCCGCACCGGGCGGCCCCACGGTCGGCCAGCAGTGGTTCATCATTCCCGGCACGTCCGCGGGCGGCGCGGCGGCCGGCACCTACCGGCTGGTCAACCGCTACAGCGGCCTGGTCATCGGCCTGTCCGCCGACACCGCCAGGACCGCCGAGACCACCCCGGCGCGGTATTGGACCAACAGCACGGGCAGCAGCGTCGGCGGATCCCGGACAGCAGCCGAGCAGACCCTGGCGATGACCGCGGTCGGCACCGCACCGCCCGGTGGCCTCAACGGCACCCACACCCTCCTGACCGGCGGCAAAGCACTCGACGACCCCAACCACAGCACGGCGGCCGGCACCCAGCTCGCCCTCTGGGGCGCCAACGGCGGCGCCAACCAGAGCTGGCGGTTCACCTCGCAGCCCGACGGCTCCTACCAGCTGGCCAACGCCGAGTCGGGGCTCTGCGCCGATGTCAGCGGCGGCGCCACCACGGCCGGCGCCCACGTCATCCAGTGGAACTGCACCGGCGGCGCCAACCAGCACTGGACCCTCACCCAGCAGTCCAACGGCACCTACGCCGTGAGGTCCGTGCAGAGCGGACTCCTGCTCACTGCCGCCGCCGCCACCGACGGCGCCCTCGTCACCCAGCAGCCCGACACCGGCGCCGCCCTCCAGCGATGGGCGGTCGGCTGATCCGGGGCGACGGACAGCGATCCCGGCCATTCATGCAAGAGAATGCTTGATGTAGTCTCTCTTCAAGCAGAAACGATCAGAGCATGTGCTGTGGTCGCCGCCATGCGCACCGAGGAGAGCCGATGCCGCCCACTGACTCCGCGACCACCGCCGAGATCGTCAGCCAGCCCGAGTGCTGGCAGCGGGCAGCAGCGATGGCCCCGGCAGCGGCCGGGCAGCTGCCGGGCGAAGGCGAGCGGGTCGCGGTGGTCGGCTGCGGCACCTCCTGGTTCATGGCCCAGTCGTACGCGGCGCTGCGCGAACAGCGCGGGCACGGCGAGACGGACGCCTTCGCCGCCTCGGAATTCCCCTTCGGCCGCCGCTACGACCGGGTGCTGGCCATCACCCGGTCCGGCACCACCACCGAGGTGCTGCGGGCCGCGGAAAGGCTGCGCGCCGCCGGCGTGCCGGTCACCGCGATCACCGCGGACCCGCACACCCCGGTGGCGGCCGCCGTCGACCAGGTCGTCGTACTGGACTTCGCCGACGAGCGGTCCGTGGTGCAGACCCGCTTCGCCACCACCGCGCTCGCCCTGCTCCGCGCGCACCTCGGCGAGGACCTGACCCGGGCCGTCGCCGACCTCGGGCCGGCCCTCGCGCAGGACCTGCCCGCGGACCTGGTCGCGGCCGAGCAGTTCACCTTCCTCGGCACGGGCTGGACCTGCGGCCTGGCCCAGGAGGCGGCGCTCAAGATGCGGGAGGCCGCCGGAGCCTGGACGGAGAGCTACCCGGCGATGGAGTACCGGCACGGGCCGATCAGCATCACCGGTCCCGGCCGGGTGGCCTGGGTCCTCGGCGCGCTGCCCGAGGGCCTGGCCGCCGATGTCGCCGGTGTCGGCGGCCGGTTGGAGGCGGGCTCGGCGGCGGACGGCGGCGGCGCCGCGCTCGACCCGCTGGCCGACCTGGTGCGGGTGCAGCGGCTGGCGGTGGCCATCGCCGAGAGCAGGGGCTACGACCCGGACCGTCCGCGGAACCTGACGCGTTCCGTCGTTCTGGCCTGAGCCCTCGCGGCCCGGCACCGTGCCGGACGACCACCGACCACCGACCACCCGCCGGCAGCCCACGACCCGCTGCCGCTGCCACCGTGAGGACGCCATGACCACCGCCGCCACCGCGGACCTCGTCACCGCCGCCCGGGCCGCCGGCCGCGGCGCCGCCGCGTTCAATGTGATCACCCTGGAGCACGCCGAGGCGATCACGGCCGCCGCCGAGGCCGCCGCGCTGCCGGTGATCCTCCAGATCAGCGAGAACGCGGTGGCCTACCACGGCGGCCGGCTGGAACCGCTGCTGGCCGGTGCGGCGGCGGTCGCCCGCGCGGCCTCGGTCCCGGTGGCGCTCCACCTGGACCACGTGCAGAGCGAGCAGCTGCTGCGCGCGGGGGTGGCCGCCGGGGCGGACTCGGTCATGTTCGACGCGTCGAGGCTCGCGTACGGCGAGAACGTCCGCGCCACCGCCCGCGTCACCGAGTGGGCGCACGGGCACGGCGTGTGGGTGGAGGCCGAGTTGGGCGAGGTGGGCGGCAAGGACGGGGCGCACGCACCCGGTGTCCGCACCGACCCGGTCGAGGCCGCCGCCTTCGTGGCCGCGACCGGGGTGGACGCGCTCGCTGTCGCCGTCGGCAGTTCGCACGCGATGACGCGGCGCTCGGCCCGCCTCGACCACCCGCTGATCGCCGCGCTGCGCACGGCGGTTCCCGTGCCGCTGGTCCTGCACGGGTCCTCGGGGGTGCCCGACGGGGAGCTGCGGCAGGCGGTGGCCGCGGGCGTGGTCAAGGTCAACATCGGCACGGCCCTCAACGTCGCCTTCACCGAGGCCGTACGCGAGCAGCTGGCCGCGCAGCCCGCCGCCGTCGACCCGCGGCGCTATCTGCGGGCGGCCCGCGAGGCGATGTCCGGCACCGCGGAGCACCTGCTGCGGGTGGTCGCCGGTGAGCCGGCCCGCCTGACCACCGCCGCGGACCGGGCATAGGCCGGCGCGAAGGCCGCGCCCGGCGCGAGCGCGCCGGCCGGCACCGGACGTTCCGGTCGTAAAAGTGACCACTCATGCATACTGCACAGGTGCAACGTGGCAGATGACGGCGGCGCGACCCGCTCCGTAGCCGGGTGTGCGACGCTGGCCACTCGCAGATCGCGTGATGAGGGAGCAGGTTCGTGTCCAAGGACGCCCGCTGGGCCGCGCTGTTGGATCTGCTGGCCGAGAAAGGCCGGCTGGAGGTCGAAGAGGCCGCGAGCGACCTGAACGTCTCGACCGCGACGATCCGCCGGGACCTGGACCAGTTGGCGGAGCAGCGGATGCTCAACCGCACCCGCGGCGGCGCGGTGGCCCACGGTGTCTCGTACGAGCTGCCGCTGCGCTACAAGACCTCCCGGCACGCCCCCGAGAAGCAGCGCATCGCCCAGGCCGCCGCCGCACTGGTGGAAGTGGGCGAGGTGGTGGGTCTCACCGGGGGAACGACGACGACCGAGGTGGCCCGCGCGCTGGTGCTGCGCGGCGACATGGCCGTCGACGCCACGGGCGGGATCGGCCGCCAGCCGACGCTGACCGTGGTGACCAACGCGTTGAACATCGCCAACGAACTGGCGGTCCGGCCGCAGATCAAGACCGTCGTCACCGGCGGGGTCGCCCGGCCGCTGTCCTACGAGCTGACCGGCGCGCTGGCCAGCGGTGTGCTGCGGGAGATCACCCTCGACGTGACGGTGCTGGGCATCGGGGCGATCGACGCCGAGGAGGGCGCCTTCGCCCACCACGAGGACGAGGCGAGTATCAACCGCCTGCTCGCCGAGCGGGCCCAGCGGGTGATCGTCGCCGCCGACTCGTCGAAGATCGGCAAGCGCGCCTTCGCGAAGATCTGCGACATCTCGACCGTCGGCACGCTGGTCACGGACCAGGACATCCCGCCGGGCGCGGCAGCGCGCTTCGAGGACGCGGGCGTGGAGGTCGTGATCGTCTGACGCGGTACGCGCCCGCGCGTCTCTGCCCAGCGGGCGCCGCTCCCCCGCGCCCTCCTCGCGCCTGTCCCGCTCCTCGCCGGGCCCGACGAAACTCCCGCCTCACCAGACGCATTTATTGCCCTCCGTGGCAGCATGGTGACTATGGATGGTGAAGCCGATGGCGCCGCGAGCGTGAAAGGCCGCCTTCCGGGCAGCCGTGGCCGTGCCGGCGCGGTGACACAGGATCTGCTGACCGTCGGGGTGGAGGAGGAGTACCTCCTGGTCGATCCGGTGTCCCGGGAGCCGAGCCCGCAGGGGCCCAAAGTGGTGGAGCACGCCTCCTCCCTCGGACTGGGCGAGCGGGTCACCAAGGAGCTGACCTGCTATCAGGTCGAGACGCGGACCGATCCGCACCTCGGCATGGCCCCTCTCGGCGAGCAGATCCGATCCGCGCGGGCCGTCGTCGCGACCGCTGCCGCGCGGGAGAACCTGCGCATCATCTCCAGCGGCTCCCCCATACTCGGCCCGCCGGTTCCGCCGCTCTTCTCGGACGGAGCCCGCTATGCCGAGAGCGTCGCGGCCTTCCGCGCCCTGGACGACGAGCAGATCGCCTGCGCCTGCCACATCCACGTCGGCATCCCCGACCTGGCCCGCGCGCTCCAGGTCAGCAACCACCTGCGCCCCTGGATCCCCTCGCTGATCGCCCTGTCGGCCAACTCCCCCTACTGGGAGGGGCGGGACACCGGCTACGCGAGCTGGCGCACCATGACCTGGGCGCGCTGGCCGGTGTCCGGTCCCCCGCCGTACTTCGAGTCCCCGGCGCATTTCGACGACCTCGTCAGCCGCGGCATCGAGGCCGGGGCCGTCATGGACCGCGACCGCGTGTACTGGGACATCAGGCCCTCCAGCCATGTGCCGACCCTGGAGGTCCGGGTCGCCGACGCCGCCACCACCGCCGACGAGACCCTGCTGCTCGCCGCCGTCGTCCGGGCCATGGCCGCCACCGCGCTGGAGGAGATCGACGCCGGGGAGACGGCGCCGCGTCCGCAGCCGGAGATTCTGCGCGCGGCCTGCTGGCGCGCCGCACGCGACGGCCTGGCCGGGCAGAGCGTCGATCTGCCCTCCGCGCACCTGATCCCCGCGCCGGCTCTGGCCGAACGGCTCCTGACGTGGATTCAGCCCGCCCTGCGACGCCACGGCGATACGGATCTCGTACGCGCCGGCTGGTCGCGGCTGCGACGCGGCAACGGCGCCGAACGCCAGCGCGCCGCGTACAGGCGCCGCGCCAGCCTCCTTGACGTCGTGGACCACCTGATCGTGTCCGCGGCGCCGAGCTGAGCCGCTTCCGTCCCGCGGGACCAGGACCAGGACCAGGATCCGGATCCGGATCCGGATCCGGATCCGGATCCGGATCCGGATCCGGCCGCGGAGCCCCTGCCGCGGGGCTCCCGGCCGGGGTCCACGTGCCGGGCTACGGGGCTGTCGCGCAGGCCGCGCCGGCGAAACGGGCGGTCAGCCAGACGGGGTCGGCGATGGCCGAGCCGACCACGACGGCGTGGGCGCCGGCGTCCATGGCCGCGCGTACGTCGTCCAGTGTCGAGTAGCCGCGCTCGGCGACGACCGGCACCCCGGCGGCGGCCACGAGGGTCGCCACGAGCCCGAGGTCGGGCAGCGGGCCGGTGTTCGCCTTGGCGGGGTAGCCCATTGTGGACGAGCTGACGATCGCGGCGCCCGCCGCCACGGCGGTACGCGCGTCGTCGATCCCCGGCACTCCCGCCTTGACCGGCCTGCCGAGTGCGACGAACGACGCGACCAGCTCGGCCAGGTCCTGCCCGTCGTGGCGGCGCGCCGCCGAGTCCGCCTCGAGTTCGACAACGTCGGCGCCGGCGTCCACCAGTGCGGCCGCGTGCTCCAGCGTCGGTGTGATGCGGACGACCCCGCCGTGCGAGCCGTCGATGCTCACGGCGAGCACGGGGAAGCCGGGGAGGGCGCGTTTGACGGCGCGTACGGCGTCCGGGCCGTCCACCTTCACGGCGACGGCGCCGCCGGCCTGCGCGGCGGCGGCGAGCCGGACGGCGTCCTCGGTGCTCTGCCAGGGCGACTGCGGTGACGGGGTGAGCGAGACGATCAGCCCGCGGGGAAGGAGGTTCACGCCGCGAACTCCTCTCCGCTGACCAGGACGCGCTCGACGGCGACGTTCTCGTCGGTCACGATCAGGTCGGCCGGGCCGCCGAGGGTGAGTTCCCCCGCGCCGGTGAGCCCGTAGAAGCGGGCGGGCGCGCGGCTGGCCAGGTTGACCGCGCGGTCGATGGGCCAGTCGTGCTCGACCAGTTTGCGCACCTGCTGGAGCAGCGTCACCGTGCTGCCGGCGAGGGTGCCGTCGGGCAGGCGCGGCACCCCGTCGGTGACCGTGACGGTGAAGCCGCCCACGGTGAAGTCGCCGTCGCCCGCCCCCGCCGGGGACGCGGCGTCGGTGACGAGCATGATGCGGTGCTCGGCGGCCTTGAGCGCGAACAGCGAGGTCTCGCGCGCCAGGTGGATGTCGTCGGCGATGAGCTGGATGGCGACCTCCTCCCGGTTGAGCGTCGCGCCCGCGATGCCGGGGGCGCGGTGGCTGAACGCGATCATCCCGTTGAAGAGGTGCGTGACCGCGCGGGCGCCCGCGTCGAAGCCCGCGTACGCGGTCGCCGTGTCGGCGCCCGAGTGCCCGGCCTGCACGATCACCCCTTCCCCTGCGGCCCAGGCGATCAGCTCCAGCGCGCCGGGCAGTTCGGGGGCGACGGTGATCGTACGCAGCGGCCCGGCGTCCAGGAACCGCCGCACGATGCCGATGTCGGGGTCGCGGAGGTGTTCGGTGCGGTGCACGCCGCGGTGGTGCGGGGACAGGAACGGTCCTTCGGCGTGCACGCCGACGACCTTCGCGCCGCGCGGCGCCGACTCCTGGAGCTTGCCGAGCACCCGGAGCTGGCGGACGACGTTGTCCTCGGAGTCGGTGATGACGGTGGGCTGTACGTGGAGGACGCCGTCCCGGGTGAGCGCCGCGAACGCCCGCTCGAAGTCCTCGGCCGTCGCGGCGTTGAAGTCGACCCCGCCGTAGCCGTTGACCTGGAGGTCCACCAGGCCGGGCAGGACGTAGCCCGTGCCGGTCGACGGCAGGCCGGCACGTACCAGCCGTCCGTCGTCGACCTCGATGTCGCCCTTCACCCAGGCGCCGGCGATGACGGCGCCACGTGCGGAAACTCTCATGGGTACAACCTCGCTATATGGGGAACGGCGCCGCGGCCGGTCGGCTCCGCGGCTTGGGGGCGGTACGCGCCGCCGGGATGGCCCTGGAGGGTGGCGCGGAAGCGGTAGCGGTCGCCGCGGTAGACGCTGCGGCACCACTGCACGACCCGGCGGTTCTCGTCGAACGTGGTCTGGACGATCTCCAGGACGGAGCCGCCCGGAGCAAGGCCGAGGCTCTCGGCGATCTCGGCGCTCGCGTCGCGCGCCTCGATGACGCAGTCGGCTCTGACCGCGTGCAGGCCGTACTGCTCGGCGAGCGTGCCGTACAGGGAAGCGGTCGAGAAGTCGTGCTCGCCCAGGCCGGGCGCCAGGCCCTCCGGGACGAGGGAGAAGTCGATCAGGGTGGGGATGCCGTCGAGGTGCCGCAGCCGCACCAGTTCCACGAGGGGGGCGCCCGGCGCGATGCTCAGCAGGTCCGCCTCGTCCAGCGAGCTGGCCCGGGTGAGGCACTTGAGCACTTTCGAGCTGGAGGTCAGGCCGTTCGCGGCCGCGAGGTCCGAGAAGCTCACCAGCCCGGTGGCGCCCTCCTCGATCGACTCCGCCTCGTACCCGGCGGGCCGGAGCGAGGCCGGCGCGGACGTCTCCGCCGGCACCCACCGGGCGCCCGCGACGACCTTGACCAGGCCGGCGACCTCCAGATCCTTCAGCGCCTGGCGGACGGTGACCCGGCTGACGTCGAACTGCTCGGCGAGAACCCGCTCGGAGGGCATCCTCGAACCGGGCGCGATCACCCCCGACTCGATGCGTTCCCTGAGGTGTTGCGCCACCTTGCGGTGCAGTGCTGGCGAAGTAGACATGACCCCGATTGTGTCCGTTGGGATTGAGTGAGAAGGACGTATTGGGCGGCCCGTGCCGCGCGGCGCGGAGGCGGTCGTCCGGCGGCCGGGCCGGTGGCGGCTATTCGCCGTCGTCGAGCTTGGTGCCGGTGTCGAGGAAGAGGAATTCGTCGGGATCGATCCCCCGCGCCCGCGCCGAGCGCAGCGCCACCTGTTGCAGCAGCGCGGCCACGAAGACCGGTATCTCCAGCGGGCTGTGCGCCTCGATCGGTACGACCAGGGTCCGTTCGCCGTGGGTGACGTGCGTGCCGGTACGCAGCTCGACGATCTGGCGGCCGAGCGAGCCGAGGGCCCGGACGATCTGCCCGTCGTCGGGACCGTCGAGAACGATGTGCAGGGTCGAGGGGTGGGTCGACTCCATCAGCCCGTGCAGATACTGCCGCGTCTCGAAGGACGCCGCGGGCACCCGGGTCACCTCGCGCAGCAGCAGCGCGCCGCCTTCGGCCACACCGTGCTGGTCCGCCGGCGCGACCAGGTCGATGATCGACGCGGCCGACAGGAGGTCCGCGATCTCCTCGGCCCGCTCGGAGGTCGCCGTGCGGAATTCGGCCAGCCGCTCCCCCAGGCTGAGCCACGACGCGGACGGTTCGCCGTCGGTCCAGGTCTCGGCGAGCATCGACACGGCCATCACCGAGGCGGTGAACCCGATGGTCGAGGCGAGGCTGTCGGGCAGGTCGCCGAGGGTGAGCACCGAGTCGGCGGCGGCGGCCATCGGCGAGTCGGTGACGTTGACGACCGCGAGCTTGCGGCCCGGGGCCGCGCGCATCACGTCGACCGTCTCGCGGCTGCGGCCCGACTGGGACAGCGCGACGAGCGTGGCGCTGTCATCGAACGGACCCGCCTCGGCCGCGTTGAGCCGGACGCTGGGGATGCCGCGTGCCGACAGGTGGGCGACCGGTGCGGCGAGCGCCGCGAGGCTCGCGCCGATGCCGATGAACGTGGCCTGGGCGGGCCGGCCGACGAGGGCCGCCGCGGCGAGCGCCCGCTCGCGCAGCACCGGGGCGATCCCGGTGAGCCGGCCGGCCTGGTCGAGCACCCCCTCCTCGAAGGGGACGAAGCCCTGTCGCAGAAACGCGTTGACGCTCATCGGCCGCTAGCCGCCCTTCCCCGTCGCGCCAGGGAATCGATCACGACGGCGGCGACGAGGACAGCGCCGGTGATCACGTACTTGACGGCGGAGGTCTGGTTGAGCAGATCCATGCCGTTGGACACCGCTCCGATGACGAGCATGCCGAGCAGTGCGGAATACGCGCTGCCGCGCCCGCCGAACAGGCTGGTGCCGCCGATGACCGCGGCGGCGATCGCGTTCAGCAGGATGTCGCTGCCGCCGCTGGCCTGGTTGACCGCGAACAGTCGCGAGGCCGCGAGCACACCGCCGAAGGCGGCGAGCGACGAGGCGATCGTGAAGGCGATGACCTTGACCGTGCCGACCTGGATGCCCGCGCGCCGGGCCGCCTCGGCATTGCCGCCGACGGCGAACAGCTTGCGGCCGAACGTCGTACCGCGCAGCAGTACGTCGACCAGCACCACGAGCCCGACGAAGATGATCAGCGACAGGGGGATGCCGTGCCACTGCGCGAAGACGATCGTCGCCGCGAGGATCACGACCGTGACCACGGACGCGCGTATCAGGCCCCCGGTGAGGGGCCGCACGGAGAGTCCGCGCTCGCGCCGCCGCCTGGCGGTGAGGAAGGTCGTGCCGAACGCCCCCACCGCGTAGACGACGGCGATCACGTAGCCGATCCACGCGGGGAGCGTGGTGTTGGCGAGCGAGGCTATCGCGCCGTTGTAGGGGATGTTGATCGTGCCCTGGTTGCCGAGGACCAGGAGCTGGCCGCCCTGCCAGGCCAGCAGGCCGCCCAGGGTCAGGACGAACGACGGGACGCCGAGCTTGGTGAAGATGAACCCGTGGAAGAGGCCTATCGCGGCGCCGAAGACGATCGCCAGGACGATCGCCAGGACCGGCGGCCAGCCCATGTTGATGCTCAGCACGACCATGGAGGCGGAGGTGATGCCGCTCACCGATCCGGCGGAGAGGTCGATCTCCCCGATGATCAGGACGAACACGATGCCGAGCGCGATGACGCCGGTCGAGGCGATCTGCAGGCTCAGGTTGGAGAGGTTCTGCGGCGAGAGGAACCGCCCGTTCGCGATCTGGAAGACCAGCGAGATGACGATGAGGCCGAGGATGACGGGCAGCGGCCCGAAGTCGCCGGTACGCAGGTGCTGGACGCGCTCGCGCAGCCAGCTCCCCTCCGTCGGCGGCTCCGGCGGCAGGACGCCGGGCTGGGTGAGTCCGGTGGCGGTGTCGGTGGTCACGGTCATCCTTCCTCGGCCCGGTCGCGGCGCCGCTTCCGGCGCTTGTGGGCACTGCTGTCGGCGACGCCCGTGATGGCGGCGACGACCTGCTCCTCTGTGGTCCCCTCGACGGGGAATTCGGTGACGCTGCGCCCGAGCCGCAGGCAGACGATCCGGTCCGCCACGTCGAAGACGTCGGCGAGGTTGTGGCTCACCATGAGGACGGCGTGCCCCTCGGCGCGCAGCCGCTCGATGAGTTCGAGGACTTCGGCCGTCTGCTCGACGCCGAGCGCGGCGGTGGGCTCGTCCAGGATGACCAGCCGCGGGTCACCGAGCAGGGACCGCGCGATGGCGACCGACTGGCGCTGGCCGCCCGAGAGCGACGAGACGGGTGCGCGCAGGTCCTTGATCCTGACGGAGAGCCGCTTGAGCAGGTCGACGGCGACCTGCTCCATGTCGAGCGCGCTCAGGAAACCCCCGTGGTGCTTCTCGCGCCCGAGGAAGAGGTTGGCGACGATGTCGAGGTTGTCGCACAGCGCGAGGTCCTGGTAGACCGTCGCGATTCCGAGGCGCGTGGAGTCGGTGGGCTTGCGCGGGGACACCTGCTCGCCGTTCACCGTCATGGTGCCGCCGTCGCGGGGGTGCGCGCCGGCGATCGTCTTGATCAGGGTGGACTTGCCCGCCCCGTTGTCGCCGACGAGCGCCACGACCTCTCCTACGGCGACGCTCATGCTGACGTCGCTGAGCGCCTGCACGGCGCCGAAGCTCTTGCTGATGTGCTCCAGTTCGAGCACGGGCGGCGGACTGTCTCCTGCCTTTTCAACGGTCAACGTCATCGGCGGTCTCCTTTCATGCTGCGTCGGTCCGCCGCGGCGGCGACCGCGGGCGGCTGGGCGAGGTGCCACGCGGCCGCGCCGGCGAGGCCGGCGTCGTCACCGCACAGGGCGGCGCGTACCTCGACGTCCCAGGAGACGTGCGAGGCCGCGGTGTCGCGGATGCGACGGTCCAGCTCGTCGAGAAGGTGGGCGCCGGCCGCGCGGGCGAGCCCGCCGCCGACCACCAGCACGTCGGGCGAGACGACGTGGCACAGCAGGATCGCGGCGGCGGACGCCACGTCGGCGATGTCGGCGAGGGCGCCGGACGCCAGCTCGCGGGCGTGCCGCTCTGGTGGGGCGGTGCCGGTCCCGGAGGCCAGCTCGGTCAGGGCGCGGTAGTCGACGTCCCTGCCGAGTTCGCGCGCGGCCTCGCGCACCCGCTGCCCGGAGCCGAGGTCCTCGATCATGGGGCGCCCGGCGCCGAACAGGTGCAGGAACCCGATCTGGAAGCCCGACACGCGTCCCGACAGCACGCGGCCGTCGCTCACGACCGCCGCGCCGACCCCCGTCGAGAGGGTGAGGTACGCGGTCGTCCCGGTGGTGGCTCCGGCGCCGTAGTACGCCTCGCCGATCGCGGCCAGCTCGGCGTCGCCGGCCAGCTCGACGGCCAGTCCTGTGACGTCGCCCAGGTGCGCGGCCGACAGGCGGCCGAGGTCGGCGGACGGCAGATTCCGCGCCACGTGCAGACGGCCCTGGAGGTGGTCCACCCGCCCCGGCAGGCCGACGACCGCCGAGACGGCGTCCGTGCCGGCCGCGATCCGGGTCATGAGGTCGGCGACCTGCTCGTGCGCCGCGCCGTGCCGGACGGGCTCCTTGAGCCGGGCGGTCAGGGCCCCGCTGCGGTCGACGAGCGCCGCGCGGACGGTGGTACCGCCCAGGTCGACTGCCACGACCTGGGCGGCATCGCCGGTGGGCAACGAGGTCACTTGGCGAGTCCTGCCTTGGCGCACGCCTTCTTGTAGTCGGCCGTGCAGATCTGGTCGACGGTCAGATACCCGCTGTCGAGCAGGATCTCCTTCATGTTGTCCATCGTCACGGCGATGGACTGCAGCAGGTAGGCGGGCACCTTGCCGGCGCCGTCGTCGAT
The DNA here is from genome assembly GCF_036227245.1 of Streptomyces sp. NBC_01477. Classification (GTDB taxonomy): domain Bacteria; phylum Actinomycetota; class Actinomycetes; order Streptomycetales; family Streptomycetaceae; genus Actinacidiphila. The sequence goes on from NZ_CP109445.1 coordinate 1,340,701, forward strand.
GGTGCCGTTGAGCAGGTCACCGTCGGGCTTCTTCCCGGTGGCGAGCGCGGCGGCGGCCTTGGCGCCGATCCGCGCCTCGGTCTCGACCGGCAGGTACGTGCTCTCGTACAGGTCGCCCGCGACCATGTTCTGGATCGCGTCGAGCTGGGTGTCCAGACCCGTGACGGGCGGCATCGGGGTGACGCCCGCGCTCTTGAGCGCGGCGACGACACCGGTGGCCATGCCGTCGTTGCCCGCGTAGACCCCGGCGATGTTGGCCGCGCCCAGCTTGGTGATGGCCTGCTGCATCTGGTTCTGCGCGTTGGCGGCCGACCAGCCCTTGGTGTCGTACTCGGCGGCGACCTTGAAGCCGGACTTGTCGACGGCGCTGTGCGCGCCGTCCTTCTCCGGCTTGGCGCCCGAGTCGACGGGGTCGCCGTTCATCATGACGACGTTGCCGGAGGTCCTGCCGTCCTTCTTCAGCTTGTCGAGCAGCGACTGCATGCCGACGGCGCCCTGCTGGACGTTGTCGAACTTCACCCCGTAGTCCACGCCCGCGTTGTAGATGACGCGGTCGTAGCTCATGACCTTCGCACCCTGGCGGCGGGCGCTGGCGACCACGGCCCCTGCGGCCTTGGAGTCGACGGGGTCGATCACCAGCACGCCCGCCCCCTCGGTCAACGCCGACTCGGCCTGGCTGAGCTGCTTGCCGGCGTCCCCGGCCGCGTTGTAGTAGCGGAGCTGGCATGTGGGGCAGCTCTCCGCGAGCTGCTTCTCGAACGTCGGCTTGTCCCGCGCCTCGTACCGGGCGGTGGCGTTCTCCGGGAGCAGCAGCGCGACGATCGGCTTCTTGGACTTGCCGCCGCCGGAGCTCCCGGTCGAGCCGGGCGCTCCGTCCGTGCCGCCGGAGCCGCCCGACGAGCACGCAGCGAGTACGAGGGCTCCAGCCGCGGCCACGCCCGCAACGGCCATGCGTCTGCGGCGTGAATGAGAAGTAACGTTCATAGGAGTTTCGTCCACCTCTGAGCCATTTGTAGCGGGGTGAGTTCACTCACGTTAAATCTGGTAGCAACCACTGGTCAACCCTTTGGTATCACAGCTCGGTAACCTAAATAGACCACTGGTATTACTCAGCTCTGGCCAGGGAATCTCCACCCGCCCAGCCGCAAGTCCCCGCAGCGGACGACCTCCACGCCCGCCGTGCCCCTCGTGGGGGACCCGCGACGGCCTGCCTCTGGTCCGAACCATCGGTCCCATGCCATGTCGGTCGGCCGCTCCCCATGCCGCGGAGGCCGTGCCGCCCTCGCGGTCACGGCCTGCGCGCTGCGGCCTCGGGGATCCGGCGCGAGGTCAGGCGGACGGTGTGGCCGGGGATCGCAGGCCGAACCATTGCTCGGCGGCGTACTCCTCGAACCGGTCCACCTCGGTGAAGCCCAGCTTCGCCGCGAGGCGCATCGAGCGGTCGTTGGCGGTCTGGGTGGTGAGCACCACCGGCTCGCCGGGGAGCGCGTCGGCGAACCAGTCGAGTGCCGCCGCGCACGCCTCGGCGGCGTATCCGTGTCCCCACGCCTGCGGCAGGAACATGTAGCCGAGTTCGGCCTCGCCGGACTCCGGACGGATGTGCCCAGGACGCTCCGCGTCGCGCCGGTCGAGCGTGACGATGCCGATCATCGCCCCGTCGAGGTCGACCGCGAAAAGGCCGGGGCGCCGCCGGGGCTCGGCGGGCACCGCGCGCTCGAACTCCGCACGCGGCCGAGGGCCGCCGATGTACGTACCCACCTCAGGCGAGGTGAACAGCTCGACGATCGCCGCCCGGTCCCGGGCCTCGGGCTCCCGGAGCACGAGCCGCCCGGTCCTGATCGGGGCAGGCGGCCAGGCGACGGGGCCGAGTTCAGTCATGGCGGGCAACCTACCGCAGGCCCTCGTACGACCGGCTCGTGGCCGCGGGCGGCCAGGGCGGCGACGAGGAGCGAGCCTCCGGGGGCCCTCCCCCGCCGTGGACGCCGCACGGTCACGACGTGGGGGAGGCCGCTCCCGCCGAGTCGGAGGAGAAGACGACCGACGCCGCCTTGAGGCGCAGCTCTTCCAGCTCGTCCTTCTGGTTCCGGGCCCTGTCGAGCAGACTCCTCAACCGGGATTCGTCGAGGTGGCCCTCGCCCGTGGCCACGGCCAGCAGGGTCTGCCAGACCAGGGTCTTCCCCTCGACTCCCAGCCGAAGGGTCTCCAGTTCGATGAACGTGCTCAGTCCGGAGCGCCGGTAGAGGACACCGTTGGGCTTCAGGCGTCCGAGCCGCTCGGCCACCCAGCCCCCGGCGATCTTGTACCGGCGGGCAGGCACACCGAGTGAGTCCATGATGTCGAGGAGGGTCTGCCGGTCCTGGGCGATCTCCCGCGCGATGCGTTCCAGGACGGCGCCTCGTGCCGCGCGGCGGTGCTGGTGCGCCATCCTGAGCGCGATTCCCACGCCGAAGGTGGCACCGGCGAGATGGTCGTTCAGATAGATCCCGAGCTTGTCGGCTCGCATGGTGAGTCCTTCCTCGGCGCTACGGCGACCCGCTGGAAGAGGCGCTCCGCATCCTTCCCCTCCATTCCACCGCGCGTCACCATGTCCCGCCGGGACCGCTTTCACCACTCGTTCGGCGGGCCACCCGGCTTCCCCTGGCCGTATCCCGTGAACACCACCGGTTCGGAGCGTGCCCGGGAGGCGGGGGGCGTCGACCGCGGCGAACGTACCGACGTGCCGCCCGGCCAGGCGGCCGTCAGATCGCGGATGCGTGCGACAGGAACAGGACGGCGATCGACAGCGCGAGCATGCCCAGGCAGTTCAGCCAGAACTCCTGCTTCAGGAATCGCGCCCGGTAGTGGGCGTAGCCGGCGCATACGAAGTAGGCGATCACCGCGGCGTTGGCCGTGACGGCGACCCCGGCGTATCTGAGTCCGGCGACGAGCCCGGCCGCCGCCAGGAGCTTGATCACTATGAGCGTCCACCACCACTCGCGGGGGAAGCGCACTCCGTCCAGGCACTGCTGGATGAACACCGGGGGACGCACCGACAGGATCGCGTCCGAGAACAGCGCCACGGCGAGCAGCGCGGTGGGCCACCAGGGGTCAGGTGTGCCGGTCATGGTCGATTTCCTTCGTGGCGGACGACGAAACGGATCAGTTCTTGGAACTGGGCGATCGCGGCCGGCTGGTCGAGCGCGCCGTTGCCGATGGTCATGAGGATGCCGAGATAGGCGAAGTAGACGGTGCGCGCGCCGGCGCCCGCTTCGGTGGCGGTGAGCGGCGTGCGGGCCAGCAGGGTTTCGAGTTCGGCGATCAAGGTCCTGGCGAGGGCGTGGAAGACCTCTGACTCGTGGGCGCCGCGCACGATGACCGCGGCGTACTCCCTGGACAGCTCCAAGTCGAGGGCGAAGTAGTCGATGAAGGGTGCGACGAGGTCCATGACCTCCTGGACCGCGGCGGCCGGGGTCAGCGGTGTCGGGCTGCCCTGCTCCTGCTGGTCGTCCCGGCCGTGGTGCACGGCGGCGATCCAGGTGTCGAAGATGGCGACGAGCAGAGCGTCCTTGTCGCCGACCGACATGACGGTGCCGGTGCTCACCTCGGCGTCGGCGGCGATCTGCCGGATCGTGGCGGCGCCGAACCCCTGCCCGCGGAAGAGCCGTTCGGCCGACGCCAGCACCTTGAGCCGGGTCGCCTCCCGTTTCACCGACCGTGAATGAACGTGTTCAGTGAACATGTTCAGGATGATAGGGGCGCGGGGCTCGCGCACACAAGGAGCGAGGTTCCGCCCTGGGCGAGTCCCACGGAGCCGCGATTATGGCGATTCCGGGACATTTTCCGCGAAGGGGGGCGGGTAGCAATGGTGTCGACCGTGGTTCTGGCGGAGAACACCCGCAGCGCCATCGAGCAAGGCAAGGAGCGTCCCCGATGCGTACCGACCGAAGAATTGCCGTCACCCTCGCCGCCGCTGTGCTGGCGGGCGGAGCCGGTGCGGGAGTCGCGCAGGCCGGCCCGGCGGCGGGCCGAGGGAGCGATGCTCCCTCGGCCTGCCGTCCGGCCAACCACACAGCGACGATCACCGAGGCGGACAACACCGCAGGCCACCGCCACTACCGCGTCACGTTGACGGCGCCGCGCGGGTACGAGCCGTGCGAGCTGGCCGGTTCGCCCACCGGCCTGCGGTTCTCGCACGACGGCACCGACAGCGGAATCACCGCCGGCCGCTACGGCAGCCAGCAGACCGCGGTGGCCTTCGGCCCGGGCCGCCCGGTGCACTTCGACATCCAGGTCCCCAGCGGCGGCCCCGGCGCCCTCGCGGACGAGGCCGCGTTCACACTCCGTGCCCCGGACGGGGAGATCCCCGGCACCTCCTACGCCGAGGGCGCGCTCACGGTGGCCGCCGGCACCCTCGTCGGCCCCGTCCGGAGCGGCGCCTGACCTCGGGCCCGCGAGAGGCCGAGCCCTCGGCGGTCAGTCGCACCGGCCGCAGGGGTTTCCGCGCCGCAGGGCGGACCGGGACCTGGCCGGCACCGGTACGGGCGCCCACCGGCCGCGGTGGGGCCGGTGCGGCGGCGGACCGTACGGGGACTGCCAGGCCGGCCGCTCGCTTCGGCCCGGGTCGAGCGGCACGCCGCGGCGCCGTACGACCGGCTCCTGGAGCAGTTCGGCTGCCGGGCCGGGGGCGTTGCCGACGCCGTTGTCGTGCAGGGCGCACCTGTGGCAACGGCGGGGAGGGATCAGCGGGCAGGTGGACATGGCCACCCAGTTCGTGGACACAGAGACACACCGGTTCCAGTGAGAGGACCGCAGCGAAAGGGAGCGCGGCGCACAGGTGCGACGCGCGACGGATCAGCGCTCGGGTGGTCTCACTTGGTGTACAACGGCACGTCCTTGACGGGGTGACTGCGGGCGGAAGCACGGTAACGGCCCGCGGTGGCGCGGCTCCACTGGTTTTCGGGGCCGGTGGCGCCGCACAGCCGCCACCGGCCCCCGCACCTCACCCGCGGTCAGGCGGCGAGGCCTTCGACGTCCTTGTGCGCCACGCCGTCCTTCATGACCAGCAGGATGTTCCCGGGGTCGCCGAGCGACCCGATGTCCTCGAGCGGATTGCCGCGGGCGATCACGACGTCGGCGCGCTTGCCGGGTTCCAGGGTGCCGATCTCGTGCGTGAGTCCCAGGAGCTCGGCGGCCTCGCTGGTACCGGCCCGCAGCGCGTCCATCGGGGTCATGCCGCAGTCCACGAGGTACCCGAGTTCCCGCAGGTTGGTGCCGTGCTCGGCGATGCCGCAGTCGGTTCCCATCGCGACCCGCACCCCGCGTTCGATGGCGCGCGGGATGTGCCGCCGGGCGATGTCCTGCCAGTGCCTCTTCTTCGCGTACGCCCAGGGGGCGGCCTTCCCGGGGTCCGGGTCGGTGTTGGCGGTGGTGAGGGTCGGGACGAGGAAGGTGCCGCGTTCCAGCATCAGGTCGATGGCCTGGTCGTCGATCTCGTAGCCGTGCTCGACGCTGTCGACACCGCCGCGTACGGCGTTGAGGATCCCGTCCCGGCCCTGGGCGTGGGCGGCGACCTTCTTTCCGCGGTGCCCGGCGGCGATCTGCGTGATCGTGCGGATCTCGTCCTCCAGGAAACCGTCGTCGTCGGGCTGGTCGGTGGGGCTCCACACACCGCCGGTCGCCGCGATCTTGACGCAGTCGGCGCCCTGGCGCAGCACGCTCCGGACGGCCTTGCGGCATTCGGCGGGTCCGTCGGCCAGCCGGCCCATGGCGTTGTCCGGGGGGCGGTTGTCGTTGCCGGCCCGGAAGTCCCCGTGTCCACCGGTCGGGCTGAGCATGGCGACCGCGACCAGCAGCCGGGGTCCGACCAGCAGCCCGGATTCGACGGCCCGCCGGTGTCCGGCGTCGGCGCCGCCGAGGTCCCGCGCGGTGGTGACACCGGCTTCGAGGGTGTGCCTCATCCGGGGCGCGGCCAGGAAGGTGGCCAGACTGGACGGCAGGCCGGCCAGCTCGGCGTGGCTCAGCGCCGTTCCGGGAGCGGCCATGTGGACGTGGCAGTCGATGAAGCCCGGGAGTATCGCGTTCCCGTGGACATCGATGCGCCGGGTGCCGGCCGGGACGGTGCAGTCCCCGGTGCGGCCCGACCACCGGACGAGCCCGTCCTCGCGGGAGTTGGCCAAGCTCGCGGAGATCAGGCAGTGCCTGGGGCTGGCCGGGCCGCGGAATCTGATCGCCACGGTCTGGGTGTCCTCCCTGATGGACGCCCAGGCCCTGGAGGTACGCCTCACCGCGGCCCTGCCCCATCTGCGGATCGCCGACCGCGCGGTCGTGCTGCGCACGGTGAAGCTGATGGGACGGCTGCTGGACCCGGAAGGCCGGGCGATCGGCTTCGTGCCGATGAACCTCCTGGCCTAGATTCCGCGCCGCCCGGCCGGCCGGCGCGGGAACCCGGCGAGGACCCCCGCACCAGCCGATCGGGGCGGCTCGCGTCCGCCGCCCCGGCCGTCCTTGGTGTAAGCCGGGATGCCGGGAATCGGAACGCGGCAGGGCGCGCCGGTGGCGTACCCGGTTCGCCCTGCCGCGGTGCGCTGGAGTGGGTCGGCGGGTCAGTGGCCCTGGCCGTTGTTCCCGGCGAGCGCCTCCGGGGTGAGCGGGCTCATCGCCGTGACATCGCGGGGGGCCAGCTGGAAGCCCTGCCAGTGCATCGGCATCGGGGTCCGGTCCTCGTCGCGCGGGATGTGGTGGAAACCCACGTTGACCCACATGACCGGGTGGGTCAGGGTCTCGCCGTTCGTCCACTTGTCGACGGAGGTGCCGCGCCCGGCGCACGCGGGGTCGGCGTTGCCGCTGGCCAGTTGTTCGCAAGCCCGGTACTGGGTGAAGTACACGTCCTTCGAGGTGTAGGCGTGCGCGTCGTAGTGGTCGGAGTGCTGCTGGACCAGTTCCCATGACCGCGGGTGCTGGTCGCTGTTCTTACCCGCGGTGGAGACCACCCGCCACCAGCGGCGCAGCGCGGAGGTGGCGGCCAGTTCCTTGGCCACGGGCGTCATGGCGGTCTTCAGGATGGCCGAACCGTCGCCGTGGCCCGCCTGCTTGGTGTCGTACTGCTGGACCTTCGCCTTGGACGAACCGTCCAGGTCGAAGTCCAGCCGCCAGAAGACGGAGTGGTAGTGGCTGGTGGCCCGGTCGTGGTCGCCCTTGCCGATCGGCCAGCCGGTGCCCTGGCCGCTGTAGTCACCCGGTGAGAGGTCGCCGGTGGCGCCGACCTTGGCGGTGATGGTGCCGTCGTCGGAGAAATTCCACTGGGTGACGTACTCGTACCAGCCGAGTTGGGAGACGGAGAAGACCACCAGGTCGCTGCCCTGCGCGGTGTACTTCTTCGGGTTGCCGTGCGCGTCGTAGTCGTCGGCGCGGTACGCGTAGCCGTGCGGCGCGGTCGTGACGCACAGCGCCTTGACGTTCTTCTCCTGCTGCGGGACGTACGCCGAGCTGATGGCGCCGCCGGGGCACTCCGAGGGGCCGATGTCGACGGCGGTGTTGCCGAACCCGATGTCGGACAGGTCGTTGTACTCCGTCGTGCCCGAGTCGTAGGGCACGTTGACCTGGGCGAGAGCCGCGGAGGCGAGCACGGCGAGCGGCTTGGGCTCCTTCTTCGGCTGGTAGGCGATCTTCTCCAGGACCAGCCCCTTGGTGCCGCTGATACGCCAGCACATGGTCCACTTCGTGCCGCTGGGCAGCGTCTTGGTGATCGGCCGGGCGGTACCGCAGGTGTTCGGGGCGGGGGCCGCCCGGACCGCCGTGGCGGGGGCGGTGCCGGGGGTGGCTGACGCGGGGCCGCCGGTCGCCCCGACGGCCAGGGCGGGCAGCAGCAGGAGCGCCGAGGCCGCGCCGAACGCGCGGCGGACGCCGCTGTTGAAGGTGCGCATGATTGCCTGGTTCTCCACTCTCAGTTGATCCGGCCGACGGTGTGGTCGCTGAGGTCGACGACGTAGTCGGTCGTGTCGATCCAGGGCCCGTTCTTCACCTGGGTGAACAGCCGCACGCAGCGGTCGTGCCCGCATTTGCCGAGGCCGGCGGGCGCCGACTGCTCGTCGGTGTCGAACGACATCCCGCGCAGGCGCAGTTGGTCGGGCGACGTGAGGGTCTGCCCCTTGGTCGCCGCGGTGAAGTCGGTGCGCAGGCCCTTGCCGAGCGGGTCCTTGATGAGCAGGCCGGCGGCTTGCCCGGTCTCGTCACTGGACGGCGGCGGCTGGACGCCGGTCGCCGTGTCGGTGCGCTCCACCGTCGCCGTGTCCAGGTTGACCGTCTGCTTGACGAGCTGGTCGTGCCCGTAGTCGTAGAACAGCACCTCGACGCGGCGCGGCGCGGCGCCCGCGGAGTCCGGCGGCTCGACCAGGTCGGCGTCCAGATATTCCGCGCCCTGCGTCCGCTCGGCCGTCAGCGAGTCGCGCGGTACTCCGTGCCGCAAAGCGAGGGACTTGGCCCGGTCGACCTCGTCCTTCGTCAGCGGCCCGACACCGGTCTGCGGCCCCTGCGGTGCTCCGTTCTCGGCTGCGGCGGCGCCGTCCCCGCTCCGGTCCTGGCCGCTGCCCGACTGCCCCGCTGATGCGGCGGCGCTGCCCGAGCGGTCGCCGCGCGCGGCGGCACCTCCCGGCACGGTGACGGCGATCATCGCGGCGGTGGCCGCGACGGCTATCCCCGCTCCCCACAGCGCTTTTGTGACGGTACGGCGCCTCGCCCCGCCGCTCTCCACCGAACGGTGGTCCTCCCCCTGCTCTGTCACCGGTGACTCCCCCTGTAAGTGATGTGGTCACAGGGGAGGATGGAGTTCAACGGCTTCCGGTTGCTCCGGCCGGCGGCGCGAAGCCGACCGGCAGCGCGTGGCGCGATCCGGCGGTGGGCGCGCCGCACGCATGGCGCGAAGTACGGTGCCGTACGCGGGATTTCGGACATCTTCACGTACGCGGCGCGCGGCGCCCGCCCGGTGTGCCGCGGCCCCTCCGCGTCCGGGCCGGGCGCGGCAGGCCCCTCATGGGGCGCTCCGGAAACTCCCGCATCCCGCCCCGTGCGGTAGGAGCGACGGCGGGCGGGTGGGCCGCCCTCCCTCCACGTCCGCCGGGTGGCTCGTATCCCTGACGCCGCGCCACACCCTTCCGTCATGCCCGTTTCGCCGCTTTCCGGACAACGTGACTTTCCCGGCTTGACGCCGTACTCGGGCGGAACCCACCATACGTACGCATCACGGGAATTCCACGGGGGGATTCTTCGGCGTCATGGCCGAACGCGCGCCGCCGAGAACGACTCCGCGCCACTACCGCGAGGCCGAAACGCCGTTCACCGCACGGCGGTTCCGCTCGTGGCATCGCCCGGATCGCGGGAACCGCCGGCACCACGTCCTCACAAGGCGCCCGCCAGGCACGGTTCCCCGGCCCGTCCGCATCCGCCCGCGAGGACCGCCCACCGACACCGGGAAACCAGCCGCGGAATTCCGCGGCGAAGCCGAGGAGACAGCATGTCGCCGAAGAGAAGACATCTGGCCACCCGTTCCGCGCTGAGCGCCGCGACGGTCGCCGCGCTCATGGCCGCCGGCACCCTGGCCGCCGTCCCGGCCGCCGAGGCGTCGGCGCCGCAGGCAGCCGCCGCCCAGCACACCGGCACCAGTACGACGTTCGTCATCCCGCCGTACGTCAGCACCTACCGGGCGGGGACCGGTTCCACACGCGTCACCGTCACCCGTTCGCCCAGCGTGTCCCCCGCCATCACCATCACCTGCAACGTCATCGCCTCCAACCCGTTCCGCTTCTACGGCGGTCCGTTCCCGTATCCCAGCGGGATCGAGGGGCTGGCGCACGTCTCCTGCGACAACGTCGTGAACTCGATCGACCTGCTGGTCGTCCTGTTCAGGGGCACCACGGCGCTCTCCTCGAACGAGCGGGTGACCTATTCCACCCTCACCGCCGCCGCCGACACCGAGTACGTCTACAGTTCCGGCAGTTACCGGACGGGCGCCATCGCCGCGGTCGCCTTCCCCGACGGCACGTCCGGGACCAGCGATCCGGCCTACAGCGCCGTCACGACCATCCTGTAGCACCGGCGGCGCCGCGAGTCGGACACTCGTACGTGTCGTGCGGCTTCGGGACCGGTCCCGCGGCGGGTGGGTTTGGCTGTGCGCATGATCCGCCTGCCCTCCGCGGCCCCAGACCGTTCCCTCCCGCTCACCCGGGGACCCCTCGTCCGCGCCGCGCTGTTCGCGGCCTTGGCCGCCGTCCTCGTGTCGTGCGGGTCCGACAGCTCCGACAGTTCCGGCAGCGCGGGCCGTACGACACCGGCGTCCCGCACATCGCCCTCGGCCGCGCCCACGTCCGCCGGCCCGTCGCCCACACCCACGTCCGCCGGCCCCTCGCCCGCCCCGACACTGCCCGACCCGGCGGACGGCACGCATACGGATCGGTGCCGGGACGGACGCTGCGAGGTCCGGGTGACCCGGGGCGCCACTATTCCGGTGCCCGAGCGGTCCGGCGTCGGCCGGATCACGGTCACCGAGGTCGGGGACCACGCGGTCATGCTGACCGCACCGATGATCACGTCGCAGTTCTCCTCCGACGGCGGGTGCGAGATGACCATCACCGGTCCGTCGGAGTACGCCGCCGGCTTCATGGACCTGACGTGCGACGCGGGCGCGAAGGGGGGCGTCAACAAGCTGCGGCTCCAGGTGGTCGGCGTCGTGGGCAAGGCCGCCGTGCTCCGCGTCGG